>JAZTZC010000529.1:0-4738 GCA_045637265.1 Eubacteriales bacterium | reverse complement strand
TCTCATTTCTCATTTCTAATTTCCCATTCCAAATCCCTCATTTCATTGACAACCCCCGCAATCTGTGCTATAATTACCATATACAAATAACCGAATCGGGAGGAACGATTATGCTGTCTGTCAACCGAGCGCTTGCCGCCTTATCAAAACGCGATCCGCATATCAAGCCGTATCTTTCAGAGGTACGTCTGCACCTGGAGCGGTATCTTGCCGCCCGGGACAGGCTTTGTCCGCGTGACACGGGTCTGTCGGACATCGCCAACGGGCATCTGTACTTTGGCATCCACCGCACCGAGGGCGGCTGGGTCTATCGCGAATGGCTTGAGGGTGCGGATGCTGCCTGGCTGACGGGTGAGTTCAACGACTGGGCACCGTATTCCCATCCCATGACGAACATCGGCGGGGGTGTCTGGGAGCTCCGCCTTGACGGTCACGATGCCCTGCGTCACGGGCAGAGGGTCCGTCTGATCGTCGGGCGCAAAGGAAGCACGTTTGAGCGGATTCCCGCCTATATCCGCTCGGTCGAGCAGGAGGAAGGCACACGGCGGCTCTGCGGTATCGTCTGGGAACCTCAAACACCGTTTGCATGGACCGACGGCGGATTCCGCACACAGAAGAAATCAGGCTCCCCGCGCATTTACGAGGCGCATATCGGCATGGCACAGGAGACACCCTGCGTCGGCTCATACCGTGAATTTGCGGACAACACGCTTCCGTGGATTGCCGAGAGCGGCTACAACACCGTGCAGCTGATGGCGATTGCCGAGCATCCTTACTATGCATCGTTTGGCTATCAGGTCACGAACTTCTTTGCGCCGTCGCAGTGGTTCGGTACGCCAGACGACTTAAAATATCTCATCAACCGCGCACACGAAATGGGTATTTCCGTTCTGCTCGACGTGGTGCACAGCCATGCCTGTCCCAACGAGGGCGAGGGTCTGCACCTGCAGGACGGCACCGATACGCAGTATTTCCATCAGGACGCGCGCGGCTGGCATCCCGCATGGAAAACGCGCTGCTTTGACTACGGACGCGGCGAGGTGCTCCATTTCCTGCTGTCCAACCTCAAATACTGGCTCGAGGAGTTTCACTTCGACGGTTTCCGCTTCGACGGCGTGACCTCGATGCTGTATGAGGATCACGGTCTTGGCACAGCATTTACCGATTACAGCCAGTATTTTTCGCTGAACACCAACGTCGACGCACGTGCCTATCTGATGCTGGCAAACGAGCTGGTGCACGAGCTTCGTCCGAGCGCCGTCACGATTGCCGAGGACATGAGCGGTATGCCGGGTATGGCACTGCCGATTTCCTCGGGCGGACTTGGGTTTGACTATCGCCTGTCGATGGGTCTGCCCGATCTGTGGATCAAGCTCATCAAGGAAGTGCCGATGGAGCACTGGAACGTCTTCTCACTGTGGCATGAGCTGACGGGCGGACGACCGGGCGAGCGGTGTATCAGCTATGCAGAATCGCACGACCAGGCACTTGTCGGCGACAAAACGATCATTTTCCGTTTAGCCGATGCCGAAATGTACGACGGCATGAACCGCGCCTACCACTCCCCGACAATGGATGCGGCGATTGACTATCATAAGCTGATTCGCTTTGCGACGGCTGTTTTGTCGGGCGGCGGCTATCTCAACTTCATGGGCAACGGGTTCGGGCATCCCGAGTGGATCGACTTCCCGCGCGAGGGCAACGGCTGGTCGTTCCATCACGCGCGCCGTCAGTGGTCGCTGGTGCGTGACCCGTTCTCCAAATTTGAATTTCTGTCGAACTTCGACCGCGCGCTGATGGCACATCTGCAAGGTCACAATCTCCCCGCCGCATCGAAGGCAGAGGTGATCTGGCTGGACGAGCAGAAGAGTCTGATGATCTTTGCGCGCGGCAAACAGCTTTATGTCATCAACTGGCATCCGACACAGTCACAGGAGCACGTGTTCGTCTATCGCGGCGACGATGACTCCGACTGGCGCGTGACGCTGTCCACCGATAATCAGGACTTCGGCGGTCAGGGACGCATCTCCGAGGATGTCGTCTATTCCCCCACCGATACCCCGCACGGACGCGGATTCTTTGTCTATGCGCCGGCAAGATCGGCAATGGTGCTCGGACGCGTGCCGAGACGGAAAAATAAATGAGGAATTAGAAATTAGAAATGAGAAATTATTTTACAGTTGGGATTTTTCGCATTGTAACTTGATTCTTCATGATTCATTATATTTTCTCAGCCCTCTTGCATTTCCTGTCAGTATATGGTATAATGTAATATCGAAAAAATATTCACACCATGATTGGAGGATCTTCTCATGAAACGCAATGCCATTTCCGCGATTCTGCTCTGTTCGCTGCTCGCTGCATCCGTGGTTTCCTGCGCATCCGGTCAGGCAGGTACGACTGACACAGCTGCTCCCGACAACGCCGGAACCGATACCGCACCCGTGACCGAAGCTGTCACCGAAGACCCCGCACTGAAGGATTCCCTGCCCGAGGCTGATCTCGGCGGTGCACCGTTCCGCATGACCATTTTCGGCACCGATCTCAACCGTCCGCAGACATATGTCGACGCACAGGACGGCAACATCGTCAACGACGCGGTCTACTCCAAAATCCGCACCGTTGAGGAACGCTTCAATGTCGACATCGTTCTGACCGACATGAGCTTCCAGGAAGAAAACCATGTCGACTCACTCAAGCAGGCGATCCTTGCCGGCGACGACTCCACCGATCTCGCCCAGGGTCACGACGTCAATATGGCAAACGCCGCCATGGAAGGTCTGTTCGTCAATGCCTATGACATTCCGCACCTCGACTTCTCCAAGCCCTGGTGGCCTGCCGCAACGACCGAATCCATGACCGTTGCCGGTCAGATGTACCTGATGTGCAACAACATCGGTTACAACAACTTAGCCCAGACGCGCGTCATGTATTTCAACAAGAACCTGATGAAAGACCTCGATATGGAGCTGCCGTATCAGCAGGTCTACGACGGCACATGGACGCTCGATGCCATGAACGGCATGACCAAGCAGGCATACCGCGATCTCAACGGCAACGGCGAAATCGATACCGCCGACCAGTTCGGTTACGTCAGCATGCCGTACTATTACGGTATCTTTGAGCCGTTCCGCGTCGAACCGTACCGCAAGGATGCCGACGGCAATCTGTACTACGAAGTGTATCTCGAACGCACGACGCAGGTCGTCGAAAAGATGTATGATATGATCTTCGGTGAGGGCGGCTTCCTCTATCCGTCCAAGGATGCCGACTATCAGGATCAGGTGCTGAACCTCTTCTGCGAGGGTCGTTCCCTGTTCTTCTACGGTCCGCTCGAAAACGCAGCAAAGAATTTCTCTGCGGCAAACGACCTGTCCTACGGTATTCTGCCGATGCCCAAGCTGGAAGCCTCCGAGGACGGCTACTTCGGCGCGGCATTTGACCGTCCGTTCGTCGTTCCGACCACGGCTGAGGGCAACCTTGACAACATCGGTCTGGTCATCGAAGCGCTGAACGCCGAGGGCTACAAGCAGGTTCTCCCCGCTTACTATGAAATCGCCATGAAGACCCGTTACGCTGAGCAGACCGACGACGCAAAGATGATCGATCTCGTCCACGACAACGTCATCATTTCCTTTACCTACATCCACGACAACTACACGAGTATCTACGGCAAGATGCTTTGGGAGCTGTTCAACAAGTCCACCCCGTCCAACGACGTCGCATCCTGGTGCGCAAAGAACGAAAAGTCCCAGATCAAGCGCGTCGAAAAGCTCATGGAATCGTTTACCAGAGAGTGATAAGGAAGGAATCATGAAGCCGCTGCGCTGATGAATCATGAAAAATCAAGTCAGAGCACGGATTTTCCTATTGTAAAAAAACTCCCCCGACCCGGTACATCCAATGTATCCCGGATCGGGGTATTTTCATTTTTGCAAAATATGGTATAACCGATCTATGACCTCCATCGGACATTCCGGCGTATCGGCAAGCGCAAACGGCACACCGAGCTTTTGATACTTCTCGACGCACAGCTTTTTGAATGGGAGAAGCTCGATTTTCTTCACATGCGGGTACTGCGCGGCAAGCTGACCAAGCGCACGGATGTGGTCTTCCCCATCGGTCATGCCGGGAACGACAACATGGCGCACCCAGATATCACAGCCTGCGTCCTCACATGCCGAGAGAAACGAACGTGTCGCGGACAGTGATGTGCCGAAGATCGTGCGGCAAAGCTCCGCATCCGTGTGCTTGACGTCGCACAGCACCGTGTCTGTGTGATAAAGCACCGCGCGAATACCGTCATCCGGCTCCATGCCAGCTGTATCAAGGCAGGTGGAGATACCCCGGCGGTGACATTCCGCAAAGAACGCGGCGAGCGCTTCCCTCTGCACAAGCGGTTCCCCGCCGGATACGGTAACACCGCCCTGCTCTCCGAAGTACGTCTTGTACCGCTCCACCCGGTCACAAAGTGCTGTGACAGAGTATTCTGTGCCTGTGATACTGCCGCCGTCAAACGGTTTCGTATCGGGATTGTGGCAGTACGGACAGCGATACGGACAGCCCTGCAAAAAGATGACATAGCGCAAACCCGGACCGTCAACGGCACCGAGGGATTGGAAAGAATGGACGCGGAGGGTGTGGAGTGTGGTCATAGTTGGTTCCTTTGGGTGTGGGTTATGGACTTGTCAAGAAAAGTGCAGTAAAAAAACTCACCAAAGATTTGTCGAACAAACAA
>JAZTZC010000528.1:0-2095 GCA_045637265.1 Eubacteriales bacterium | reverse complement strand
GTATTCGTCCTCCCACGTCTCGCCGTTGTCGCGGCTGATGAGCGCGCGCTGACCAAACGGTCCCGTTCTGCGGCCGTAGGTCAGAATGATCGCACCGGAGGAATGACGCATCAGATGCGGCGGTGCGCCGTTCGTTCCCATCGCCTCGGGGAAGCTCCATGTATATCCGCCGTCATCGGAAACCGTGCGGAAAGTCGTCAGCTGAACTTCCGCATCCCAGACACGGATCATGCCAAGCAGACGGCCGTTTTCCAGCTCCAATACATGTGCCTCACACGGATCCTCCCATGCAGGATCGAGCGGCACTTTTCCGAGCAGCTTCCATGTTTTTCCGTCATCGGAGCTCTCATAGGCACAGATGTCCCCGTCAACAACACCGTCGGGTTCCGTATTGTACATTTCACGGCCGAGATACAGCAGTGAACCGTCGCGGCGCTTGATCGGACCGTGGGGTGCAGAGATCGGCACTTTTACCGTCTCTCCCCATGTCATACCGCCGTCATCGGAGACACGGACATACGAGCCGCCCTGTGCCAGTTCCTGCGGGACCGTCGGATATGCCTTTTCGACCAGATCGCCCGAAACGCACCAGTCATTGGCGATCCACTCCTTGTAAACATTGCGGTAAAGCTCGGTCGGATGCGTAAACCAGGTGACAAGGATCTTTTCTCCTCCGAGCGACAGTACACCCGCATCGCGGTCATCAAGATAAGTATCGTTGATGACCATCGGGATGCTCCATGTTTTTCCGTGATCAAAGCTCTTGAACAGTACCGTCTTGCCGAACGGGCAGATATGTGCCGCACGGAAGCCCGATACGACGGCATACAGCACGCCCTTTTCATCGATCGCAACCGTCGGCCAGCCGCAGTAACCGAAGAAGGAATCCGGATTGCGGTAAATGATGCCGTGTTCCGTCACCGGTTTGATTTCATGGAATTGTCTGATCATGATATTGTCTCCTTGTCTGATTTACTGGAAATTTTTTTCAAAGAATTTCTGTGCAAGTTTTTCCGCTCTCGTCTGTGTTTTGGTCAGAAACGATACGATCTCACCGGATGAATCAATCTTGTTCATCGATTCGATCAGCAATGCATTCGCATCATACTGATAATAATACGCCATTTCCGGCATAATGCGGTTGTTCATGATCATCCGCATCACAGCAACGGATTCCTCATCACGCAGCTCTTTTTCGTTAACATAAACATCGATATATGTAGGCGCAAGCTCTGCATGGCACATCTGCGACAGCGTTTCCAGCGCCGCCCCGACCAGCTCGGGATTACCGACGGTACTCGGAACCGCAAACGGAGAAGGTGACTGGGAACCGCAGTAGTATTCCTGCATCTCGTCATATTTCGGATACGGTACGATACCGAAGTCAAAGTCCTCGATATACCGCAGTTTCAGAGATCCGGTACCTGTCGTGCTGAACAGAGAGTTGCCGAGCATAAAGACATGAAGTCCCGCATCGTTGACAATGGCATGACCGGAACCGCTTCCCGGCTGGTACAGATCCGCATTGAAAATATCGTCACGTTCGCGCAGATCGATGATCTTTGAGAACGCAGTGATCAGTTTTTCATTCAGAAAATCAGGCGCATAATAACCGCCGTCCCCCGGAATAAACGGTGTGATTCCCATACCGTATGCCATCAGATTGGTCAGATTTCCCATGTTTGCATATCCGTACCGATCGTTGATATCAAAGTCACCGTCACCGTCAATGTCAGAAGCAACGCCTTTGATATAATCCAGGAATACATCGTATGTCCATGTTCCGTCAAGTGCTGTCTGATACGGATATTCCATGTCAAGGCTATCCATCATCTTTTTATTGAAAACCATATAGGTAGGAATACGAACCGTCGGCCAAGCGGAAATGACAAAATACAGCTGATCATTGACGACCATCATTTCGTTGACTTCGCTGATATAGGATTCAGAAAACGGTTTTACATACGGAAGCTCAAGAATGTTGTAAAGACCGCCATCGGCAATGAGCGATGCACCGTTTGACCAGGATACATTATAAAGCATGAGTTCAAATGCATCATCTCCCGACAGGACAGAACTGCGCATCTCTGACACC
>JAZTZC010000527.1:0-13358 GCA_045637265.1 Eubacteriales bacterium | reverse complement strand
CCTCCGCAACCGTTGCCAACAAGATCATTGTGCTTGACGGCGGTACCGTTGCCGAGCTTGGTGACCATACATCGCTGATGCGTGCACGCGGCAAGTATTACGAGCTGTTCTCCGCCCAGGCAAAGCGGTATATCTCCACCGCAGAGGAAGGGCTGATTGCAGAGGAGGATATGGAATAGGCTCGTCCTCCGCGCCGAGATCACGAAAATCAACAGAAGATTACAAAACGAGATACGCCGCATGACGTATCTCGTTTTTTGTCCTTATTTCCGATGTGCCCTTGCCGCATTCAATACACACAGCAGGCACACACCGACGTCTCCGAACACCGCCGCCCACATACCGGTCATACCGATCGCACCGAGGAGCAGAATCACCGCCTTGACACCGAGTGCGAAGACGATATTCTGTTTTGCAATGCGCATCGTTTTCTTTGCATGGGCAATCGCATCGGCGGCTTTCGTCGGCGCATCGTCCATGATGATGACATCCGCCGCTTCCATTGCCGCATCCGAACCGAGTGCACCCATTGCACAGCCGACATCCGCCATCGCAAGTACAGGCGCATCATTGATACCGTCGCCGATATACAGAAGCGTTCCGTCGGTGCACTGTTTTTTCAAAGCAGCGGCGACTTCCATCTTTCCGTCCGGCAGAAGCGATGCATGACATCCGTCAAGGTGCAGCGCATCGGCAATCGGCTGTGCCGCAGCAGGTATGTCACCTGTCAGCATGTGGATCTCACGAACACCGTTGACACGGAAGCATCGGATCGCGTCCTCGGCATCGTCCTTGAGCGTATCTTCCAGCAAAATCGCACCGCAGTAACCGCCGTCACGAGCCGCATGAACAATGCATCCAGCACCGAATTCTCGCGCGGAGATGGCAATGCCGTGTTCTTCCATCAGCCGTGCATTGCCGCACAAAACCGTCTTGCCGTTCACCCCCGCACGGATACCGCGGCCTGCATATTCCGTCACGTCCGACACGGCAGTAGTGTCCGGCATATTGCCAAACCGTTCGGTATATGCCGCCAAAATGCCCTTTGCCGCAGGGTGGGAGGAATACTGCTCCGCATGTGCTGCATACGACAGCAGCGCATCACCGTCCTCGGCATGCAGCGCCGTCACACGGAATGTACCGCGCGTCAGCGTACCTGTTTTGTCCGATGCGGCAATCTCGGTTCGCGATAAGGCTTCCAGCGCCTGCGAGCCTTTGATCAGAATGCCCTTTGCCGATGCACCGCCGATGCCGCAGAAGAATGTCAGCGGAACGGAAATGACAAGCGCGCACGGGCAGGAAACGACAAGAAATGTCAATGCACGGTGTATCCACATCCCCCACATTCCCGTGATAAGTGACGGAATGACCGCAAGCAGAACAGCCGCACCGACGACGATCGGCGTATAAATGCGCGAAAAACGCGTGATAAAGGCTTCTATTTTTGTTTTCTTCGATGCCGCATGCTGTGCCAGATCCAGAATCCGCTGTACCGTCGATTCTCCCGCCGTATGTGTCACGCGGATGTGCAGAACACCGTCCGTCACGATACAGCCGGCAGCAATACTGTCATCGACCGTCACCGTCCGCGGAAGCGATTCTCCCGTCAGCGCGGCAGTATCGAGTGCCGCAGTTCCCGACAGCACACAGCCGTCCAGCGGGATCCGCTCACCCGGGCGGACTTCAATGGTCGCACCGACACCGACCGCCTCAACGACGACCTCGTCACAGTCGCCGTCCTCCTCGCAGACAATCCTTGCCGTATCGGGTCGGATCGCCAGAAGTGCTCTGACCGATGCCCGTGTCCGTCCGACTGCAGCATCCTCCAGCCATTCGCCGAGATGATAGAGCAGCATGACCGCGGCGCCTTCTTCATACTGTCCGACACAAAACGCGCCGACAGATGCCACAGACATTAAGAAATTTTCATCGAACACGGCACCGCGGACAATCCGTTTTGCGGAGATCCAAAGCGTTTTCCAGCCGACCAGAAGATACGGGATCAGATATGCAATCAGACAAACGATCGGAGGCATCTGCGTTGTGTGCTCCAGTATCAGACACAACACAAACAGCACCGCGCCGACCATCAGCCTCGGCAATTCGTTTTTTTCCTCATCGCCGCAGTCATGACCGCAGCCACAGCCACAGCCGCATCCATCGTCATCGTCATGACAATGACAGTTGTCCTCGCTGTGCTCCTTGTGACAGGAGCAATGATCGGTACCGTCGTGCGTCTCTGCGTGACAGGTACAGGATTTTTCTTCCTTTTCACAGCCGCAGGAGCAGCTGCAGGCGTTCTTTTCCTCCATATGCATTCTCCTCATTCCATAATATGATCCATACCCATCTCCAAAATCGTTCGGACATGGTCATCGGCAAGTGCGTACAGCATCGTTTTGCCCGATCTGCGGCACCGTACCAATCTCGACTGCCGCAGAACGCGCAGCTGATGAGAAATTGCCGACTGCGTCATCGACAAAGTATCTGCAATGTCACCGACACTCTGCTCTCCCGATGCCAGCACATAGAGTATTTTGCATCGTGTGCTGTCGCCGAAGATCTTAAACAGCTCCGCAAGATCGCACAGCGTATCTTCGTCCGGGAAATCGTCCGCCGACGATATTTGTTCTTCTATGATATCTGTTTTTCCAAAATTCATATTGCCCCTCTATCATATGAGTATTTGTTCATATGTTTATTATATCACAGAAAGACACACTTGTCAATAGGTTCATACAAAAGAAAACGGTGAGGAACAATGTCCTCACCGTTAATGTATATGCTTAATACTTTCTCTTTTCCTTCCAGATATCGAGAATAAACTGATATCTCTCCCACGGCATACCGCGGAACGGGACATTACTCGTTGCGAAGATGTAGCCGCCGCCCTCACCGCCGTATTTCAGACAGTATTCGGCGCTTTCGCGGACTTCCTCAAGTGTACCTGTCTGCAATGCCGCACAGTGGACATTGCCGCACAGCGCAACGCGGTCACCGTACAGACGCTTGACTTCACGGATATCAACACCTGCCATCGGGTCGATGGAGTGCAGTGCATGCGGTCCTGCGGAAATCATAGATTCGATGATCGGCATGATGTTGCCGTCGGTGTGCTTGATCATATACATGCCGTCCGCACGACCTGCAGAACAGATCTTTGTCAGATACGGCGTGATGAACTCGTCAAACATTTCGGGCGAGAGGAACGGTCCCATGTTGTAGCAGTAGTCCGCACAAAGCAATGCGACATCCAGTCCCGCCTCGCGCTGACGCTTGTTCTGCTCAATCGCACGCTCTGCCATCAGACGCGCTTCTTCCTTCAGTCCGTCGGGATCGTCGACCGTGCGGTAGGCAAATTCGTACATGCCGTTGCCGTCGGGAATCGCAAACGTACCGTCACCGTGACCGCCAAACAGACGGGTATCGCCGAAGTGCTCACGCAGACGGCGGCGGAATGCACGGTTGATGTCGGAGTTCACATCGGTCCATTCGGGACAGTAGATCGGAATGATACCGTAGTCAAGACCGGGACGCGCGTCCTTTTCGGGGTCACCCGAACAAACCTCCGGACCGATTTCCAATGCGGACTTATCGCCGTAGACACGGGCATATTTATCGGCAAGAGCGATTGCAAACGATTCCAGTTCCGCCTTTGAGTATTTCAATTTGTTTTCGCCGTGCAGTCTGGCATCGTCCAGATCATAGCCGAAAAATTCATAGGAAAGCTGAAATTCCAGTTCAAAGGTCGGGATTTCATCTGGCTGACCGAGTGTCAGTGCCGTAATGACACGCTTTGCGGGAGTCCAAATGGTATTCATGATGTACCTCGCTTTTCGTTATTGTTTTGTTTTATTATACACAATTTCACAGCAAAAATCAAGTCCTATCCGAATTTCCGTCAAAATTCTTTTGTACACAATGCCGAAAGTGCCCGTATTCCGCAGTTTTTTTGCAAAAACACATGACAGATTCAAAAAAATATAGTATAATATCTTTATCCCAACGACACCCCGAAAGGACGCTTTCGTTATCGGAAAGCGATGGTATCATCATGTCAAAATCCTCCGACAAGCACGTCGGTATCCGTTTTCCTCTTTTGCTGATCCCGCTGTTTGCCGCGGTGGTCTGTGCGGCGTTTGCAATATCGTATCCAAGACAGATCACCTCTGCACTCGACACATACGCCTACCGCTCCTCACTGGGCAATCCACAGCTCACCATCAGCGGCATCGCTGTCATGGACGATGCTCTGATCTCAGATGTTATCGAGATCAGCAACTATAACGCTGTCGTCTGCTATGACACCGAAACCGCCGACGGGAAGCAGATTCGACTCATCGGCATGAACAACGGCAGTATCAACCTCTCACTTCATGTGACCGACGGATATGCGCCGCAGCTGACACCATATGAATGCGCTGTCGTCGCGCTGTCCCCAAACACCGCGCCGGCCATCGGTACGGTCATCCGTCCGTGTGACGAAAACGGCGAGGCGCTCCTATCCGCCGACGGAACACCGTGTCAGCTGACGGTCGTCGGTGTCGGTGAAAATATCCACTCCGCACTCTCCCCGATCACCGATCCTGCGATCGATTATCTGGTTTATACTGCCTCTGATGAAGCATGGCACACGGAAGATGCCGTCAATTGCCTGTTTCTGGTCGGCTGTCACTCCGACGATCCGTATTCCGACGTACAGGCACTGTACAAAAAACATTCCGATGCGCAGTCAGCATACCTTGCGGCACAGGCAGAGGAGCGGCATACCGCGCTGACCCTCGCGGCAGCTGAAGCCGACAATGCGGTGACGGAGCAGGAAATCATCGTACAGAATCTTGATAACCGACTGGATACCGCCGCACTTCGTGTCGCAGAGCTGGAATCCCGCATGATGGATGCCGTAGCCGTACTGCAGGCAGAACAACAGCAGTTCGTCTCCGATATGGAATACAACGAATATTATGCACTGCGGCAGGTCGATCTGATTCCCCGCCGTGACCGCGCCGAGGAAGGCTACGCAAAACAGGAAGCAGTCATTGCGGAGATTCATCGGGAATTGCTCACCGCCTACGAAGAACGTGACAAAATTGCATCGGAATGTCATATCGCCGCACAAACACTTGCTGAGATGCAGAATCACGCAGAACAGACTCTTGCCGCGCTGGATGCATTTGCCAGAGAACCGCAGACCCGTGCCGCTTCCTGGGACATCACCACCGCAAAGCAGGAACCGGGCATCGCCGCGCTGACCGCACATGCATCCTCGCTGGAAAAATCCGCATGGATTCTGTGTGCCGCATTCGCCGCCGTCTTTTTCATTGGCAGTATCATCGTGTATTCGGTCAGTCGCCGTACCGTCATTGCGCCCTCGTCCTTTGCCGTATCCGCCCTGTTTGCCGCACTTCCCGCCGTGTTGTTCGGCGGCTGTGTACTGACAAACTTCGTTTTTGCGCACGCCTATCCCGCATTGACAGGTACATTCTCGCTTACGGGATTTTCCCCGCTGATGCTTCTGCTCCTGCCGCTCACCGCACTCCTCGCGGCACTGTCTGCCATCCTCGGACATCGCATCCACAAAACCGCAGGCATCAAAACAACATAACCTCACACAAATCCAACCGTCGGACAAATCTCCGGCGGTTTTCTTTTGCAGCGAACAAAAAAACACATCCCGACCGTAAAACAGTCGGGATGCGAAAATGGAACATCAATTATTCGAGTTCGAGGTAAGCTTCAACGATCTTTTCGTATTCCTTGAGTGCAGTCTTCATCTTGCTTGCATACATCGATTCGGACTTGTTGGAGTTCTTGGAGACCAGATCCTGAATGGTAAATGCAATCGAACCGGTGTTATAGATATAACCGAAGTCGAAGACACGGGATTCCATCAGCAGATCAAGTGCCTTGACGGATTCGTCGTCACGCGCAGCCTTGACCTTGAGGGAGACATCGTAGTATGCAGGGACAACCTGCTTATAGGTTTCCGCGTTCAGCGCTTCGATGATGATGGATGCGTATTCGGTGTTCTGCAGGGTGACAGGAACCGTCATAACGCCGTGCGCACCGTCGGACATGGTATAGTACTGCGTCTGTGCTTCGTCGTACTTCGGATACGGAATGATACCGAAATCATGTTCGAGATCACGGAAGCCGTTTGCACTCTGGAACAGACCGGTGTAGAACAGCAGGTTGCCGTTCCACCATGCTGTAGAGCCGGTACCCCAGCCTTGGGTATAACCACCGGGCGTGACCCAATAAAGATCATTGAGCTTGTTGACGATATCGTTTGCCTTGGCGGTATCGAGCGTCAGCTGCGGAATACCGTCCTTGTCAAGCGTGTAGGTCGGGTTGTTGTATGCATACTGATAGGTAACAACTGCGGAGAACGGGTCGCCGGAGATGCACAGCAGGTCGTCCTCAGACTTCTGACCGTCACCGTTGAGATCAGTGTAGATTTCTGCAGAGAGCTGGCGCAGGTAATCGTGCGTCCATCTGCCCTCGGAAACAACGTCATAAATGTTTTCAAGGTCATAGTTTGCAGCAATTTCCTTGTTGAAGAACATACAGTAGGTGAAGCGGAGAACGTCGAGGTCGAATTCGCCGATCATCGCGTATGCGTGACCTGCAACAGACAGTGCTTCTGCCGCGTTGCCGATGTACCACGGAGCTTCAAGATTGACATGAGGAAGATCAGTATACCAGTCAAGGAAGTAGCCCTCGGTTCCGAGCTTCGGAATGGAGATAACCTGACCCATTGCAACGTCATGGGTATCTTCACCGGACGAAATGGACTTGACGATTTCGGCAGATGCACCGGTGTCATCGGGGATCAGACGCTGAATGAGATCAACATTGAAGCGTTCCTCAACGGTTCTGTTGCGGGAGTAAATCGCGTCGTCAACGACTTCACCGGTTTCTTCCAGATCAAAGCCGACGTCTTCAACGAAGTCGCCTCTGGTACGGGTCCAGACGCGGAATTCGTAGCCGCCCATGTCTTTTTCGGGCAGATTGTCGGGAATTGCCTTGCGGATATCCGCTTCTGTCGGTTCTTCGGTGACAACAGGTTCTGTGTTATTCTGTTCAACGGTATCCTTGGTTTCGGTACCGGCAGAGTCACCGCACGCGCTGAGTGCCATAGCACCGAGCATCAGCAGTGCAAGTGCAGATGTGGTAATGCGAGTTTTCATGATATATTCCTCCAAAAATGATTTTATAAATTGTTTATGGCAGAAGCTCAGGGGTTAGTTCTGCCGTTTTGACAGGTTTGACACAGAAACCGTTTTTCCGCCGATACCAGCGCATGGAAAGAAGCCCAAGTACCGTCAGATAAAGTCCGATGACAAGCAGGGCGATCATGACGCCGGTTGGTGCCCAGCTGTAATATTCAAGCACACTTCCCGCAAGATTGAAGCTCATATGCAGGAGAATCGGTGCCCAGAGAGAACGGTATTTTTCGTAGAACAGGCACAGAAGCAGTCCCATCGGAATCGTATAGAACAGATGCAGCAGCGTTCCGTGTACCAGTCCGAAGATAACCGCCGAGAGCAGTGCCGCAAACAGGCGATGCATTCCGCGGCACAGACGGGTATAAATCAATCCACGGAAGACAACCTCCTCGACCAGCGGTGCCGCAAGTACGGTCGCCGCCGCAAGGAACCACGGATTGCCTGACAGCAAAAGCGCCATGCTTTCGTCGTAGGCATCGTACCATGTCTCGGGAAACGGAATCATCGCAAGCGCAATGGATGCAAGGAGCGAAAGTCCGAAGCCACATTCCAGCGGACCAAGGACAGCTGACGCGGGAGCGGGCATTTTATACCAGCGAACCTCATGGGAAAACCGTTTTCCGCGCACAGCAAAAAACATCCAGAAAAAGAGCAGCGTCAGCCATGCGGATAGAAACGTCACAGTGGGAAGCAGGTTTGCATTCAGGACGGTATCGGCATCGGGAATTCCCATGCTGTATACCATGATCTCGCCGAGCAAAAGAAAGAACAGTGAGAGGATCAGGGTAACCGCAATCTGAATTCCGAGAAAAACCCCGGTATACAGAAACGCCTTCAGAATCGATATCAGTAATTTTTTCATAGGTCAATCCGTTATGTATTCTGTGGAATCAGCGTATACGATGCGCCGATTTCCGTATCAAAAGCAGTCAGACCGTCCTCATAGGTACACGCTGTCGGCGTATCTCCGCAGAGAACGGTATACGCACCGCGCACAACACAGCGAGAACCGGCATCGGAACGAATTTCGGCATAGGTCAGATGACCGCTGCTCCATGCCATATTGACAGCAAATGCACCGCGCGCACGCAGTCCCATGACAGAGCCGTCGGCAAATGCCGTAGGAAGTGCGGGAAGCAGATACAAAACAAAGGTATTGGCGTCATAGACACGGTGGCTCTGCAGAAGCAGTTCCGTGATACCCGCCGTTGCACCGAAGTTACCGTCGATCTGGAACGGCGGATGCGCATCAAACAGGTTTGCGTAAGTACCGCCGCCGGTTGCGTAGTTGAACTGACCCTCCGAGCCGCCCGCAAAACGCAGGATACGCTCGATATGGCGGTAAGCATGATCGCCGTCGCCAAGCCGCGCCTGGAAGTTGATTTTCCATGCCAAGGACCAGCCGGTACCGTCGTCACCGCGCAGCTCCAGCGTCTTCTTGGCAGCACTGATCAGATCAGGCGTTTCCTCCGGCGTGATCATCGTACCGGGATGCAGTCCGAACAGGTGCGAAACATGACGGTGATTGCGTTCGGGCGCAAGCAGATCCCAGTCGCCGGACCATTCCTGCAGCTGACCTGCCGCACCGATGCGAAGCGGACGCAGACGGTTCATCGCAGTCTGAACTTGCGCAAGGAAATCTTCATCGCCGCCGCGGATCTCGCCGAGCAGAAGCAGTTCACGGAAGGTTTCGCGGATGATCTGTAGATCCATCGTCGCGCCTTCACAGACCCAACCTGTCAGACCGTCCTCGGTCATATAGGTATTTTCGGGAGATGCGGAGGGAGAGGTGACAAGATAGCCTTCCTCATCCTCGACAAGCGTCGTCAGGCTAAACAGGACATTTTCGCGGAGAACGGGATAGATGCGTTCAAGAATTGCTTTGTCCTGTGTAAATGCGTAGTATTCGTAAAGATGCGTACAAAGCCATGCACCCGCCACAGAGAACTGTCCCCACGGCGCACCGGCACCGGGCGAGGTGTAGCCGAAGGGATTGTTGTTCATGCCGGACATCCAGCCCTCGGCGTTGTAATATGCGCGCGCTGTCTTCCGTCCGTTTTCAACCAGACCTTCGATGTATTTGCAAAGCGGCTCCATGCAGGCGATCAGATTCGTCGGTCCTGCCGGCCAGTAATTCATCTGCAGATTGATGTTGGAATGATAGTCCGCGTTCCACGGTGCTTTCATATCCTTATTCCAAAGTCCCTGCAGATTCGCGGGAAGCATATTGTCCTCACGGGATGAGCAGATCAGAAGGTATCGTCCGAACTGATAATACATCTGAATCAGACCGATATCACTGCCGCGCTCGTTGAACGCACGGATACGTTCATCGGTCGGAAGCTCGTCATGAGATGCACCGGCAATGTCCAGTGTGACACGGGTATACAGTTCACGGTAATCGGCAATGTGCGCGGCTTTGAGAACGCCGTATTCGGGATACAGCGCATCGAGCGTGAAGCGTACCATCATCTCGGGATCATCGCGCTTGTAATTTTGGCTCTGATCGGGAATGTAATCGGTACCGCCTGCGACAAAGAGCAGAACCTCGTCGGCAGACGTGATCACCAGAGACTTACCGTCCTCGCCCGCGGAAATCTGACCGCCGCGGACAGCCGCACGGATGCGGACACAGAAGCGCATATCGCCATGCGTGTCTGCCGTTCCGCGCACAACAAGATCAAGTCCGTCGAGAGAAACTTCACAGCACGGACGGTCATAGGAAACAGTCATCGATACCGCCCCTGCTTTGTCCGCAGTAAAACGGGAGACAAATGTCTGCGCAGGTGCGGAAATGAAGTGTTCTCTTGTATAGCGAACGCCGTCAACCGTATATGCCGTATCGGCAACCGCGGTTTCCAGCGACAGCGAACGGCGGTAATCGGTAAAGGCATCACCGTGATGCATCATGATTCCGATTTCGCCCATCGTTGTATGGGAACCGTAGAAGGTATCGTCCTTGATGCCGGTAAACTGCGCAACAATCATCTCCTGCGCCGAAGCAAAATCCTTTTCGCGGATCAGACGGCGGATCTCATCAAGATAGGTATGTGCATCTTTTCTGTCAGCACCGTCTGTCGGAGCACCGGACCAGAGCGTGATATCATTGATCTGGAAACATTCCTTATTCACGCCGCCGAAAATCATCGCACCGAAACGACCGTTGCCGAGCGGCAATGCACCCTCCCACACAGAGGCGGGCTGATTGTACCAAAGCAGATTCATGTTTGCCATTCCTCCATTTATATATATGGTATAGTATATCACGAACAGCTGAAATTTTCAAGTATTTTTGAAAACTTTGCAACAACAATCCGTTTTTCACATCAGTTTTCGCATTTTTTCATTTTATTTTCAAAAATCTATTGACAACAAGGAAATTTTGTGGTATAATATCACTGTTAATCCAAAGACAGCAGGTTCTGTAAAATCGGAAAGGTTTCCTGCCGAGGAAGACAATCATAACAGATCGGTGCGGGCAACTGCGCTGACGGTTTTGCGGTCTTTATCGGCGGATAAAGGCTTTTTTGTTTTCCGTGTTTACATAACCGATCATCTAAACGATTACAACTCATCCGTGTTTTGAATTTTACAGGAGGTGAATATTGTGCCCAGCGCAAAGGTTCTCGAATCGAAAAAGCAGATCGTTGCTGACCTGACTGAAAAGCTGCAGAACGCCGTTTCCGGTGTCATCGTTAACTACTCCGGTATTACCGTTGAAAACGATACCAAGATGCGTGCGGAACTCCGCAAGGCAGGCGTTGAATATGCAGTCATCAAGAACACCATGACCAAGCGTGCATGCGAAAATGTCGGCTACGGCGAACTCGCAAACGTTCTGGAAGGTATGACCGCTATCGCAATTTCCAAGGATGATGCAGTTGCTCCTGCAAAGATCCTCAAGGAATACGCAGACAAGATCGACTCTTTCGAACTCAAGGCAGGTTTCGTTGAAGGCAAGGTCCTCGATCAGGCAGGCGTTCTCGAACTCGCAAACATTCCGTCCAAGGAAATCCTTATCGGCAAGCTGCTTGGCTCCATCCAGTCCCCGCTCTACGGTCTGGCATGTGCTCTTCAGGCAATTATCGACAAGAACGGCGAAGGTGCAGCAGAAGAAGCACCCGCTGCAGAATAAGAATTACCGCGTAATTTTTATTTCTCACATTGACCGACCGCAAAAAGCGGCATAACGGTCACAAAATACTATAATATTTGATAAAGTATCAGGAGGTTATGAAAAATGGCTACCGAAAAGACCACTCAGATTCTCGAAGAAATTAAGGCTCTCACTATTCTCGAACTCGCAGACCTCGTTAAGGCTCTCGAAGAAGAATTCGGCGTTTCCGCAGCTCCCGTCGCAGTCGCAGCAGCAGGTGCAGCTCCCGCAGCAGCAGCAGCTGAAGAAAAGACTGAATTCGACGTTATCCTGAAGTCCGCAGGCGCTGGTAAGCTCAACGTCATCAAGGTTGTCCGCGAAGTTACCGGTCTCGGTCTGAAGGACGCAAAGGATCTCGTTGAAGGCGCTCCCAAGGCAATCAAGGAAGGCATCTCCAAGGCAGACGCTGACGCTCTCGCTGCTAAGCTCACCGAAGCTGGCGCAGAAGTCGAAGTTAAGTAAGATTCACTTCACGGAAAATGAAAAGTCGTACCCAACCGGGTACGGCTTTTTTTGTTATTATTCATTGGTGGTCTTTTTCGGAGAACGCGGATAGATGGAAATCTTTTCTTTAATAAAACTGTCAACCTCATCAACCGATATGCCAACATAAGCTGCAAATTCATTTTTACTGATACGCTGATCGGTATACAGTTCATAAAACGCTTCCATACGACCGATTTCCATCAATTCTTCTGTAACTCTGCTCATCGTTTGATAGCCCCTTTCTGTTTCCTTAAAATAGTGTACACGCTCTGCAAATATAGGATAAAACATATCTTCTGCCGTCATACAGTGAAAATCGTGCATCAGCCGACCGATCGGATGTGTTGCATCCCGGAACGCACCATTGACATACAGAATATGCGAACCGTCACCAAAATATGCATCATTCAATTCCTTAATACAGCGTTCGATATGATATATCGGACATCCGGCAGAGAAATAATCATTTTCTGTAATAAATATGACATATGTCTGCCCAAGTGCGGAAAACGGATCATTTTTATCGAGCAATTCACTGTCGATCATACCGGAATAATATCGCGCTCTCTGCGGCAATGCGCCGTCATCGGATTTTTGAATTTCGATATCATATATCTGACCTGCGGCATCAACCGCACGGATATCAAGACGAACAGATCTGCGCGCTGCATTTTTATATTCTGCCTGTGTATCCACCTGTATCACATTCAGATCACTGCGATCGAGAATCACACGGAGCAAAAAGGATGCTGCTTCTGTATCTCCACGAAACACCTCAGAAAAGAATGCATCGTCCATCAAACGGTACTCCTTGATTTTCTGCCGTATGATTTCAGAAAATACTGACTTTGTTTCTGCAACACTGTCACATCCCATCGTCATCACTCCTCACTAATGATATTGTATCATATATATGTTAAAATTTCAAGTCCCTGCACGCAAAAAAAATCCTCCCACCGAAGTGAGAGGATTTCTATGTTCTTATTCAGAACTGCGTTATGTCAAGAATTAGTGCTTCTTGCAAACAACAGCTGCTGCTGCTGCCATAACAACTGCTGCAACGACGATACCAGCGTCAGCGGTGGTCGGAGCGGTAGTGTCAGCTGCGGGAGCATCTTCTGCGGGAACTTCCGGTTCAACGGGAGCAACGTATTCTGCGCAGTAGAGTTCGCCCCAGCATTCGGGAGCCTGCCACGGAGCGGTGTCACCAGCGTTGGTGTCTACGTTCCAACGGAGAGCATCCAGGAAGGTGCCGTCTTCTGCGGAGTTCTGATACATGAATTCGAGACCGATTGCCTTGTCTGCAGCGGGGATACCGTTCAGGGGAGCAACGGAGAATTCGAGGGTGTAACCGTTTTCGGAAGTACCAACCTTGAATTCCTTAACGCAATCAACAGCGCCGACAGCGTCAGCGTTGGTGCCAGCACGGACTTCTGCGGACAGAGTCATACCGAGCTGGTAGGAGTTTTCGCAGTAAGCGACATCCT
>JAZTZC010000526.1:0-1965 GCA_045637265.1 Eubacteriales bacterium | reverse complement strand
CGCAGATATCTGCTCCCTCTGCGAGAAATTGCCGTCTGGCATTGCGCAGAATGGCAGAGCCGACCTTGGTTCCCGGCTCGACCAGCAAAAGGATTCCGCCCGTGATCTGCCATAAGAGAGAAAAGAGCGTTGTGCGTGTTTCCTCCGACATTTCGTTTGTCATATAAGAGGAGATGACAACGTCAAACGTTTTGCCGTCCTTTGCCATGGTTCTGACATATTCGAGCGCATCGGCCTGTACCCATGTGACATTGCAGCCGGTGGTCAGATGCTGTCCGACGGTGCGCATTTCGGGTTCCCGTTCAACGGCTGTAATGCTGATCCCATCATGAAGGCATTCTGTGACAGCAAGGGTAGCCGCACCCGTGCCGGCACCGAGATCGAGAACCGTTGAAATACGTTCCGTATCATGAGGATCGAGTGTTTGGAGTGTATGTGAGAGGGCTGTGTGTACTGCGCCATAGGTGGCCGGCATACGTGCTGCCGCATAGGCAAGGACAGCGATCCGGTTGGTGACAAGACGGCCGCCGTGTCCCGAGTCTTCTTTATAGGATACGGTCATACGCGCTGCCGCATCGCGCAGATCGGCGGTTGAACAGGAGGAGCTGTTGATCAGCTCCTCCAATGCCGCACGACAGGAAATGGGAAGATCCATGTGTTTACCTGGCTTTCTTTTGATGTCGTTTATTCATGGTATGCATCGTAGAAGATGTCGCCCTCTCCCGGTTTCTGGTAGAGGCGGATCCATTCGATGGAATATTCAATGGGGAACTCCGTTCCGTCGTGTACAAGCGCTTCTTCGCTGGGCTTCCAGGAAGAACCGTCGGTGAACAGGAAGTTGTTGAAGATGACAAACAGCGGATCCTGGAAGCCCTGCATGGTTCCGAAATGACCGAAATTGCCGTTTTCTGTGATATCATCCGTGAAGAACATCTCGCCGTCAACGGTAAAGTACATTTCGGTCGGTGTCCAGCCGAAACCGTAGCGGTGGTACTCGTTGTTGAGTGTCTTGACGGTCTCTTCATCGAAATAGTAGTCTTTTCTTCCGTAATCAAGCTGACAGTGTTCACCGGTCGTGAAGTTCCATTTGTGCAGCTGTGCGGAAACGCCGTTGGTTTTACCGAAGATCTCAAAGATATCGACTTCGGTCATGTAGTCGACTGAGCGGTGGATGTCCTTGGACTGGGTCCAGTAGGACGGCCAGGCACCCCCCATGAACGGGACGTTTGCATAAATTTCAAGATAACCGTAACGGAAGGACATCGTGCCGTCGGTCGTGACGGATGTGTTGGTCGAATACGGGACAGCGGGATCGTCCTCACGCCACGAACGCATGAGAAGCTTGCCGTCTGCAACCGCAACATTACGTTCGTCCGTACCGTTCTTGATGTCACCCTGTGACATTTTTGCGCGGAGTGTCCAGCGGTCAGGGTTAAGGGTATCGCCGTCAAATTCGTCATTCCATACCAGAACACGATCGCCGTCGTACAGCGGAACATCGCCCGCATAACTGCCCGAGAAGGACTGACCGTCCAGACCCTTGCCCGACAGGATCTCGAGAAGTGCCGATTCCAGCGCAAGATAGTGACCTGCGCGGACGGTGATACCCGCATCGGTGACGTCGACGGAATAAGCTTCTGCCGGCATATCAGCAGTTACCGTAGCATCGAAGCCTTCTTTGGCACCGATGCATGTGATCGGCATATCATACCCTGCGGTTTTGAGTGCTTCTGCAAGCGCGGTGCGGTAGTGTGCAAGCAGAAATTCACCCGGGGTGAAGGGAACGTCTCCTGTGTATGTGCCCTCATAGGATTTGCTCTCATTTGCGGCTCCGCTGACCAGGGCATCAACGGCGGAGGATAATGCAACGGAATTGCCTGCTGTCATTTGAATTTCGTCTCCTTTCACAGCAATATAATATTGTTTCGGCTCAAGTGCCGGATCGACGGAGAGGGAAATACGCGC
>JAZTZC010000525.1:0-2353 GCA_045637265.1 Eubacteriales bacterium | reverse complement strand
CCGAAAAGTTTATCATCTGTCCGCTGGACGACCTGCCGCCGGTATGGGCATCCAACCTCGGCAACCACCCGATTCATCCGGCACATAAGTATCGTCTCGGTGCACGTATGGCACGTCTCGCGCTTGCAAACACCTACGGTCAGGCAGGACAAAAGGCTCCCGCTACGCTCGATTCTTACGAAATTGACGGAAATCGTCTGATTCTCAAATTTGCCGATGTCAATACAGGTCTGTATATCAAGGACGGACATATCGACGGTCTGTATATTGCAGGAGAAGATCGTCACTATCTGCCCGCTGAATGTGAAATTCTCTCCGCTGACACCATGGCAGGATGGCATACCTATCTTGAAAATCCTGTGCATGCCGCATACGACATTTCCTCGTTTGCGTGCGGTGCAAATCTGTGGGCGGGAGCGCTTCCCGCGGCGCCGTTCGCAACCGACATTCAAAGCAAAGAGCTCATTCGCCTCGAATCCATGCCGTTCTTGAACCCTGATCTTGTCAGCGTCTGGGAAACCCGCATGAATCCGACCCAACAGCCCTTGGAGGTCTATTATTTCCCGATCTGGAAGCCGATGTGCGGCTCCGAGGTTTGTCAGGACAATGCGTTTGTTAATATCATCGAAGGATATGCTCACTCCATCCGTATTTCCGGCACCAATAATCCGATCGGCGCCTATGTCAGCGCAAGTGAATACCACCTTCTGAATCTGCAGAAGTTCTCCGCGATGGAACTCGATCTCTATCACCGCGGTACGGTCAGCGGTTATCTGGAACTGGAATACGCAATGGAAAACGGCGTGAAGACAACCGTTCAGCGTCCGATCACAGAAACCGATGGTGCGGCATACACATTCAAACGCTATACAGCGGATCTGACGAATCTCCCCGCGGGCAGAATCACCCATCTGCGCTTTGTCTTCTTCGTTGAGGACGATCAAAAGCTGTACTTTGTCAACATCGCAAAAATCGTTTTGAAACCTTAATCCACGAAAGGAGTTTTTGATATGAAACTTGCAGAAAACAGAATCGCACTTGTTCCGATCATCCTGTCGGCAAAACAGATGTCCGACAATAACAGCACCGCACTGTATGCGGCAAAGGAGCTTCGTTACTATCTTGACCGCATGACCTCTGCATCGTTCCAATTTGAGGAGGCAGCAGAACCCAAGGCAGGTATTTATCTTGGCGATATCGCAGGTATTGATACCACAGACCTTGGTGAAGACGGCTTCCGCATTATCACGGACGGCGACCGTCTGTGCATTGCCGGCGGCAACCGCGGTGTCATCTACGGTGTCTACGAATTCCTCGAATCGCTCGGATGCCGCTTCTTTACACACAACTGCGAAAAGATCCCGACCGTTCCGAATCTGGAAATCGGCGAATACGACATGAAACAGAAGCCGATCGTCGAATACCGTGAACACAACTATGCCGATGTCGTACAGAATCCGCGTTTTTCCGTCCGCTGCCGCTTCAACGGTGCATCTCACCGTATCCCCGCGCGTATGGGCGGTCATATGCCGTATGCGTGGTTTGTTCATACGTTTGAACGTATGGTTCCGCCGTCTGTCTACGGTGAGACCCATCCCGAATATTACTCTCTGATCGACGGCAAACGTGTTGTCCGCGACGGCGGCAGAACCCAGCTGTGTCTGACCAATCCTGATGTTTACGATGTTTGCGTGGAAGCCGTCAGACAGGCTTTGAAGGAACGTCCCGATGCGCGTATTATCTCCATTTCCCAGAATGACTGGCACGGTAACTGTCAGTGTGAGAACTGTCTCGCCGTTGACCGTGAAGAAGGCTCTCCCGCAGGCACAATTCTGCGTTTTGTCAACCGCATTGCAGAAACCCTGGAAGACGAATTCCCGGATGTGATCTTTGACACACTTGCTTACAATTATTCCCGTCCTGCATCCAAAATCACGCACAATCGCAAGAATGTCTGCGTGCGTCTGTGCTCAATTGAAGCGTGCTTCTCCCATCCGTTTGAAACCTGCGACGACGAGTCCCGCAATGTCACCCGTCCCGACGGCTCCAAGGCAAACTTCATCACCGACCTGCGTGACTGGGGCAAGGTCTGCGACCGTATGTATATCTGGGACTATACGACCTGCTTTGCGCACTATCCGACACCGCATCCGAACTGGCGTGTCCTTCAGCCCAACATTCAGGCAATGGTCAACAACAATGTCCGCGGTATTTTCGAGCAGGCAAACGGTGCTTCCCGCGGCGGCGTTGACTTCAACGAACTGCGTCTGTATCTGATCTCCAAGCTCCTCTGGGATCCGTGGTGTGATGTTGAACGTCACAGACGCGAATTTATGGAATACTTCTATGGGGA
>JAZTZC010000524.1:0-3952 GCA_045637265.1 Eubacteriales bacterium | reverse complement strand
TTCGTAACTTAGTCCTTACGACTTGTATTTTTATTCGATTGTATTCATATTGTTTCAATCCCGTAAAACAAGAAAAAGCCATTCAAGGCTGTGGTGCACCTTCAGGGATTCGAACCCGGGACCCACTGATTAAGAGTCAGTTGCTCTACCAACTGAGCTAAAGGTGCATATTTTGCTTGAATGGCTTTTTATGGCTCCCCCAACTGGACTTGAACCAGTGACCCGTTGATTAACTTAGTGAACACAGCCTTGTTTTCGTTAGCGATCATAATGCACCAACGAACTTATACTGTATGTTTATTTTCTGCTTGATTTCGCCGTTTTCACGGGTTCTGTCGCCGATGATGATTTTGTCAATCAGACGATTCAGAAGCTCGGTGTCAAGCTCATCGACCTGCGTATACTGATCGAGCAGATCGGCAAACTGCCGCGTTCCTTCCTCGGCATCGCGCATATCGGAAATCTGTTTTTGCAAGGTTTCCAGTTTCGTGTGCAAGTCCTCCTGCTCCGCTTCCCATCGTTTGGTGATCTCACGGAATTTGGGTTCGGAGATTGTGCCGTTCAGACGGTCTTCATAGAGCAGATCGAACCGGCGGTCAATCTCCGACAGCCGCTTCTGTATGGAATCCGTTTGCGTACGCGCTGATTGGACACGGGAACCATTGTCTGCGCCGAGCTTCTTTGCGATCCGACGGATGCAGGCATCCTTATTTTTGTGGATGGCGGCAATGATCTTCTGAATGTCATGAAGAACGACGTCATACAGTTCGTCCTTGCGGATATAGTGTGCGGAGCAGTATTCGGGACCTTTTTTCTTATATGTATTGCAGACATAATAGTTATCCCGATCATGTGCATTACAAACCCCAAGCGCATATCCGCATTTCTCGCATTTGATAAGTCCAGCGAAGATGTTCTCCGCCCCTGATTTGCTTTCGCGTTTCCGACTGCCGAGCGCCTTATGGGCATCCTCCCATAGCTGTTCAGAGATCAGCGCCGGAAACTGATTCTTGACCACAATCCACTCGCTTTCATCCTGGCGGACGATCTTCTTGCTCTTATAGGACAGTTTTCTGCGTTTGCCGCTGACAAGGTGTCCGAGGTAAGTCTGATTCTCCATCATGCGATAGACCGTAACGAGATTCCATTCATACGGGTCCTTGCTGTATTCCCGACCGGCTTTCTGTGCCTGATAGGCAGCAGGTGTGATGACCTTCTGCTGTGTCAGAACACGTGCGATTTTGTTGTAGCCATAGCCGTGATACGCTGCCATTTCAAACATCCAGCGGACGGTTGGCGCAGTTTCTTCGTCGAACTTCAGCATATGTTTATCGGAGTCGCATTTCTTCAAGCCATATGCGGCTTGTGATCCGATAAATTCACCGTTCTTCGCCTTGGCAACAAACGCCTGCTTAACCTTATGGGAACAATCCGCGGGATAGAATTCGTTGAACACGTTTTTGATTGGAATCATCAGATCATAATCAAGATTGTTCCGCGCGGAATCCACATTTTCGGTGATAGCGATATATCGGATATCGTGCTCTGGGAAATATTCGCTCAAATAATATCCGATTCTCACGTAATCGCGACCGAAACGGGACAAGTCTTTGACAATGACCGTGTTGATGTTCCCGCGTTCGACCTCTTTCATCATGCGGATAAAATCGGGACGTTCAAAGTTGGTTCCCGTCCAGCCGTCATCGCAGAAATAGGTGTAGTTGGTGATACCAAAATCGCGGCAGTAGACGCCGAGAATTTTCTTTTGGGTTTCGATGGATACGCTCGTGCCGTCCTGCTCATCATCGTCACTCAAACGGCAGTAGCAGGCGGCGATTATTTTTTTGCTTTGCATTGTTTTCCTCCAAAATTTCATGCAAAGCGGTTGGTGGTTTTATTATAACACAGTCGGTGTCACAATGTCAACAGTCCGCCCGCTTACATTTTTGGTGCTCCTCGGGATGTTCGATCTCAATCTTATCTGCGATATAATCCGCAACAAGCTCGATTAAATCCTGTGAACCATAAGTACGCTCGACGGTCAAACCACTGTGCCGTACACCTTCCTCCGGTACTAATTCGATCATCGGTTTCTCTTTTTTCAATCACGTTCCCTTCCTTCTATAATACATATTTGTTTTCACTAAGTTACTCTCCCGATCAAACGGCTGCATCCTGCAGCTTCTCTGCGGGACTGCATGTGTTATCGCTCGCTGTTGGTTTTCAGGTCATGGCGCACATACGAAACGGCAGAGTGCCTGTTGTCTGTCGGGGGATATGAGGTTGTCAAAGAACACGATCAAACTGTTATTTTACTTCAAATTTAAGAATACACCAGATCAGCGTAGTTTCAATATCGCAGCATATCTGTTCTATTGTCCACGCATCGTATATATCAACACTCAATTTCTGAACATCAGCAAATAAGCGCGCAATTCCCGCATTGGTAAAATCAATGATTTGTCCACAGCGGTAAATTCTTCTCCGGAAATTTCATCAATATAAATACCGTCAATCGGGACATGAATCACAGCATCAGATTCAGATGCATTATATACACAGATTGCATCAGCATTAACATAAGTGTATACTTTGGGATTTTTGCTATATACAAATACATTTTTCTCATGTACAAGATCTCTCAGAAGATCCGAAGGTATATACGGAACAGCTGCATATATTGACCGTCCATCTTTGGTTTCCGCCACAGCACAGGAACCATCTTCAAAAAATGCATGTGCAATGATTTCATCATCTATGATTGAGAAATATGGTGCTTGGACCTTATTTTCTGTTACTCTCCCATGATAAATCAACGAACCATGACCGGTCTCGCTTTGTTTCACTTGCATTCCAACCATCGCAGAAAGTTGCTTAACACTGTTTTCTCTGTTTCGTGCATAATCAGGCGCGTACATCCATAGAACTGTCACACTGTCTTTCTGTAATTCCTTGATTTTTTTCCGATGATTTTCTGAAATATCATAGGCATCCAACAACACGATGAAGCGATATTGTTCCGGGTCACAATGCATAATATCGGCAATAGAATACAGATCATACGGAGCTCCCATTTCCGCAAAAGTCCGGCGCATATCTGACAAACAAACAGAGGCTATTCCAGCAGATTTGCGCACATGATACATAGATGTACCTTCTGCATATATTGCAACCTGTGCCAAACTTTCTTTGTCTTTATAAGAAAATGTTTTATGCAGTCCGATCATTTTTTCAATCGCCCGCATCATCTCCGGCGAACGGAACCAACCATCAAACATATCGAACCACCACAGGGCAGTTCCGTTGGCATAACAAAGGATATAATCACGCCACATCAGATTGAGCGATTCGATCTCACTTTTACATTTTGATTTCGCACCCGGAATTTCTTTCAAACCACCGTTCCCTGTAATATCATCACACGGTTCGTCAATCATTGTCGGAGCTGTATGCGTGATATGATCAAATTCCAAAAAGTATAATTTGTCATGCAAATCCAATGTTTTTTGCGTAACCATAAATGCGCTCGGATCAGACAAATTGCGATATCCGTATGAAGAGGGACTGGAAATCATATCAATATCAGATGATAAAAATACGTTCTCATATCCGAGATGACCGTCATTGAACAACCGCTCACCGCCAAGTTCAAACAGGTATCCGTAATATACCATCAGCAAAAACAAAATGCATGTTACACCGGTGTGGTTCCCGGATAGAGCATATTCCGTCAAATATGAGGTGTACGATGTCTGGACACCATCCGGAGTTCTGACAATGAACACCTATGCAACCATCAATATTGAGGGCAGTATGTATGATGACTATTACACACAGCGGAACTGATATATGGCGCGTTATAACCGAGCTGGCGATCATCGGATATCTGATCTATCTTTCGATCTATGATATCCGATACCATAAGATCCGCAACAATGCTGTACTGCTGTTC
>JAZTZC010000523.1:0-4916 GCA_045637265.1 Eubacteriales bacterium | reverse complement strand
AGTACAATCCTTACGCACGGCTTTCGGCGGACAGACATACGGCGATGCGTATGATGAGTGAAATCGAGGAAATCACGGGTTGTCTTCCGGGTCTTGACTGCGGTTCCTGCGGTGCACCGACTTGTATGGCATTTGCCGAGGATATCGTCAAGAACGAAACGACTGCAGATGAGTGCACGGTGATCATGCGTGAGCTGTTCCATGAGTATATTCAGGAAAAGAAACACGAATCGATCCTCGAACGCCTCAAGCCCATTCAAAAACAAAACAAAGAGACAGGAGGCGAATCCAAATGACAGTCAGACAAACAGCCGAAGCACTCGGTCTGACCCTTCTCTGCGGTGACGGCGACCGCGAAATCTCGGGCGTTTACGTCGGAGATCTGCTCAGCCGCTGTATGAGCCGCGTCACGGAGGGCTGTCTCTGGATCACCATCATGTCCAATATCAATGCTGTCGCGGTCGCCGCCCTGACCGATCCCGCCTGCATCGTTTTCTGCGAAGATGTGGAAATCGATGATGTGGTTCTCGAACGGGCACGCGAAAACGACATTGCCATTGCAAAAAGCACGCAGGACGCGTATGCGCTGTGCGTCGCTTATCATAACGCATGCGGTGAGAATCAATGAGCCGCTATCTGACCGATCTGCATATCCACTCCTGTCTCTCTCCTTGCGGAGACGATGACATGACACCGGGCAACATTGCTGGTATGGCTGTGCTGAACGGGTTACAGATCGTCGCGCTCACCGATCACAACACCGCAAAAAATTGTCCTGCCTTTTTCCAGGCGGCAAAGGGCTATGGACTGATCCCGATCGCAGGGATGGAGCTGACAACGGCTGAAGATATTCACGTTGTTTGTCTGTTCCGAACGCTTGTGGATGCGCTGGATTTTGACAGTTTTGTGGAAAGCCGACGCTTCCCCATCAAAAACAAACCCGCGATTTTCGGGAGACAGCTTCTGATCGGAGAAAACGACGAGATCGTCGGTGAGGAGGAAATCCTGCTCATCAACGCCGTCAATATCTCAATCGAAGAAGCACACAAAGAGGTTACCTCGCGCGGCGGTGTCTGCTATCCGGCACACATTGACCGCACCTCAAACGGCATCATTGCAATGCTCGGCGATTTCCCGCCCCAGCCGCATTTCACGTCGTTTGAGCTCAACGATGCTGCCTCACTTGGTGACGTCAAACAACGCCATTCGATTATATCGGAACGGCAGCTTGTTCATGTCGCCGCATCGGATGCCCATTATCTGACGGATATCGCAGAGGACGGGTTCCCTGTCGACATCGAGGATGAGCCTTATTCATCCGCCCTTGTCACAAACCGACTGATCGATTATCTTCTGAAGAAACAGGAGTGTGAAACATAACATGGATGAGCTTTCGCTGTATGTACTCGATATCACCATGAACTCTGTCCGTGCAGGCGCAACGAAAATTTCCGTAACGCTGTGCGAGGATGGTGACTGGCTTGACTTTACCGTTACCGACAACGGATGCGGTATGACAGAGGAACAGGTACAGAGACTCACCGATCCGTTTTTCACAACAAGAAAGACCCGCAAGGTCGGTCTTGGCATCCCGTTTCTGACCATGCTTGCCGAAATGACCGGAGGCTATGTCCGCATCACTTCCACCCATGAATCCGTATCCGACGATCACGGTACAACCACACATGCACGATTTGGCAGAAATCACATCGATTTCATTCCACTCGGTGACATGATCGGTACCGTTGTGACGCTGATTCAGGGCTCACCGGACATCAACTTCGTATACACCCATACAACCGAACGCGGCACGGTTTCCCTGTCGTGCGAGGAGCTGCGTACGGTGTTGGAAGATGTCCCATTAAACGAACCCGAGGTTCTTGCGTGGATTTCCGATCATCTCACAGAGCAGTATCAGACGCTCGCATCCGAATAAGTTTATGTGATCCATTAAATTTTTATAGAAGGAAGGAATATTACCATGAAGTCTCTTGAAGAGCTGAAAGCCATCAAGGCGAAGATGCAGGACAAGGTCAATCTGCGTACTTCCAGCGCACAGACCCGCGTTGTTGTCGGTATGGCAACCTGCGGTATCGCTGCTGGCGCACGTCCCGTTCTGGCAGCTTTCGTCGAAGGTATCAATGAAGCAGGTCTTTCCGATAACGTCATCGTTACCCAGACCGGCTGTATCGGTATCTGCCAGTATGAACCCGTTGTTGAAATTTTCAACGGCGAAGACAAGGTTACTTATGTCAAGATGACCGCTGAACGTGCTAAGGAAGTTATCGAAAAGCACATCAAGGGCGGCAATGTTGTCACCGAATACACCATCGGTGAAACCGCAAAATAATCAGGAGGAAAGATACCAATGATTCGTTCACACGTTCTTATCTGCGGCGGTACCGGCTGTACTTCTTCCGGCAGTATCGCGCTTCGTGACACGCTCGCAGCTGAACTGCAGGCAAAGGGTCTTGAAAATGAAGTCAAGATCGTTATGACCGGTTGTTTCGGTCTCTGCGCACTCGGCCCGATCATGATCATTTATCCCGAGGGAACCTTCTATTCCATGGTCAAGAAGGAAGACATCCCCGAAATCGTTGAAGAACACCTGCTCAAGGGTCGTATCGTTGAACGCCTCGTTTACAGCGATACCGGTGCAGAAAAGGTCGAAAATCCGACTACCGTTTCCCTGAACGATACCGCATTCTACAAGAAGCAGAAGCGTATCGCTCTCCGTAACTGCGGTGTCATCAACCCTGAAGACATCGACGAATACATCGCACGCGACGGTTACTTCGCACTGGAAAAGGTTCTGACCAAGATGACGCCCGATGACGTTATCAAGGAAGTCCTCGATTCCGGTCTGCGCGGACGCGGCGGCGGCGGCTTCCCGACCGGTCGTAAGTGGGCGTTCACCAAGGCGTCTGTCTCCGATCAGAAGTACGTTGTCTGTAACGCCGACGAAGGTGACCCCGGTGCATTCATGGACAGATCCCTTCTCGAAGGTGACCCCCATGCACTGATCGAAGCAATGGCAATCTGCGGCTACGCAGTCGGCGCTGATATGGGTTACGTTTACGTTCGTGCAGAATACCCGATCGCAGTCAAGAGACTCCAGATCGCAATCGACCAGGCGCGTGAATACGGTCTGCTCGGTAAGGGTATTTTCGGCACCGACTTCAACTTCGATATGGAAATCCGTCTCGGTGCGGGCGCATTCGTCTGCGGCGAAGAAACAGCTCTGATGACCTCCATCGAAGGTAACCGCGGTGAACCGAGACCCCGTCCTCCGTTCCCTGCAGTCAAGGGTCTGTTCGGTCAGCCCACTGTTGAAAACAACGTCGAAACCTTCGCAAACATCGCTCAGATCATCCTCAACGGTGCTGAATGGTTTGCTTCCATGGGTACCGAAAAGTCCAAGGGTACCAAGGTCTTCGCTCTCGGCGGCAAGATCAAGAATACCGGTCTTGTTGAAATCCCGATGGGTATTACCCTCCGTGAAATCATCGAAGAAATCGGCGGCGGCGTTCCGAACGGCAAGAAGTTCAAGGCTGCGCAGACCGGTGGTCCTTCCGGCGGTTGTATCCCCGCACACCTCATGGATGTCGAAGTTGACTACGACAACCTCACCGCAATGGGCTGTATGATGGGCTCCGGCGGTATGATCGTCATGGACGAAGACAACTGTATGGTTGACATGGCGAAGTTCTTCCTCGAATTCACCGTCGATGAATCCTGCGGTAAGTGTACTCCCTGCCGCGTCGGTACCAAGAGACTGCTCGAAATCCTCGACAAGATCACCATGGGTGAAGGCACGCTCGAAGACCTCGACAGACTGGAAGAGCTCTGCAACTACATCAAGGCAAACTCTCTCTGCGGTCTCGGTCAGACTGCTCCCAACCCTGTCCTGACTACGCTGAAGTTCTTCCGTGACGAATATGTCGCTCACGTTACCGAAAAGAAGTGTCCTGCAGGCGTTTGTAAGAAGCTCGTTACGTTCGTTATCGATCAGGAAAAGTGTATCGGCTGCGGTAAGTGTGCAAAGAACTGCCCTGTCGACACCATCGTCAAGACCGATTATGTCGCTCCGGGTCATAAGCTCGCATCCTACAAGATCGAAACCGGCAAGTGCGTCAAGTGCGGTGCTTGTATCGACGGATGTAAGTTCAACGCTATTTCCAAGCAGTAATTAAGGAGGAGCCAAAACATGGATATGTTAAATTGCAAAGTAAACGGTATTGCCGTCAGCGTACCGGCAGGCTCCACGATTCTGGAAGCCGCAAGAGCAGCGGGTATTGAAATCCCCACCCTCTGCTATATGAAAGAAATCAATGCCATCGGTGCATGCCGTATCTGCGTTGTTGAAGCAACCGGCGCACGCGGTCTCGTTCCCGCATGTGTATACCCTGTCACCGAAGGTATGGAAATCCAGACCAACACCGCAAAGATTCAGGCAGCGCGCAAGATGACGCTCGAACTGATTCTTTCCACCCACGACAAGAAGTGCCTTTCCTGCCCGCGTTCCACCAACTGCGAACTGCAGAAGCTCTGCAACGACTACGGTGTTACCGCGTCCGCATTCGATGGCTTCAAGCCGGAATTCGCAGTAGACGATTCCGCTCCTCACCTTGTCCGTGACAACAACAAGTGTATCCTCTGCCGCCGCTGTATCGCTGTTTGTAACCAGCAGTTCGTCGGTATCCTCGGTGCAAACGACCGTGGTATCGATACCAATGTCGGCCAGGCATTCAAGCTGAACCTCAATGATACTCCCTGTATCTCCTGCGGTCAGTGTACCGTCGTTTGCCCGACCGGCGCACTCACCGAAAAGGATGACACCGAACAGGTTTGGGCAGCTCTTGCTGATTCCTCCAAGCATGTCGTCATGATGACCGCTCCCGCTGTCCGTGCAGCAC
>JAZTZC010000522.1:0-4113 GCA_045637265.1 Eubacteriales bacterium | reverse complement strand
CCCGAGGCGGCGGGAGCACGCCCCCGCCCTTCGGTTATAGAGTTGCGCCTGCGTGTACCGCAACCACCCTCAATTCCCTATCCCCATGCACAATTCCACCTCTCTCATGCGCAAATGATCCCGAAAATATGCAAAAATCGCGCCATCCTGCAAATTTTTTCAAAATTTTTTGAATTTTTTTCCATAACATCTTGCAAAATCCGAAGTTTCCATGTATAATATATAGGAAGTCCCGGACAGCGGCTGACAAATGCGCTCATCCGGCGAACAAACAATATTTTATGGAGGACTTTCTATCATGAAAAAGTCATTATCCCTCATTCTTGCCGTCATCATGCTGCTTGGCATGTGCGTCATGACATCCTGCTCCGGCGGATCCAAGATCATCGTCGGTACGGGCGGCCCCACCGGTACTTACTTTGCTTACACACAGGCAGTCGGTAAGGTTCTCGGTGAAAAGACCGGCCTGACCTTCGACGTTGTTTCCACCGGCGGTTCCGCTGCCAACCTCAAGGGTCTGCGCGACGGCGACTACAAGATGGCAATCGTTCAGAACGACACCATGATCAACGCTTACAACAACCTCGACCCCGACAACTTCCCCGCAGCAATCACCAACTTCTCCGTTCTCGGTGAAGTCTACTCCGAAGTTATCCAGATCGTCGTCAAGGGCGACCTCAAGGATTCCGTCAAGACGCTCGCTGACCTCAAGGGTATGCGCGTTTCTGTCGGTGACGCAGGCTCCGGCGTTTACAACAACGCAAAGGAACTGTTCGCAATGTACGGCATGGACATCGACAAGGACATCGTTCAGAACAACCTCTCCGTCGGTGACTCCGCAAACGCAATGAAGGACGGCAACCTCGACGCATTCTTCTTCACTTCCGGCGCTCCCACCACCGCAATCACCGAACTTATCACCGCTATGGACATCTTCCTGCTCTCCCTCGAAGATCAGGTTATGGCTGACTTCATCGCATCCCACAAGATCGACGGTCAGTACGAAGTTTACGGCGTTATGCCCATCACCAATGCACAGTATGCATGCGTTCCCGAAGGCGAAGAAGTCAAGACCATCGGTGTCACCGCTACCTTCGTCGTTTCCAACGATCTCTCTGAAGACGATGTTTACAACATGACCAAGGCTCTCTGGGAAAACATCGATGCAATCGCACAGGGTCACGTCATTGCAAAGTCCATGGACATCAACGCAGCGACCATCACCATCGGTAATGTTCCGGTTCATCCCGGCGCTGCAAAGTATTACGCAGAAGTTTCCGGTCAGTAATCCGCCGGTTTTCGCGTAACCAACTCAATAAATCCTCGATACCCCGTGTGTTTGACGCATGGGGTATCGGTTGATTTTTCGCCTCTTCCATTCATGGGATTTTATCAGCATTTCCCGCATTTTGCAGCAGCGATTCATGCATCGCCCGGCATTTCGGATGACCAATGCGGTCGTTCGGACGGTGATAACCGTCCATACAGACACCAAAACGCGTTTGCGTGTACCGTGAGCACCGCTTGCGCCGATGTTTCCAAACCCATACATACCGTCGATTCGTGAATCACTGCCGCACACCGATTGAAGCGGCAAACCGTACCCTCATTTCCCATCCGTCAAACCGATATCCGTCGCCCGACTGATACCGTTCCACCCCCAAAACGCATTTTTCGGAGGCACTTCACTTTGAAAAAGTTCAAAAAATCTGCTGCTCCTGCTGTTGAGAAATCAGCAGAGGAGATCATGCGTGAGCTTGACCGTGACAGCACCAACCGTCAGCTTACCGGCTGGCGTCATACGCTTGTCCGCTTCATCTTCATCGCATACGCACTCTTCATGCTCGTCAATACCCTGCTCATCGCAAACGCAACCCCGTATACCAGACTTCCGCTGTTTCTTGGTCTGACCCTTGCTGTCGGTTATCTCAAATACCCGTTCAACAAGAAAGATCAGCAGCGTGAAAACTACATCCCGTGGTATGATATTCTCTGTTCCGTCGGTTCCGTTCTCGTTTACGGATACTATGTCGTTTTCCAAAAGAAGATTATCTTCATGGACGTCATCGGCACCACCGAAATCATCATCGGTATTTTAGCAATCATTCTGCTTGTAGAGCTTTGCCGTCGCGCAATCGGTCTTCCGATTTTGTGTGTTGCCGGCGCGTTTACAGTTTATGGCATCTATTATAAAGTTACCGCAAACCCCGCAACCGCTTTGAGAAACATCATCGACGGATTGTTTTACAACATTGGGGACGGTATCTTCGGTTCTCCGATTTCCGTCTGCTCCTCGTTCATCATTCTTTTCATCATCCTCGGTTCTTTCCTTGAAAAAACCCACATCGGTACGTTCTTTGTCGACCTTGCAAACTCGATTGCCGGCTCGCAGGTCGGCGGTCCCGCAAAAGTAGCCGTCATTTCCTCCGCACTTGAGGGTATGTATTCCGGCTCCTCCGTTGCCAATACCGTCGGTTCCGGCTCTGTCACCATTCCGACCATGAAGCGCACCGGCTACCGTCCGGAATTTGCGGCAGCAGTTGAAGCAGCTGCCTCCACCGGCGGTCAGATCATGCCTCCCATTATGGGTGCCGCCGCATTCCTGATGTCCGAAATCACGGGTTATCCGTACTTTTCCATCGTCATCGCGGCAATCCTCCCTGCTCTCCTCTACTTCACGGGCATCTTCATCATGGTGCACTTTGAAGGCAAGCGTCTGGGTCTGCGCGGTCTTCCCAAGGAAACGCTTCCCAACTTCTTCAAGCTCCTGCTTTCCAACGGCTACATGCTTCTGCCGATCGTCGTGCTCGTCGTCTGCATGAACCACTTCACGGCAGGTATGTCCGCATCGTTCGCCATTCTCTTTGCGCTGATCGTTGCGCTGCTTGACAAGGAAGCACTGAAGCGCATCTTCACAGGCAAAATGAACGGCGGATATGATATCCTCCTCGCACTCCTGCCGCTGATTCCCCTTGCGGTGCTCCTCCTGCTCTGGAAGGTCGCATCTCTTGCAATGGGTCTGTCCATCTTCCTTGCGATGCTCTCCGCATTCGGCTGTTCGTTCTTAACCCGCGGCGCAACGCTGACCCCGACCGTCGTGCTTGAGGGTCTGGAGGGCGGTACGAACAACTCCGTCGGTGTCTCCACTGCCTGCGGTATCGCGGGTATCATCTCGGGTGTCGTCACGATGACCGCACTCGGTTCGACGCTGATTCAGGTCATTGTCCCGCTCGCTGAGAAGGGTACGCTGATCGCACTGTTCCTGACGATGATCTGCTGTATCGTCCTCGGTATGGGTGTCCCGACCACCGCAAACTACGTCATCATGGCAACCATCACCGCCCCGATTCTGATCGAAATGGGTATCCCGATGCTGGCGGCGCACATGTTCGTCTTCTACTTCGGTATCGTCGCCGATATTACTCCGCCCGTCGCCCTTGCCGCTTATGCAGGCTCTGCCATTGCAAAGTCCAATCCGCTGAAAACCGGTATCGAAGCAACCAAGCTTGCGATTACCGCATTCATCGTTCCCTACATCTTTGCGTACAGCCCGAATATGCTGCTCATCATCGAGGGCTACGAAGCGTCTGTCTTTGATGTCATCTCGATCTTCGCAACGTCTCTGATCGGTATTTACGCAATCTCCTCCGGCATGGAAGGCTATATGCATCACGCAGAGTCTATCTGGCAGAGAATCATTCTGATCGCCGCAGGTCTTTGCATGATTATCCCCGAGACGATCACCGACTTTATCGGTCTCGGTCTGATCGCTGTCATCATTCTCTTCCAGTACGTCATTGAACGCAAGAAGCACGAAACCGCTGTCACAGCTCCCACATCGGAAGAATAACAAACAATCAAACCGCCGTTTCCTGTCAAACGACAAACGGCGGTTTTCCATATCCTGACATGAGGTAACTGACATGAACACAACTGTAAAGGACCTTCTCACAACCAAACTGCCGCTCCGTTTTCGACCCGACGGCAATTTCCGCATCATGATGTTCTCCGACATCCACGGCGGTCGCGGATTTGCCGCAAATGAAACCCATGATGCCATTGAAGCGCTGATTGCCAAAGCCAACCCTGATCTCGTTCTGATCGCAGGCGACA
>JAZTZC010000521.1:0-7921 GCA_045637265.1 Eubacteriales bacterium | reverse complement strand
ATTCGAGGGTGTAACCGTTTTCGGAAGTACCAACCTTGAATTCCTTAACGCATTCAACAGCGCCGACAGCGTCAGCGTTGGTGCCAGCACGGACTTCTGCGGACAGAGTCATACCGAGCTGGTAGGAGTTTTCGCAGTAAGCGACATCCTTACAAGCATCTTCGTCGAGGTAGATTTCGAACTGGTCCATTGCGGTGAGTTCGAGGTCCTTGTTTGCGAGGGTAGCATCAGTGATTTCAACAAAGAAATAAATGAGGCTATCGTCGTGCATGATCTTTGCACGAGCTGCGCAGACGGAATCTTCGGAACCGTCATGGTGCAGGTCGATTTCGGTCCAAGCGGAGCCGTAGGTGTCCCATTCAGCTTCATAGACACCGTCGATGGTTGCAGAGCCAAACTGAGCGGTGTACTTGAGGTCACGAGCCGCGGAAGCGGACATGGACATCATACCGAGCATCAGGACTGCAACAACGAGAAGAGAGAGAATCTTTTTCATTGTAGAAAATCCTCCAAAAAAATTTGTATTTCCGATGATCGATTTTGGTTTTCGATCACGCGGATACTGCAATTATACACTAAAAACAAAAAAAAAACAATACCTTTCACACATTTTCTGTGTTTTCTGCATTTTATACAATTATTTTCCCATGATTTTCGATACAATTTATGCAAAAAGAGAATAGCAATTTTCTTTCAAAACAATTCATATCCATCGCACAAAATCGGTCGTATCAAAAAACACCGCTCCGATCACGGAACGGTGTCTTTCTATGTTTGATAATCAAGACATATCAATGATTGACTTGTCAATCATTGGTTTCCTATAGGAAACCGCGTATGTTCAATCTATGAATTAGTGCTTCTTGGAGAGAACAACGCCTGCTGCGACTGCCATAACAGCTGCTGCTGCAACAAAGCCAGCGTCAGCGGTGGTAGGAGCGGTGGTATCAGCTGCGGGAGCGTCAACTGCGGGTTCTTCAACTGCCGGTTCTTCGACTTCGAGAGACGGAGCAACGTAGGTGGAGAGGTGGAGTTCCAGCGGGTAGTTTTCGGGAAGGAAGTTTACTTCACCGATATTGGTAATCTGATAGCAGTAATCGGAGCCATCGGATTCACGGTCAAGAACGCAGAGAAGAGCGTTGATGACTTCGCCGTCAGCGTGCTTCCATTCGTAGCCGTCGCCGCCGAGGATTTCGATGGAGGTCCACGGAATGATCATTTCGAACTGCCAGCCGTCATCGGTCAGCTTGTATGCACCGGTGTATTCGAATTCTTCAGCTGCACCGCCGTAAGGATGATAAACTGCACCGAGAGTACCGTCCTGCAGCGGACCGATGGAGTAGAACATAGCGCCGCCGCCTGCATCGTCACCGATCAGACCTGCGGGGTCGATTGCGATCTGGAATGCATCATAGGAAGCGTACATTACAGAAAGCTCATCAGCCATCTTGACATCGGTATCGCTTACGTCAGCTGCAAGGTACAGACCCTGTTCGTCCCAGCTGTAGTAGAAGTAAACGAGATTGTTGATTTCGTCGCCGACCCACAGCATTGCGTTGTCGGGAGTAACGTCGAGAGCGTTAGCCTGGTCCCATTCACCGTTGTTGATGGTACCGTCGATAGTGGGGGTGTTGAAGTAAACAGTTACGTCTGTTCTTTCTTCATCAGCGATTGCAGATGCAGAAATTGCGAGAGAAGCAAGCAGAGAAACTGCAAGAACACCGGTAAGGATCTTTTTCATTTTCTTTTCTCCTTGAAAATTTTATTTTTCACGCCGCATACGATAATAAATATCCGTGTTCAGCATGATTACATGTATAATCATATCACTATTTCGTTAATTTGTCAATATATTTTTAGAAAAAAGGCAGAATTGCGAGAATTATTCAACAGTTTTTGTCTCATTCGGAACATCGTCCTGTATACCATCTCCCTCCTCCGGGAACAGGTCGCGCAGAACCTCAGCAGCTTCCTCCGGGGTCAGCTCGGGTGTCGTCGGAAGCTCTGTTTCCGGCTCTGCTTTCATTGCATCGGTCGGCGCGGACGCAGCTTCCTCCTCTGAAACAGGAGCATTTTCCGCCTGTGCCCGTTCCGCCTCCACATCTGCCAGCAGTTCTGCCAACGGAATACAAGAAGTATCGTCATCAGACGGCATATCCGGCGCCACCGATTCATACTTCATTGCATAAGTTCTTTCCTTTAATTTTAATACAAGATAACGGACACTGAGACACAGCGCCAGCAGTACGATGCCACCCATCGAAATGGCAAAACCGATGACATAGCACTTGGGCATATAGGTAAAGACAACGGTATGCACGCCCTCGGGGAGTTCCGATGCATCGACGGCAAGCAATGCGCCGCATGCGGTTGTGATTTCGACCGTTTCCCCGTCCACCGTGACATTCCAGCCCTCATCGTACGGAATGGTGGTGTAGATCAGATCATGTGCTTCATCCGTCATGACAACGCCCTCAATGCGGGTATCGTTCCAATCGGTGATCTCCATGGCATATTCATGCAAACGCGGCATGATTTCGGCATACAGCGCTTCGTCAAGATAATAGAAATAGTCCACGCCTGTACCGATATAAAGATCCTCCTCTGTCAGCGTCATCTGCAGGGTAATCAGTTCACCCGGCAAGAATTGTCCGAGCGAAACAATACGGCGCGTTTCATTGCCGAAGTAGGTGCCGTAATCCTCGCCGTTCAGCGTCAGATCAACCTCTCTTGCCCAGTCGGACGGGAAATAGATATACACCTCGTCATCGGTCGGAACCTTAACGGTATAGATCAGACTTGCCGATTTGCCATCGATTTCGGGCGAATATTTTCTGTGACCGGTGGTAAAGCCGTAGTCGCAGTTGTTGTAATCGGTCTCCTCGATATCAATCGGCTTGAACAGCTCAACTGTCTCCTCTTCTCCGAGCATAAACGTCACAAGGTCATTGAGACGGCGGAACGGGGTTGTATCCTCCTCGGGGTCATATTCAAACAGGTCAGAGCTGACCGTGTTGACAATGCCCATGGTATACGGATTTTGATAGACAAACAGGTCTTCGTATGCAAACACTTCTTCATACAGATCGGAGACCGCTTCCTCCGCGATGACATACTTGATGCCGATCAGCGCGTCTGAAACAGGCGTACCGCCGAGGTACTTTGACCAGTGCGAACGCGATGCATAACCGAGCTCACCGAGATACTTGATGACCGACGCATTGAGGTCGGAGGTGGAGTGCGAAATACCGCGGATGCCGAGCGCCATATTGTCATTGACCTTGCGGTGGACGGTCTTTTCCATGCGGTACAGTCCGTCATCCTCGTCGAGAATGTCTTCCACCGCAGGACGGAAGCGCGCCATGAAGTCTGCATACGGCTGACGGTTGGAGAACACCACGTCACGATCCAGCGCAACGAGATCGGAAAGTCCTGCAACGAACAGTTCTCCGGCGCAGATGGCAAACAGGAATGCCTTGCCAACATCCTTTGCACGTCCCGAAGAAATCGGATGCAGCGCGATCAGATACCCGCCGAGGAATGCAAGGGAGACCCAGATGCAGTTCAGATCGTCGATGTATTCGTAATCCTCTTTCTGAATCATGACGATCATCGCAAACAGCGCAAGACCGACAACAAGCAGAGCTTTGTATGCAATGCGGCTGCCGGGAAGCGGTGCATCATCGCCGTGCTTCTTTTCCGCAAAGCGATCGGCAAGCATCCCTTCAAAGCGTTGATACGCCTGTGCCGCAAGCATGATTAAGAAGAAACAGAGGATAAAGCTGTAACGGTAGTTGAGCCAGTTGGGCTTGGAGAGACCGTGCCAGAAGATGTCCACGGTCGACGCGTTCATGCTCATGACCAGCACGACACAGATCAAACCCGACCATACCTTTTCGCGATTGGAGATTCCGGGTGCGATGAAGAACAACGGCGCGAACAGGACCGTCAGAAGTCCCGAATAGACGACAGGAAGTCCTTCCGGGCGCACGGTATCGTAGGATGCAGGCAAAAACTTCGTCAGGAAATCAAGGAAGTCAAAGCGCTGCATAAAGTCATAGTTGGTATTCTGGAATGTCGTTTTACCGAACGTCAGACCGTAGTAAGCAGGAATCAGCAGAATTGCCGCAATCGCCGCCGCCAGCAGAGAATACAGCGCAAACCGCAGACCGGCACGCACAAACGAGGAAAACTTCAGATCGTTCTGCGAAAAATAATAATAGAAGAAATAGAGTACAAGGAAAATGCAGACCATGAAACCGATGTAGTAGTTGGTCAGCATCAGAATCGCCAGCGTGATGCAGTACAGCGCGGGATTTTTGCCGTGAATCAGTTTTTCACAGCCGAACAGGACAAGCGGAAGCAGATACATGGCGTCAATCCACATCGTGTTCATCGCCTGAATGACGCCGTATGCACACAGGGCATACATCGTACCGAACAGCACTGCGGTAAACGACGTTACGCTGCGCGATTTTTTCAGATAATATGCCATGGTCATGCCGCACATGCCGACCTTGGCAAGAATCAGAAGAAGCAATGCTTCCGTCATCATGGTTTTCGGCAGCAGTGCGACGATCAGCGTAAACGGCGAACACAGATAATAGGCAAAGATGCCGAGGAACTCGCCGCCCAGCGACCGTGTCCATGAGTATAAAAGCGAAGCATCGCCGTGGATAATCTCACGGAAATATTCAAAGTAGTATACATACTGACCGTTGAGGTCCAGCACCAGAACGGAATTTTTGCCGAACGGAAAGACCTCCATGCCGATGTAAATAAGGTACATCAACACAAGCGGTACAAAGAATGCCGCGAACAGATACCACGGTGCACCCGTGGCTTTCTCCGTTGTCTTCTTCATCTGCTTGCCGTCGGTTTCCGTCACGACAACTTCATCCTCGTCAGGTGCAAAAATCGACGCTGTATTGTTTGCTTTCATAATGGTTTTCTTCTCCTGTACTGTATCGGTGTCATTGTTTGATTAGTTGATCTGAATATAAAACGCATCCTCGGTATAGGAATCCGGCATCGTTTCTGCTCGGATGATTTCCACGCCGAGTTCGGGATATGCCGCCGCAAGCAGCTTCTGTGCTTCCTCAAATGCGGACAGCGGTGAGATCAGATAGCCGTCCTCCGTACGCAAAACAGTGACGGGATCGCCGTCTGCTGTCGTCAGCACGGAAAGTACGTCCCACAGCCGTTCATCGGACAAGCCAGCAATCCGCAAAACGACAGGTAATCGTTGTTGTACCGTCTCTGTCATCAGCGGCTCATCGGCAGTCGGTTCTTCCGTTGTCTGCGTCGTGCTTCCGACAAAAACACCGCCGCTGAAGCGGTCATCCTCGCCGCTCTGCATTTCCCCGAGAATCTCCTGTGTTCCCGCGGCTGTACCTGCACCCATGCGCAGCAAGGGCAGCACATACACAAGTCCGAATACAACCAGTATCACCGCCGCAATACCGCTGACGACACGCGCAATCCGACGAATGCCGTGTTTTTTTCCTGTATCTGTGTTAGAAAGCACGCGTCCCGTCTGCGCATCAATGGTCTGCAGAACCATGTGTCCGTCGGATTCTTCCTCTGCGCGAATCGCCGCCATCACACGCGCACTGATATCCGCCTTCGGTTCGGGAACACTTTCCCGCAGCGCCGCCGTCATAAAGCGGATGTCCTCCAGCGCGCCGCGGCAGTATTCACATTCCGCGATGTGATCCCTGACCGTCTTTGTCGTTTTCTCGTCTGTCAATTCTTCTGCAAAGTCATATAACAGCACTTCCCATTCCGCCGCACGGTCACAGCGTTTTCCTCTGACCCGATCTGTGGACGGCTTCATGCTGCTCCAGTCTCCGTTTTGCCTTTGCGTTTGTTTCATATGCTCCATTCCTTTCCGTATCTCCGATAAACACCGATGCATCTACCATATATAGACGAACAAAATACGAAAAAGTTCCCTCTTTTATCTCTTTTTTTCAAATTTTATTCAAAAAATCCGCGCTCCGCAAGCAATCCGCGCAGTTTTTCGCGTGCACGTGACAGACGGCTTTTGACCGTTCCGATCTCCAGACCGAGTGCCGATGCCATCGTTTCGTAGGAATCCCCATCAATGTCGCGCATGATAATCATCATCCGATGCTCCGCCGACAGCTGTGACATGGCATCCCGGATCAGATCGGCATTTTCCTTTCGATACAGTACCGTGTGCGGATCGGCATCCGGAGACGGGTCCTGTATCTCACCGTGCGGCAAAGCGTCTTCCTCTCCGATGGTCAGCTCAAGCGGCTGTGTCTGTACCGTTCGGTGCCGTCCCCGCACATAATCACAGCATGTATTCCGCGCAATCCTTGCAAGCCATGACAAAAAGCGTCCCTGTCCCCCAAAGGTCGGCAGCCCATGCCATACCTTCATGAAAATTTCCTGGGTCAGATCAGCGGCATCCTCGGCGTTCTGCGTGGAATAAAACGCCGTACGGTATACAAATTTCTCATATTTGCGGACCAGCTTCTCAAAGGCATGTCCGTCGCCGGCACATGCAGCCAAAACGAGTGCCGCATCCGCCCGACCGTCTTCTTCCTGATGCCTGTTCTGCTCAGCTGCCGTATCTTTCTGCGTCATGAACAGCACCGGACCACCTCCTCCGACCGCCGTTGCTTTGTTTTGAAAACTACCAATTTATTTATAGCAATATCTGTTTGTATTATATCACAGCTTTCCCATTGTTGCAAGAACTTTTCACGAATTTTTCCATTTTGAAACCGTTTTGCCGCCATTTACCGCCATCTGACCGCATCATCCGCGCAAAGCCATGGAAAATGCAAAAAAGCGCCCTTCTAATTGTTAATAATTTTTGAATTTTTTGAAATTCTATAGCGAAGTCCGCATGAATATGGTATAATTATCGATGATATCGCGGGGACACCCTGTTTTCCCAAAAGATTCCCGGATATTTTTCTACAGCGTACACAAAATTTTATATATGTATGGAGGTATTTTACCCATGAGCAAAAAGTATTGCTACCTTTTCTCTGAAGGCAACGCTACCATGCGTGAACTTCTCGGCGGTAAGGGTGCCAACCTTGCTGAAATGACCGGTATCGGTCTCCCCGTTCCCCAGGGCTTCACCATCTCTACCGAAGCCTGCACCCAGTACTACGAAGACGGCCGCAAGATCAACGACGAAATCTTCGCAGAAATCATGGAATACATCACCAAGATGGAAGAAGTTGTCGGCAAGAAGTTCGGCGACTCCGAGAATCCCCTTCTCGTTTCTGTCCGTTCCGGTGCACGTGCATCCATGCCTGGTATGATGGACACCATTCTCAACCTCGGTCTGAATGAAGAAGTTGTCGAAGTCATGGCAAAGAAGTCCGGCAATGCGCGCTGGGCATATGACTGCTACAGAAGATTTATCCAGATGTACTCCGACGTCGTTATGGAAGTCGGTAAGAAGTACTTCGAAGAACTCATCGACAAGATGAAGGAAGAAAAGGGCGTTACCTATGACGTCGAACTGACTGCTGATGACCTCAAGGAACTCGCTGAACAGTTCAAGGCTGAATACAAGGCAAAGATCGGTGAAGATTTCCCGACCGACCCCAAGGAACAGCTGATGGGTGCCGTTAAGGCAGTCTTCCGCTCCTGGGACAACCCCCGTGCGAACGTCTACCGCCGTGACAACGATATTCCCTACTCCTGGGGTACCGCTGTCAACGTTCAGGCAATGGCATTCGGTAACATGGGCGACGATTGCGGTACCGGTGTTGCATTCACCCGTGACCCTGCAACCGGCGAAAAGAAGCTGATGGGCGAATTCCTCGTCAACGCACAGGGTGAAGACGTCGTTGCAGGCGTTCGTACTCCCATGCCGATCGCTGAAATGGAAGCAAAGTTCCCCGAAGCGTTCAAGCAGTTCGTTGAAGTC
>JAZTZC010000520.1:0-2149 GCA_045637265.1 Eubacteriales bacterium | reverse complement strand
GTTGGTTTGCGCAGCAAAACCTTTTGCGAAGCGGAAGGTAAACCGCAAAACCCTGATTGAAATTTATTTCAATCATTATCTCCAATTTTGGGTTTTCGCATTTGGAATGTATTGCGGTGACGGAGCAGATTTTCGGTCGATTCCTCGACGTAATACTGCTTGGTTGTGTTGACATCGCTGTGACCGAGCGCCTGCGCGACAAGGAAGATGTCACCCGTTTCGTTATAAAGCTCCGTGCCGTACGTTTTGCGCAGTTTGTGCGGCGTGATGTGCTCCTTTGTGCCGATCAGCGTTGTGTATTTATGTACCAGCACCTCGACGGTCTGTACAGACATGCGTTTGCGGCGTTCGGATAAAAACAGCGCATCGCTGTCATCTTCGTCGGCAGGAGTGATATTTCTGCGCTGTTCAAGATAGTCGGAAAGTGCGGCGATCACCTCGTCGGACAAGGCAATTTTCTGCCGTTTGGCACCTTTGCGGTCGACCTCCAGTGTGCAGTTTTCCAGGTCGAGATCGGAAATATTGATGCCGATACATTCGGATACACGGATGCCGGTACCCAGCAGCACCGTGAAAATTGCAAGATCGCGGACACGATTGCGTTCCAGCGCCGATTTCTGACGCTTCGACAGATTTTCAAAGGTTCCGGCATGTACGGAATCCGACGTTCCCTCGACCGTATCGAGCAGAGCGGGAATCTCCTTGGGCTGGAGCTTGATGACGCGGTGCGCGTGCTGACTATCGTTCTTTGTAATTTTCTCAGCTTTGTCCATCGGATTTGCCGACAGAGAATCCTTGCGGATCAGATACAGAAAAAAGGAATTCAGACAGCTGAACTTCCTGTGTACGCCCGCATAATGATTTCCCGTGCTCCACAGGTATGCGGCATACGCATCGATGTCGCCGCCGCGCAGGAGGGCAAGATCATCGGTCGTGATCGCGCGGCAATCGCAATCCATCAGAGACGGGGTCGTATCGCGCAGCCATGTGAAGAAATGACGGAGGTCATAAGCGTAGGACACACGGGTTTTTGCCGTGGAATTGCCTTTTCTTGATGACAGGTATGACGTGACATAGGAGGGAAGCTCCGCACACAGCGCAAACGCCTTTGCATCGAGGATGTCCTCTTCCTGTTCACGGTGGGATTTTGATTTGACAGCCATGTTTGGATAAAAACTTCTCAGCCGAGCATGGTCTGGAGCTTAGCACGCATGGCGGCACGGCGTTCCTCGGTGGCTTTGGGGTCAACCTCGGCGGACTGGATCATGCCGTCTGCATCCACGGAAACGCGCAGAACATCGCCGTCGCGTACCGTAAGACCGAGCATATCGGTTGTGATGCGGTAGATGGATTCTTTTTCGTCAATCAGAATGACAATGCCGTCTTCCACGCGGTCAACGGTCAGAAAATTTTGCTTTTTTGCGGACATGTTAAGCTTCCTTTCCATATCTGGGGATTATCAATGCGATAATGATTTCTATTATTATATCAAATTGCGTGTATTATGTCAAGACGGAACGGGAAAAAGAACTGCCGCAAGCCAAAAACCTGCGGCAGTGCATTTATTGAAACAACTGTGCAATGACAGAGAGGACGAATGCTTCGGGAGAGGTGCCGTCGTCGGGCAGATCGGAATACCGCATTGCGTCAATCATGGCTTGGCGGAACTCCTCTGGTGAAACACCCTCCGCTTCTGCCGCGGCATCGAAAATGTCCGACATTCTGTCAAGTGCTTTTTCTCGAAACACGGCGGGGCTGCTTGGAATCGGGGTAGGCATGGCGCGCATCCTTTCTTTGTATCGGTTTGTGATACAGATTCAGCATTGCCGTGTCGGCTGCCCGTCATACATGCATGGGTTAATCTTCCAGAGATTTATAGTAAAGCAGACAGTGGCAGAAGCCCTCAAAATTCGGATCCTTGATCTGCTCGCGGAATTCCTTGCACATGCACTTGTTGTCCTCGTCACGTCCAAGACGGCAGGGACAGTAACCGCCCTTTGCCTTTAAGCCTTCGCGGACGGTTTTGACAATTTCCTTATCGGGATTTTCAATGATTTTCATGGGATTGTTCCTTTTTATGTGTTGTTGGTTTTTGCAAGCTCGGTGTCGAGTATGATGCGCAGCTGCTCCTCTGTCAGAACACCGACCT
>JAZTZC010000519.1:0-21597 GCA_045637265.1 Eubacteriales bacterium | reverse complement strand
CTGCGAAAAGCTGCACCGCGCCATTGACGCACCGCTGGATGAAGCGGATCCCATTGAACAGGCATACCATCTTGAGGTTTCCTCACCCGGTATCGAGCGCGTACTCAAGTATCCGTGGCATTTTTCCTGCTTTGTCGGCGGCGATATTGCCGTCAAGCTGTACGCACCGCTGCCCGAGGCAGGAGGCGTCAAGCAGATCCGCGGGATTCTCTCCGCCTATGACGAGGATGAAGATATTCTGCATCTGACCGTCGGCGAAAATCAGATCGATCTGCCGCGCTCCAAGGCTGCCGCAGTTCACGCCGCATTTGATTTTTAAGCGGCACACAAATCGTTTCAGAAACCCCATCATATAGAGTTGTTATCAGAGGAACAGGAGGAATTATCAAAAAATGAACAAGGAATTTTTCGAGGCGCTTGACCTTCTCGAAAAGGAAAAGGGCATTCCGAAGGAATACATGCTCGGCAAGGTTGAGGCAGCCCTCATCACCGCATTCAAGCGTGAGCGCGGCGGCTCCAATGTCCGCGTCCTCATCGACGAAAACAAAAAAGAAGTCCGCGTATACGAGCAGATGACGGTCGTGGAAGAGATTACCGATCCGATGACCGAAATCACGCTGGAAGAGGCAAAGACCCATTCCAAGCGTCTCGGTATCGGCGATATCTGCGAAATCGAGCAGAAGACCAAGGCGTACGGCCGTATCTCCGCACAGACAGCAAAGCAGGTCATCATCCAGGGTATCCGTGAAGCGGAACGCGGCATGATGATCAAGGAATACGAATCCAAGCAGGGCGAAATCATTTCCGCAACGGTCGAACGCATCGACACCAACACCGGCAATGTCGTTGTCAACACCGGCACCAGCCATGCAACCCTGCTCTCCTCCGAACAGATTCCGGGCGAAACCTACACCCCCGACACCCAGATCAAGGTGCTCGTCACCGAGGTCAAAAAGGAAACCAAGGGTCCGCTGGTCACCCTCTCCCGCGTCCATCCCGGTCTTGTCAGACGCCTGTTTGAGCTGGAAGTTCCGGAAATCCAGGAAGGTGTCGTCACCATTCAGAACATCATCCGTGAGGCAGGCTCCCGCTCCAAGATGGCAGTCTCCTCCACTGACGACAACGTCGATCCGATCGGCGCATGCATCGGCAACAAGGGTATGCGTATCAACCGCATCGTAGAAGAACTGCATGGTGAGCGCATCGATATCGTCAAGTATTCCGAGGATCTCGCCGAATACGTCCGCGCTGCACTCTCCCCCGCCAACGTCATCAGCGTGGAAATCGCAGAAGGCGAACGCGCTGCCCGTGTCATCGTTGCGCCCGACCAGCTGTCCCTTGCCATCGGTAAAGAAGGTCAGAATGCACGTCTCGCCGCAAGATTGACCGGCTGCAAGATCGACATCAAAACCAACTGATTGCGATAACCGAAAGTCAGGTGATCCCTATGCCCGCAACACAGGAAAAACCGAAAAAGAAGATTCCCGAACGCAAATGCGTCGGCTGTAACGAACGTAAAGCAAAAAACGAACTGGTCCGTGTCCTGCGTACTCCCGAGGGTGAGATCTGTGTCGACCGTACCGGAAAGAAATCCGGACGCGGCGCATATCTTTGCCACAATCCCGCATGTTTTGCAAAGGCTGTCAAGGCGCGCCGCCTGCAGTCTGCACTCGAATGTGAGATTCCGGACAACGTGATTACAGCAATTGAAAAGGAGCTGACAGTCTGTGACGGATAACGTAAAAAATGACATCCGCATTCCCGATGATCCGCGCGAAGCCGCGGCACTGCTCGAAAAGCTGCAGAAACAGAAGAAATTTTCAGGACTGCTCGGGATTGCAAAAAAGGCAGGACGCGTGATTGCAGGTACCAACCTCGTCACCGATTCCATCCGCGCCGGTTCGGTTTCCAAGTGTCCCCACGCAGTATTTTTAGCGTCGGATGTCTCGGACAACACACGGAAGCGGATCACCAACTGCTGTACCTACTACGAGGTTCCCCTCTATCCTATTCCGCTGACCATCTCCGAAATCAGTGATGCGATCGGAAAAAGCGGCAGCACTTCGGCTGTCGGCATCACGGACGCAGGTCTTTGTGATGCACTTGTGAAGTTGATTTGAAAGGATTGATACGATACATGATAAATACTCCCAACAGCCGCATCAGTAATATGGCAAAGGATTTTGGCGTTAAGAGCAAAACCATCATCGATATTCTCGAGGCAAACGGCATTGCCGGCAAGAAGAATACCGCAACGCTGACAGAAGACGAATACGGCATGGTTGTCGAGGCTCTGACCCGTGACAATCAGATTACCAATATGACCCAGTATCTTGCTGGCGAGGTTGATATCCCGCGCGAGAAGAAGGAAGCTCCGAAAGCAGAAGCTCCCAAGGCAGAGGCTCCCAAGGCAGAGGCTCCCAAGGCAGAAGCTCCCAAGGCAGAAGCTCCCAAGGCAGAAGCTCCCAAGGCAGAGGCTCCTAAGGCAGAGGCTCCTAAGGCAGAAGCTCCCAAGACGGAAGCTCCTAAGGCAGAAGCTCCCAAGACGGAAGCTCCCAAGACGGAAGCTCCCAAGACAGAGGCTCCCAAGACAGAGGCTCCCAAGCAGCCTGTTCAGTTCCGTCCGAACACCAATCAGCGTCCTGCCGACAACAGAAACAACAATAACAACCGCGACAATAACCGCGGTGACCGTCTGCAGAACGGCGACAGAGGCAACGGTCAGCGTTTCGGTGACAGACCGCAGGGTCAGCGTCCCCAGAACGGTGAACGCCAACAGGGCGACCGTCCCCAGTTCGGTGACAGAAACAACGACCGCTTCCAGAACAATAACAACGGTCAGCGCTTCGGCGACAGACCCGGACGCGACAATTCCCGCGGATTTTCCAAGGATGACGACCGTGATCCGAAGGAAGGACGTCCCACATTCCGTCCCGCAGCACCCAAGCCGGCACAGCCTGCCGCTACCTCTTACTCCAAGCCGACTGCAACCGGCGGTTCCACCCGTGTCATCGACACCAGAGGTGCAGAGGGCAATGTCGATCTGTCCAAGTACGATGAAAAGCTCGATACGCTGGTACCGGATGCAGCAAAGGATCTCTCCGGCTCCAAGCAGAAGCTGAAGAAGCAGAACAACCGCCCGCAGTTCGACAAGAAGAAGCGCGGCGATAAAGAACGCGACGCAATGGATAAGATGCGCCGCGAAGCACAGGAAAAGGCAAAGAAGCAGCAGCTGAATGTCACCATTCCGGAAGAACTGCAGGTCAATGAGCTTGCCGCTCTGCTCCATGTCACCAATGCGGAAATCGTCAAGAAACTCATGCTGCTCGGTATTATGGCATCCGTCAACCAGGTCATCGACTTCGATACCGCGGCTCTGATCGCAGACGAATTCGGTGCAAAGGTCACCAAGGAAGTCGTCGTCACCATCGAAGAGCGTCTCTTTGAAGAAGAAGCCGATAAGGACGAAGACCTGATCGAACGCGCTCCCGTCGTCTGTGTCATGGGTCACGTCGACCACGGTAAGACCTCTCTGCTTGACGCCATCAGAAACACCAATGTCACCGCAGGGGAAGCCGGCGGTATCACCCAGGCAATCGGTGCATACCGTGTCCGCATCAACGAAAAGGACATCACATTCCTCGACACCCCCGGTCACGAAGCCTTCACGGCAATGCGTGCGCGCGGTGCAAAGTCCACCGATATCGCAATTCTCGTTGTCGCTGCCGATGACGGTATCATGCCGCAGACGGTCGAAGCGATCAACCACGCAAAGGCTGCCGATATTCCGATCATCGTTGCCATCAACAAGATGGATAAGCCGCATGCCAATCCCGATATGGTCAAGCAGAGCCTGACCAACTATGAACTCGTTCCCGAAGAATGGGGCGGTGAAACCATCTGCGTTCCCGTTTCCGCGCTGACCAGAAAGGGTATCGACGAGCTGCTTGAAATGGTACTGCTCGTTGCGGAAATGAAGGATCTCAAGGCAAACCCGAATCGCCGTGCGAAGGGTCTTGTCCTCGAATCCCGTCTTGACAAGGGACGCGGTCCCGTTGCAACCCTGCTCGTTCAGACAGGTACGCTCCATGCAGGTGACGTGCTGATCGCAGGTACGGCTGTCGGTCGTGTCCGCGCCATGATCAACGACAAGGGACGCACCGTCAAGGATGCAGGTCCGTCCATCCCCGTTGAAATCACCGGTCTTGCGGAAATTCCGCAGGCAGGCGATGAATTCGCTGTCGTTTCCGACGAACGCATGGCACGTGAGCTGGCTGAACAGCGCCGTGACCAGATGAAGGAAGAAGCCTTCAAGGCAACCGCACGTGCAAACCTCGATACCCTCTTTGCTCAGATCAAGGAAGGCGTCAAGGACCTCAATATCATCATCAAGGCAGACGTTGCCGGTTCTGTGGAAGCAGTCAAGGCATCGCTTGTCAAGCTGTCCAACGAAGAAGTCAAGGTCAATGTCATTCATACGGCAGTCGGCGGTATCACCGAAAACGACGTTATGCTGGCGGCGGCATCCAATGCCATCATCATCGGCTTCGCAGTCCGTCCCGACAAGAACGCGCTCGACCGTGCGGAAGATCAGGGTGTTGAAATCCGTACCTACCGTATCATCTACGAGTGCATTGAAGAAATCGAGAAGGCAATGAAGGGTATGCTGGATCCCGAATTCAAGGAAGCACTGCTCGGTCATGCAGAAGTCCGTCAGACCATTCACGTTCCGAATGTCGGTACGATCGCAGGCTCTTATATCCTTGACGGTAAGGTTACCCGTCAGTCCAAGATCCGTATCGTCCGTGACGGTATCGTGATCTTCGAAGACGAGATCTCCTCCCTCAAGCGCTTCAAGGATGACGCAAAGGAAGTCGTTCAGGGCTACGAATGCGGTATCGGTCTGGAACGCTTCAACGACATCAAGGAAGGCGATATTCTCGAAGCCTTCATCATGGAAGAGGTCAAACGCGGATAAATTCCGGAAGATTTCTTTCGAGAAGCTAATTTGATTGGAACCCGTGGGGGGATTGCCGCACGAATGGTTTTTTGTATGTATTATGTACGGAAAACCCGAGGAGGCAATCCCCCTTTGTCATACAAAAGAGAGGATGAAAAACATGTATTTTCATGCTGAAAAAACAGTATCAGAAGCTGTGATATGCAAAGGCTTCGGCGATGATACGCTGACTGTTACAAATAAATACCTTATGCGGAACGGAAAGCCGATCATTCCCGTCATGGGTGAGATGCATTACAGCCGCGTGCCCGTTTCCCGTTGGCGTGAGACACTTGAGAACATGCGGGATGGCGGCGTGGACATTGTCGCATCGTATGTATTCTGGATCCATCATGAGGAGCAGTGCGGCTTGTTCGATTTTGAAGGAAACCGCGATATTCGCCGCTTTATTCTTCTGTGTCATGAGCTCGGTCTGCAGTTCTGTCTGCGCATCGGTCCGTGGGCACACGGGGAATGCAGAAACGGCGGATTTCCCGACTGGCTGATCACAGAATGCGGCGGCAGTCTGCGCACCAATGAAGAACCGTATGCCGGTTATATGCGCCGCTTCCTCGCAAAAGTTGCAGATCAGGTGCGCGGTTTGCCGCTGATCGGTATTCAGATCGAAAACGAAATGACGACCCGTCCCGACTATATGGAATCAGTGCGCAGCTATGTAGAGAGCCTCGGTCTGCATGCGCCCCTGATCACAGCAACCGCATGGGGAAATGCCCGACTGCCCGACACCCTGCTTCCGATGTTCGGCGGATATCCGGAAGCACCGTGGGAAGGACACATGCATGTACTCGATCCCAATCCCAATTACCATTTCTCCCGTCAGCGCGATGACGGCAACATCGGACGCGACCTGCTTGGTGCCCGCGGGACAGAAGCAGACCGCTTTTCGGGGCAGTTTCCGTTTATGACATGTGAGGTTGGCGGAGGAAATCAGATCACTTATCACCGCCGCCCGTGGTTTACCACAAAGGATATCACATCCCTCGTCATCACCAAGCTCGGAAACGGTATCAATCTCCTCGGATATTATGTATATGCAGGCGGATGCAATCCGATCGGCACAACCACAATGCAGGAAAGCCGTGCTACCGGGTATCCGAATGACTGTCCCGTGATCTCCTATGATTTTCAGGCACCGATCGGCGATATGGGACAGCTGCGCCCCTGGTATCCCGCGCTCGATGTGATTCATACGTTTCTCCACAGCTTTGGGGAAATGCTGGCGCCGATGGAGCTGTGTCTGCCCGATATCCTGCCCAACCACCTCGGTGACACGGAAACCCTGCGCTGTGCCGTCCGCTCCGACGGAAAGCAGGCGGTGCTGTTTGTCAACAACCACATCCGCGAACAGATTCTTCCGGCTCATCCCGGTACACAAATTACCGTCGCGCTGTCCGACCGTACGATATCCTTTACACTGGATATTCCCGCAGACAGCAGTTTTTTCCTCCCCGTCGGCTGGAATTTGTGCGGCGCGGAAATTGATCACATCACGGCACAGCCGGTCTCCTTTGACCGCGAACAGAATCTGCTGACTGTCATGCGTATTGACGGTATGGAGCCTGTACTTGTAACCAAAGACGGAAACAAGTATGCTCTGACCATGGAGATCTGCACAGTCGGTGCACTGAACATCCGACTGATCCCGATGCCCATCACAGCCTCCTCCGAAGGAACGGCGGTTTCCGTTGTACCGCTGGAAAACAAAAACGAAACCTGTTCCTCCGATCTTCTGCTCGGTCATCTGCGTGTCGGTGATGCGCCGCTGCCCGATCTGACACGCGATTATGCGGTACATTGGGATGCGGATACGACGTTCCTTGTTATCCGTGCCCGCGGCAATCTCGCAGGCTTTTATGTCGGCGGGACTCTGATCTCCGATCACTATCTGTATGGCGGTGACTGGGTTATCGATGTCCGCGGTATGGAATGTCATGAAGGCATTCTCCGCGTTCAGCCGTTCCGTGAAGAAGACCGCGGTACGGTCTATCTTGAAACTGCGTTTGAAGCGGGACATGCTGTCCCCGAAGTTTATACGGTAAACACACCGTATATCGTTCTCGGTGAAAGGAGCCTTGTCAATGTCCGGAATGGATGAAACCTCTTTTCTTCCCGTATCCCGTGCGGATATGGAAGCCCGCGGTTGGGATCAGCCCGACTTTGTCTATGTCTGTGGTGATGCTTACGTTGACCATCCGTCGTTCGGCGCATCAATCATTTCCCGTGTACTGGAAGCAAAAGGCTACCGCGTTGCCATGCTGTGTCAGCCGGATTATAAAACGACAGACGATTTCAAGCGTTTCGGCAGACCCAGACTCGGATTTCTTGTCTCTGCCGGCAACATCGACTCGATGGTTGCGCACTACACTGCGGCAAAGCGCAAGAGAAGCTATGACTACTATTCCGCGGGCGGCAAAATGGGAAACCGTCCCGACCGTGCGGTCATCGTCTACTGCAACCGTATCCGTCAGGCATGGGGCGATGTACCGATCATCCTCGGCGGTCTGGAAGCCTCTCTGCGCCGCTTTGCGCATTACGACTATTGGGATGACCGTGTCCGCCGCTCGATCCTCGTCGATTCCCGCGCGGATATTCTGACCTACGGTATGGGTGAGGCGATCCTCATCCGTCTTGCCGAGCTGCTTGACCGCGGGATTCCGATCAAAAAAATCCGCGATGTCCGCGGTACGGTCTATCTGTGCGCAAAGGATGACAAAATCAACTACGAGCACGTCGGCGGCTGGAATTACGATGATCTCAAAACGGACAAGCGGCTGTATGCCGAGGCTTTTGCCGAGCAGTACCGCAATCAGGACTCCGTCAACGGACGTGCCATCGTCGAGTATTACGACGATAAAATGCTCGTCCAGAACCCGCCGATGCCGCCGCTGGAACGCGAAATGCTCGACTGGGTCTACTCGCTTCCGTATGCAAGAACGTACCATCCGATGTATGAAAAAGACGGCGGCGTTCCCGCAATTGCCGAGGTACAGTTCTCACTGACGCACAACCGCGGCTGTTTCGGCGGATGCAACTTCTGCGCACTGGCGTTCCATCAAGGACGAACGGTGCGTTCCAGAAGCATCGAAAGTGTTGTCGCGGAAGCGCACAAAATTGTCAAGCTGCCGGGCTTCAAGGGTTACATTCACGATGTCGGCGGTCCGACGGCGAATTTCCGTGATCCTGCCTGTGAAAAACAGTTAAAGGACGGCGTTTGCCCAAACCGCAAGTGTCTTGCTCCCAAGCCCTGCAAGAATCTCCGCGCCGATCATGCAGAATATATCGAGCTTCTTTCCCGTGTGGAACAGGTTCCCGGTGTCAAGCGTGTCTTTGTACGCTCCGGCATCCGCTTCGATTATCTGCTTGCCGACGAACATACGGGTGACGCATTCTTTAAAAAGCTCGTCCGCGATCACGTTTCGGGTCAGCTGAAGGTTGCCCCCGAGCACTGTTCGCCAAATGTTTTGCGCAAGATGGGCAAACCCGATATTGAAGTGTTTGAGAAATTCAAGCGCAGATATTTTGAGTTATCCAATGCCTGTGGAAAAGAACAGTATCTCGTGCCGTATCTGATGTCCTCACATCCGGGCTCTACGCTCAATGAGGCAGTCGAGCTGGCGCTGTACCTGAAAAAGTGGGACTATTCGCCCGAGCAGGTACAGGACTACTATCCGACACCGGGTACAGCATCGACGGTCATGTTCTATACGGGACTTGATCCGTTCACAATGCAGGAAGTCTTCGTTCCGACCGACTATGAGGAAAAGCAGATGCAGCGTGCACTTCTGCAGTACAAAAAGCCGGAGAACGCCGATCTTGTCAGACGTGCATTGACCAAGTGCGGCAGAACCGATCTGATCGGATTTGGAAAAGAATGTCTGGTACGTCCGACAGGAGGTACCGTGCGTCCGACAGGAAATCCTGCGTCACAGAACGGTGCAAAGTCCGCCAAAAGTCACGCACAGCATGCAGGCGGCACACAAACACGTTCTGCGGAAAGCGGAGCCGGAAACCGCAAAACATCCTCTCCGTCAAAAAAAGGCTGGGCAAAGGCAAAACCCAAACCGACGGGAACCAAGAAAAAGAAGAAATAACCGCTTCTCGAAGTGCCGCAGGATGTCTTGCGGTACTTCTTTTTTGCCTGTTTTTTCACAATATGAAAATTACCCATTGACATCCCGAGAAAAGTGTGGTATAATATGATACAGTTCGGCACACAGTGTGCCGTTTTTCTTGAACACTTCAGCACAGTGTGTGCTGATACAAGATTTCCTGTTTTTCAATACGAGAACATCGTGACATTCAAACCACAGCAAGGACGGTGAACCTTTGAATTCCACGCAGCAGCAAACCGCACAAACCGATGACCGCATCCGTGACGAAATGGCGGAAAAGATCATCGAAACGGCAGAGCATCTTGCAACCACAGAGGGCGCAAACACACTGACCGTACGGAAAATATTACAGACGCTCAATATTACGAACCGTGTCTTTTACAACCGCTTCCATAATATCGAAGAAGTTCTGGAAATCATCTACCGTAATATGGTCGTCAAAATCCGAGCCAGCATCACCCCGGAACAGACCGATTCTGCCGCCGACTTCTTTGAGCATGTCATTGATGTCGTTACCCGCTCACTGATTATGTCATACGAAAACAAAATGGCGTTCAACCAGTATATTTTTGAAAACGACTCCCACTCGCAAAGTAATTATGCGTGGTGGCATACCGAAATCAAAAAACTGATTGATTACGCAAAAGAAAGAAAATACATCAAGGAAATCGATTCCGATGCCATGAGCTATGCCATCTGGTGCTTCTGCCGCGGCTATAACGCCGATGCCGTCGGACGCAATCTCCCCGTCGATGTCGCAGTACGGAATTTCCGCTACAGCTTCGGTGTCCTGCTCGACGGCATGCGCGCCTGAGTGCGGTATTTCCCATTTCCAATCACAATCCACCTCAAACAGATGAAAGGTAATCATAGATTATGAAAAAACATCAGCTTCACGAAAAAACAGACTTCACCTCGGTTCGCCATCTTGTCGAATGGGCTGCTGAGCAGTATGGCGACCGCGCACTGTTCTCCTTCCGCGCCAATGCACACGACGAGGAAGCAACCACCGTTTCTTTCCTTGCAGTACGTGACGATGTCCGCGCACTTGCATGCAAGCTTACCGCGATGGGCTGTGCCGGCAAGCACTGTGTCGTTATTGGTAAACTCACTTATGATTGGGCACTTCTGTACTATTCCCTGCTTTCCATCGGTGCGGTTCTGGTTCCGCTCGATCCCGAATGGGCAGCACCCGATCTTGCAGATACTGCATCCAAAGCAGAAGCATCCTTCCTGTTCATCGAAGAAAGCATTGCGGAAAAGGCACCTGCCATCTCCTATGCCTGCGATCTGCTTTGTGATCCCATCGTCTTTTCGGCAAAGGACACGGATGCCGGTCTGACACCGTATCTCGCAGAAGGACGTGAACTGTTTGCACAGAATCCCGATGCCTACTGGAACGCAGAAATCGATCCGTATGCAATGGCACTGCTCGTCTTCACCTCCGGCACGACCGGTAAGGGCAAGGGCGTTATGCTGTCCCAGAATGCAGTTCTTTCCGACCTGTCTGATGTCATTCAGTATGTCGATTTCGGTAAGAAGACCATCGCGGTTCTCCCGCCGCACCACACCTACGGCTCCTCCGTCATGCTCGTCGGTCATATGATGATCGGCTGTGAAATGTATATTTCCTCCGGTCTTCGCTATATCACGCGTGAGTTGAAAGAACAGGCTCCCGAACACCTTGTACTCGTTCCGCTGTATCTGGAAACCTTCTATCGCAAGATTCTTGCAACGGTCAAGGAACAGGGCAAGGAAAAGCTGCTTTTCAAAATGATCGCAGCATCCAACAGCATGCGCCGTGTCGGTATCGACCTGCGCACCAAGCTGTTTGCGTCTGTCCGTGCTGCATTCGGCGGCAAGGTCAAAATGATCATCTCCGGCGGCGCACCGATCAATCCCGAAATCCTGTCGTTCTTTGATTCCATCGGTATTTCCACGCTCAACGGCTACGGCATCACCGAATGTGCACCGATCATCGCGGTCAACCGCTCCAAGAATATCGTCCCCGGCTCTGTCGGCAATGTGCTTGACATCGATACCGTCCGCATTGAAGACCCCAACGAAGACGGCGAGGGAGAAATCTGCGTCAAGGGTTCCAACGTCATGCTCGGCTACTTCAAGGACCCCGATGCAACGGCGGAAGCCATTGACGAAGACGGTTACTTCCACACCGGCGACTACGGACGTCTGGACAAAAACAATGTTCTGACCATCACCGGCAGAAAGAAGAACCTCATCATTCTCTCCAACGGCAAGAATGTCTATCCCGAGGAAATCGAAAACGAGCTTGTCGCAACACCCGGTATTCTCGATATCATCGTCTATGAAGGTCAGTCCAAGCGCGGCATCATGCACAACGCCATCGTCGCCGAGGTTTATCCCGACAAGGACTATATCGAAAAGAACGGCATTACCGATATCAAGGCACATCTGCAGCCCTATATCAACGAATACAATAAAAACGCCGTATCCTATAAAAAAATCATGCACCTCAAGGTTCGCGCAAAGGAATTCCCGAAGAATACCCTGCGCAAGATTCAGCGCTTCCAGCTGGATATGACTATTGATTGATTTTGCATCAAAAGCGTTTTCGCCCGGACAGAACAAACCTGTCCGGGCGAATTTTTTGCGTTTTATTTGGTATCCGACGCAAACGGAGAAAAACGGGCAATGATCTCCCGGTACCATTCGGCATCCCGGACATCATCATAAATGGAAAGCGATGCGAGATATTCAAGATCCCGCTTCATCATGTTTCCTTCAAAGCCGGAATAAACCTCGGAGGTACGGAATACATATCCGCGCACGGCATGGGAGGTATGAACAAATTCCTCGGGCAGATGATCGTATGCATGGACATATTCCAGTCCCCGTGTCAGATATTCGGCACAGTGTTCATCATCGCCCATCATGCGGTAACGGTTAGCAATCCACAGGTACAGCTCGCCAAGATGGTAGTTTGCAAATCCGTAGTCTCTCTCATCGTAGATGAGATTCAGCAGTGCTTCCGCTTTTTTTAACAGTCTGATATGCTCCTCGTGGGAAACGGGTGCATACAGCGCTTGATTTCGCAATTTGATATACAGTGTGGATGTGATATCGTTGACATTGGCACGGACGGAAGACCACCATTCTTCACTTTCGCCGCGTTCATACAGAGATTCCGTTTCTTCACCCTGCATTTCACGCGGCAGTCGGGCGATCATTTCCTTTGCACGGGCAATATCGCCTTTGTCGCGGTATAAACCACACATGATCGAGATTGCAGAATACCGCACTTCATCATCAACACACTCGTTCATCACCCGTGTGCATAAAGACGTGATTTCCTCCTCATGGACCAATAGCCCTCTGTATTCATGATACGGATCATAACACAAATCCCACAGATATTTGTCAAGAATCCGATTGTCGCCGGGATAGTCGCGGTATGCAGCGCAGATATAATCAAACTTCTCTTTATCTTTTCCGAGGTTGGACAAGCGGTTATATTCGGCTATAATAGCATTGATCCGCTCCTGCTTCTTTGCAATATCCACGCCGAGCAGCGTATCAGTCGAAATATCGAAAAAGTTCGCCAGTACAACGATCAGCGACAGATCAGGCACCGCGGCGGCACATTCCCATTTGGAAACCGCCTGAAACGATACCCCCACACGCTCCGCCAGCTGCTCCTGTGTCAGACCGAGCCGCTTTCTGTGATGTCGAATGGTATCGGCAATGTTTTGGGTCATCATTGGTTTTCACCTCATTCAGTTGTATTGTTCCGATCGGTGATACCATTATAATTGATTCTGCGCAGTTTTTCCAGCGATTTGTGATAGAAGAAATTTCTACTGACAGTTGAATATCAAAGCTGAAAATCGGCGGATTCCATACGAGACACGGAATCCGCCGATTGATGTGATTTCTTCAAAAGTATTCCCGCATTGCCTGTTTTACAGCACCCGTCCGACCAGATAATCCCGATAGGACTTGTCAGGTGCCATTGCTTCGTTGAAGAACGGATTTTCAATCGAGCCAGTACCGCCCTTCTCGCCGACCAGCAGAAATTCGGTATTCTGTGCATCGCCGCGGAAGGTGACCTTGGTGTTGGTGATCAGCGAGTTGAATTTGCCGTCCGTGCGGAAACCGATCTCGCCGCCCTCCAGCGTCTTCCACCAATAGCAGAAGCAGTTGTGATAAATGGAACGCAGACTGTCCTTCATGAAAAATCCCGTGCAGTACTGATCGGAATAGCAGAAATCGTACCAGTTTTCCCAGCTGAGATCACAGAACGCGATACTGTCGGTGTAGTGATCCCAACCGGAGGCAAGGCTGTACAGCGGGTGAATGTTGCGCAGATAGTTGCCGCCGCGGATCAGCTTGACACCGATCTGCACACGTGCAATGCGCATGTTTGTGAACGTATTGTCCATGCCTTCGACCAGAAGACCGATCGAATCAACCGTGCCGCGTCCGACGATGTTGACATTGAGAATATCGGCATCGGACGAGCCGGAATTGGCGCCGTACTTGACATGCAGACCGATCTTGGTATGCTTGATTGAGACATTCTCCACACGGGTTTCGCGTCCGCTGTCGATGGATACACCGTTTGCGACATTATTGCCGTCAATGATACCGCCCGACAGATAATAGTTGCTGCCGTTGGTGTGAATGGTATTGAACGGTTCTGCCGCACCGAGACAAATCAGGGCTTCTTCGCTGTCCCAGCAGTCCATTGCTTTGATAACCGCGAAGTTGGACAACTGCAGCGATACCGCATGATCGGGATTCGCCGGCGTTGCGATCGGCTTGGACAGCAGATATTCGCCATCCGGGAAAAAGATAACTCTCTGCGGGTTGTCAAGAATCAGCTTCTGCAGAGCATCTGAAACATCCTCGCCGGAATTGGCCTTGATGTAGTCGGTGACAACAACGTACATGTCTTTGTGAAATTCGTGTTCCATGGTAAAGTCTCCTTTCGATGGTGGGATATGTTCCTTTTGAGAAGATTATACCACAGGTGAGGAGGTGTGTCAATCGGATTTCGGAGAAATCTTCCGATACATTTATGGTCGTTTCAATAAAAAAGACCGTCTTTCGACAGGTCCATCTTAACATTGGAAGATTTGAACCTTCCTATGAGCTTCACTGCAAGCAATAAAGTTCGGGAAGCACGGGACACCCTTCTCACTCCGGCAGAAAACAAAAAAGACCGTCATAGACGGTCTTCATTTTGTTTTGGTCGGAGTGAGAAGATTTGAACTTCCGGCCTCTTGGTCCCGAATAGAGTTCAGTACTCCCTCTTTAGGATTTTCTATAATTTCTTAGTATAATCTGCACATAAAATCTCGCAAAACCACTGTCAGATATTGTCGAATAGTATTATACTTAATTTCCCTGTCTGCACGTTTTCTGCACGTTGGTTAGAAATTGGTTAGACAAATTCTTTCATTCGGTTAGACAAACACGTGATAATCAAATGTAATTAATTGGTAATTAATCCGGTGGAGCCGCTTGTCTCGGTACTCGCCGGATTTCATTTTTGGAGGTAAAATATGCATTATCAACTGAAAACACAACAGCTTCTCACCTATTCCCGCATTCGTATGTACCGCGCTTTTCTGGAACGCCTCGCAGCCGATCAGAACGTCCGGACGAACGGAGAATCCCTTCTGTTCTATTTTATGATGCTCTGCTCCCGTGCCAATTTCCGCACATCAAGAGTCAGCATTGACGGTATCCGTTATTCTGTCGCACCGGGAGAATGGATCATGCCCGTAAAGGAACTGACATGTCTGTTCCGCTGTAAAACGGATAAAAGTACGCTCTCACTGCTCGAAGAAATGCAGGCGGAGAATCTGATCGGATTTACACCACTCCATCGCGGCAGATATGTGAAGTACAAGATTCTGCACTGGAACAATTACAATACCGTTATCGAAGATACCGCGTCCTGTACCAAGGAAGACGGTTTTTTCTTTTTCCCTTACAATATGGTAAACGATTTCATGGGCAAAGGCAAATGCTCCGAGATGGACATTGTTCTCGACCTGTGGATCAATGCCATTTACTGCGACAGCCATATTGCAGGCTCTACAGAAGGCCCTGTAGTATACTTCCGCAATGGAAGTCACTCTCCCTTGATCGGATATGACACACTGGGCACACGCTGGGGTATCAGCAAATCCACCACGGGTCGTGTTCTGCGGAAACTGCAGGAGCTTGGATATGTGGAACTCATGGCTTTTCCGGGCAAGTACGGGACTGCGATCTATATGAAAAACTATCTTCCGACCATGTTTGATCTGCCGGAAATTGTAATCGACCGAGAAGATGTGGCACTTTCTTTGCATATCGATATTCCGGTTTCTGCGTGCCAAAATGAGCCGGAAGAAGCTGTGGATTTTCCTGTGTCCGACACGGAAAACATGCCTGTTCCTGCGTGCCATAATGGTGAAAAATCTCCGGTCAGCGAGCAGATTGTTGTGCCTGAAAATATCCGGTGCGTGCCGAAATCCCATCTGGTGAAAATCGTCCGCGAAGTTATCCGAGCACTTTCCCTACAAGATTACGCGTGCGCGTCATGTGCGCGTGCGCGATATATCTTATCTAACTTATCAGACGACTGCAAAAAAAAAACTATATATACTGAGTTAGTTATGGAATGCCCGTCACTGAAAGTTTATCATTGTTTTTCTCTGGAGATTACGCCGCAGCCGGATGAAGACGATTGCCCGGACAGATTTCCGGACAGAAAGGAAGGTGATGCCGGAAGCCCTTGAGCCGTACCTGCCCCATCCTTTTGCAGTCTGCTTTTCTGAAATTACAGGATAGCATATTGCAGCGCACACAACGACCAATCGAAAAAACAAAATGCAAAGGAGAAAATTTTATGTCAAACATCATCATATCCAAAACAGACAGCATGATCAGACAGGTAAAGAAGACTCTGCGAGAACTGGAGAATTTCCGTTTGAAACTGGAGCATCCGTACAGCGAGGATCGTTTTGACCACCTCCTACAGGCGGCAGATGCTGCTGAAGTAACCTGTCTGCAGCTTAGACAGATGTTGGTTGCCTGTCTCAGCACTTCCAAAGAAAAGCTGCTTGATGACATCTCGGATGCGCAGGGATATTCCGTGGAAAAACGAAACGGAGTAATCTGCATCCGCACTCCTGCTCTGCCGCTGAAAAAGCGATACCGCAGCAACTGCTCTTATATTGCTGAACCGTTGATGCATGTACTGGAACAATACAGCAGGGAGCACAAAATTCATCGGCTTCAGGATGCGATTGTAACCATCCGCCATAATTACCCATCCGATCTGCCGGCAAGGTATATTCGGGATCACGACAACATTGAGGTCAAGAAAGTGCTGGATGTAGTCAGCCTCTTTTTCCTCATGGAAGACAATATGGCACACTGCGATCTGTATTACACAGCCAAACCCTCAGACAGTTATTCCACGGAGATTTTCATTGCTCCCAAACCGGAGAGTCAGGGCATAATCGGTGGTTTTGCAGTCGGGGAATCCGATGAAAAAAGCGAAAAAAACGCGATGGTGTAATTTCATCACCGTTTTTTCCGCACATATAATGTAAGAAAACACAATGCCCCAATGGCGCAGAACCGAATAGGCAAGCAGTCGGGGCGGAAATTTTATGGAGAACAAGTGAAATATGAAAAAGATTACTGGCTTGAAAGAACAGATTTTACTGCTTGCCGCCGTGTCCGGTGAGCTTTCCGATACCGCAGTAAGACGGCTCCACCCGTCATACGGATACATCAGCAACTGTCTCAGCGGACTGCGGGAAGATAACCTGATTCGTAAAATTAATGATGATAAAATTACAGGATATAAGCTGACCGTCAAGGGAAAACATTTTGTCTCGCAGTCGTATCCCGACCGATTCGCAGGCTTTATCACAGGCGGCGTTGGTACGGATAAGGTACGGCTGGACGCAATGCACCGACAGCGGTATCATCGGATTGGGGAAACGGTTGTGATGATGCACAGGCTTGGTATCGCAGTCTTTCCGGGAGACAAGCCACCGCTTTATACCCCTCCCCTCGCAGTCGATCGCAGTCTCTCACAGTCGCGTTTTTATCTCTCCCACGAGGTAAAAGACATGGGTGAAAATGGGATCAAGATCAACAATGCACGCTTTACGGGACTTTTACGGAGTGGCGGTGGGGATTATCTGCTGTACAATACCTGCAGTATTCCGCTGAAGTGGGAGGAGATGTCCGAATACCGAGCGCTGGAACTGCTACAAAGTGAACTGCATACAAAACTGCGTCCGATTATGCTGGGGCATACCATGGATGTGGCGTATGATCTGCTGATGGGAAACGGAAAGAAGAACAGTACCTGTTATAAAGTCACGGGAATACTCCCCTGTATGCACTATATTCCGTTCGATGAAAACGGGGAGTTTCTGGTGCGGATGGGATTTCTCAGCGGTTGTCTCAACGTACTGAAAACGACACTTCTGAAGGACAGTACACAGAAACCGAATTCTGATTGGTACTGCGACGGATTCACAGCCGACAGAAAGCCGATCCTGTATGCCTGTGATTTCGATATGCAGCGGATTTATGCCTATCGGAACAAGCTGGACATGGATCGGCTCGGTGGTGTGGTGTATTCTTTTGATTTTCAGACTGCGGTACTGGAGAGGTATTTTGAGGGGCTTGGGGGGGTGTTTAAGGTGCTGGATCGGAAGAAAGTGGAGGAGAAGCTTGAAGCGAGTCCGGGACTGGGGTGGTGAACTGTGGGGATGGCTGATTATTTTGCAACATCATCGAATTTATAATAGCCACAGCACCTGCTTGCTTCTATCGCTTGTTGCTTGTTTTTTCTTTCAAGAAACAAGCGATACACCATTCTTCTTTTATGACGGTCACTCACGGCGGTATTGTAAATTCCATTCATCTCTCAAACAATATGTGCTTGTTCAAATATAAACTTGCCGCCGCTTCCAGCACCGGATTGCATGCAGCACAGGCACGGAACAGTGTACCGACATTCCTGTAAGTGGTAATGTCGTCATCGTACAGACTGTCTATCAGCTTATCGTTGGTGGACACATCCACGATGCCGCATTCCACGCACTTGATCAGCTCCCTTACTGCGGAGATCATTGATTACATAGAGGATCGAAAGCTGAACAAGAATCAGATGCTTCAGTTATGCCGCAGATCCCGGATCATATCCGCATCGAGATTGCCCGTTGTCTTTTGCCGGATATCATTGCGTTTTATGAATCTGAAGAAGGTCAGCGCGAATTTGAGGAGTGGCGAAAACGAGCTGAGATCGACTGCAATGAAGATTATTGCAGCACACCTCGCAAATAATCATGCAAAACTGCCAAGCGTTCGTCAAGACCGGCAATACCGACTGCTTCGTCGGCATACCGTAGTTCCTCAAATATTTCTGCATACTGCCCGGCATCTGGATATCTGTCGTCAGAGCGAACCTTTTCGCTTCTCTCCCGCGGCGTATCGGAAACAAGCACTCTGCCATGGGAATGCTCCATATACTTTGCATAGACAGAATACGCGTAGGCGTACTTTTCCTCCAGTGTTGGAATCCGTGACAACTGCCGCTCAAATGCTGCAAGGGACGGCAGACCGTCACGTTTTCCGGTGCGTCGGGTCAGATTTTCCACGGTGTCAACAAAGCGTTCCTCGATTGATCCGGCAGGACGGTACTTCTTTTTCAGCTTGAAGAACTCGGCAAGATCAGCAAGCAGCAGTTCCCAAAGCAACAGCAGCCGCTCACGAATCGCAGGGGATGCAATGATGATAAATAGCGTTACAAACAGAAGTCCGAGAAGCAACATTGCGATCAGACCGTTACTGCTCGCATCTTCCCCGTCAAACAGCTTTTGCATACCGCCGTAGCCGCCGCCGTAACTGATCGGCGTGGTTCCTGTCTCACCCTCAACAAACATTCTGCCAAGAATCTGCTCCAGTATCTTCAGGAGCACAATCAATATGACTCTGACAACCTGCGCCATCAGAATGATTGCAGACACCGCACCGGCAACGACACCCGCGCTGTAGAGCTTCGCCGCATCGTTGACATACGATACACGGTTGTCATACTGTCTTGTCAAGAATACCTGATTGAGCAGAACCATGTAAATGAGAATTGCAAGAAATTCTGTCACGACAAGGGAGACACTATAAAATCCGAGTCCAAATCCGCCTCGTACATAGACGAGTACGACGGTCTGAATGAGCATCATGACACCGACAATGGCAATCGAGCGCATGGAAACAAGGACATTGTACGGAAAGAACCACAGATACGCGCCGTATTCGATCAGGATGAAGCTGCCAATAGCAAAAATCAGCGGGTAAATGGAATTGTGGCTGAAAATGATTGCGTGCTCGCGCAGGATCTCAAAGCCGAGATCATTGGCAATGCCGAACCAGATCACGGCAAGAATGTGACACGGAATCGCCTGCACGGGCTTATAGCGGCGCCTGATGTCCTCATAGTTGTTCTCTGCCTTCGGTCGGACAATGCGGAAGATCAGTCCCGTCAGATGCTGAATCCCATATCCCGCCATGGCACAGCCGAAATAATAGCAGAAAATCCACGGATGAATTGGCGATGCGGTATGTAAGCCGAGCACCATAATACAGGCAAAATGGACGGTCAGGAACAGATAACAGAGGACCGCAAAGCCTTTATAAAGGGATGTAAAATCGTGATTTCCGGCAAGAAATTTCGGGACTGGACGTGCGTTTGTCGCCTTGTGTTCAGTCATGCGCTCGCCTCCTCTCCGTTTTCTTCAAGCAGTTGGGACAGATAATAGACCTCAATGTCTGCGGGAATGTTCTGCGCGTTGCGGTAGGTCGTCATGATGTAATAGATCACCCGAACACCGTGCGCTTCCATACTGCGGTGAAAAACCAGCATTCGCTCCGAAAAGTACGTCGATACAACAATCAATGCGGCTTTTCCGGGATAGCGGTCAGATGCGATGTATAATGACGGATTTGCAAGCATATGGTCAAGCAGATTTTCCTCCTTGACCGAAATGCGGTATGGAAGCTCCGCTAGTAACCGTCCGACAGCGGTGACGTCTGCCGGTGTTCTGCACGGCGCAGTGGTGGAAATGCGGCTGGCAATCTCGTCATCCCCAAGGGGGCGCAGACCGACAGCCGCGGCGGTATCGTCATACTGCACACTTTCCTTCGGCGCGATGTTCCACATCATGCGGATGCTGATGCCCGCCTGCACCCCTCGTTCGAGCAGCGCAAACGCCGTGGTAATGCAGCGGTCAATTTCATCGGGCGCGCTTGGGACTTCGGGGTCTTTTTCCAGCGTGCGTGACTGGGTGTTGAGAAAAATATTGAACTGAAACGGCACGGTCGGTTCTTCTATGTTGACCATAAAATGCCCGTGAACGGCACTGGACTTCCAGTTGATCGAGCGCATCGGGTCGCCCATGCGGTATTCGCGCGTTCCGGCAAACAACAAAGGATCGGTCATGCGGGTCTTATTGCTCACAATGTCGCCGTTCATGCCCTGTGCCGTGACAAATTCTTTCCGCAGATCGTATGGCGGCGGCAGAACGGTCAGCCTTTGCGGCGTATACCCCTCAAGCGTATCGGCGGCATGTGACATCGGGTTCATGCCGAACAGGTCATTTGTCATGATGTGACTCGAGCCGATCAGGTAACTGCCGCGCTTCGTGCCGGTAATGCGCCAGCGTCGGCTGATCTTCTGATAGCCGCGCAGGACATAGATCGACTGTGCGCCGAATTCATAGGTTTCCCGGCTTGAACCGTCCTCCAATCGGTCAGTAAAGTGAAATTTCAGACCCTCGGGCAGGTCGGTATTGACCTTGACAAACGGAAGCGGCAGCGTTTTTTCGTTGGACAATTCCTCATATAGATAGAGATCTTCTCCCGCGCGGACTTCCGTTTTGTCTGTGCGGAGACGGTAGGATAAGCCCTTGACGGTCAGCTTTTTGTATAACTGCATCTGTATCAGATACAGGATTGCCGCCGAGACTAATATGGCGAAGTACAGCACGAAACTCACCTCATTTCCTGGTTATTCGGTACTGTCATTACCCTATCGGCGCGGGCACTGCCGCTGTGATCTCAGAAAGAATCGTATCTGCACTCTGCGCGGAACGCTGTGTCGTCTGCATCTTAGGAATCACACGGTGTGCAAGGACAGGAATCACCATTTCCTTGACATCATCGGGCAGGACAAAATCGCGTCCGTGCATGGCAGCCCAAGCCTGCGATGCATGAGCCAGAGCCAGCGACGCACGCGGAGAGATACCGAGCTGCAGGCGGTCGGATTCTCTTGTTGCTTTTGCAAGACGAACGATGTAATTGCGCACAGATGCCGACAGATGGACGTCTCTGACCGCTTCCTGTGCCGACAGGATATCGTCAGCGGTACAAACGGGTGCCAGCGCATGCAGAGGAGAGGACTTGATA
>JAZTZC010000518.1:0-7585 GCA_045637265.1 Eubacteriales bacterium | reverse complement strand
CGAATGATATAATACATTTACAAAAGTGTCCAAACGCCACCCAAACACCCAAAGGAGCAAGCCTATGAAACGATCTCACATTGTCTTATTGACCGCAATCCTTCTTTGCCTGTTTACGCTCGCCGCCTGTCAGACCGACAGTAAAGATGCACAGGATACCACCGCTGCACATACGCAGAATGTTACGGAAATCACGGAAACGACAGAACCCGCGGAAACAACCGCAGCCATCACAACACCTGCTCCGACCGAATTGACAGAGGAGCAGAAGACGCTCATCGACCGCAATCTGGATATCATTGCATCCTCTGTAACCGGCGATTCGTACCTCATATCCGATATCATTGCCGAAAACCGGGAAATCTTCAATGAAATTGTGAAGATCGGACGTCCCGCGATTCCATATCTGCGTCAAATCGGCGAAAACCTTTTCAACGGTAACACCCAATTCACCCACATCCGCCGCGGCACAGCCCTGCAGGCAGTGTATGATATTGACCGAACGGTTTATGATATGACAATTCCCTCCCCCACAGGAGAACTGACCATACGGCTGCATGTTTCCCGATTCAACAGTTCGCCCCAGAATATGTACAACGAAGGAATCGCAACCTTTGGTGCATATCTCACAGACACAAAAAAGCATACCGTCGCGTCTTCATCGGCCGAAATCTGCAATCCTTCCGCAGAATGGTCACCTGACGCACTAACCGCCGTCATCACGTCACGCAGGTACGATGATGAAACCCTGATTTTTCTGAATGCCAACGGCCGCAGAGTCCTGACATGCGACACTGTCATTGATTTGATCGAAGCGCAATATCCCGATCCCAACCTCCGTTACCACTCCGATTTTGAGATTCTTGCATGGAACGACGACGGCAGTATTTCCATCGCAATGCAGACTTACGGCGAACAACCAAATCCCATCGCAATCAAAATCACGTTCCGCTATCAGCCCGACAGCAGTCTGACAGAGCTTACCTGTGAGGAAACGCCGCTTTCATGGTCGGAATATGAAGCGATCACAGACCCGCCGATGAGCGAAACCGAGATCGGCATGGAGGTCGGATACATTCTGTTCGGAGATTACAGTGATACCCCAATCGATCAGCGCATTGCAGAGCTGGTTGCAAAAATGGGATCCATTGACCAAACGCTGGAAAGCAGGTATACCTCTGCTTCCTACCGCATCCTGATGGGCTTGGGCAATGCCGCTGTCCCGACCTTACTGCGGCTTGCCGAATCCCCCGAAGAAACGGGACTGCTCAATGCATACTGGGGATCGATGTATGAGTACAGATTTCGGGCAATGTTTGCCGCCGCACGCCTCGATCCTACGGCTTTTCCCGATCTGCGTACCTCACCGAACAACCGCTGTCTGTTTTTTGAAGCCAATGCGTATAACCCGGATATCAACGCGCAAAGCCTGCTGTTCGATCTTGACCGTGATCGGATTCTCGACTGCAGATATATGCCGTTTATTGATGAGCTGGAAGCACGCTTCGGTATCAACATCCGAGTCATTAACAATGAAATTCTGCAGATGCAGATTCTCTCATGGGAATCGGACACTGCGGTGCGCTTCGGCTTCACCGTACAGTCCGGCGTTGCCGATATCGGTGAGATCACCGGCGAATTTGTTTATGATCTTGCCACGGATACACAGCTGTCCCTCACATATGAAACAGACTATGAACCCGATCTCGGTCCCGAACCGTATGATGCAATGACCAAGGATATCGCAGAACAGTTATATCAGATGTCATTGCATTATCAGAAGTATTATGCAGTTAACAAAGATGCGCTTGCCGCCATTGCCGCCTACGGCGAAGATGCACTTCCGTATCTTCAGTCCGTGATTGAGAATACCCCCACACGCTGGGGAGGCAAGATACGCAACGCACGGCAGGCTGTTTATGAAATCAAGCCGTCGATGTACGATTTGGAATTCCACTCACCCGGTGGAACAAAGAAAATCTTCTTTTCTGTCCGGGAAATCGAAACTGCAGCCCTGTGCCGGTACAATTATCCGATTTTAATCGATCTGCTGACAGGTGAGGAAACCGAGCTTGTCAGAGAAGAAGACTATAATTCGGGATTCCTATACCCCGTTGTGACATTTTCCCCGGATGGCAGGTATGTGCTCATTCACAACAGCGGCGAGGATATCGGTGCCGGTGAACCGATCATCGCCGATACACGGACAGGAGAAGTCTTCACGGCGAAATTGGATATGTTTCTTTTGTTATATCGTATGTATCCCAATCAGTCATTTGACATATCCAATCTATCCCTGACACCGCGCGCATGGGATCCCACGGGAACGCTTTACCTCGACTTTGAATTACCAACCGCCAGAGGTGACACATGGATAGACGAGGAATGGTCCTATTATTACAACGGACTGGTTCGCGGCTGGTATTCCGTCAATCTGAAAGACGGTACGCCATATGGTCCGATTGTTGAGGAATATATCGCACCGACCAAGCGAAAATAAGCGGCATTTCTTCTCGAATCTCCCCAAATTCATTGACAACCCCCGATTTTCATGGTATAATATAGTATCTATATATGATAAATATTATACTTGAAAATAGAGAAAGGAAACCACTATGCATTGGTCAGAAGAACTTGCGCTCAAAGTAATTGAACGCAACCCCAACAAAGAAGAATATGTCTGCGCGGCAGGCATCAGCCCGTCCGGCAGCATTCATATCGGTAATTTCCGCGATATCGCCACCTCGTATTTCGTCGTAAAGGCACTGCGCAAGATGGGCAAAAAAGCGCGTCTGCTCTTCTCCTGGGACGAATTCGACCGTATGCGCAAGGTTCCGGCAAACGTCGCCGCTGTCCGTGATGACTTTGAACAGCACATCGGCAAGCCGTACACCGACGTTCCCAATCCGTTTGTCGAGGATACCGAAAACGCAACGTATGCAGAACACTTTGAAGCGGAATTCTGCAAGTCCATCAAGCGCTTCGGCATCGAAATGGACTACCGTCATCAGACCGAGATGTACCGCTCCGGCAAGTACGCAGAGCACGTCATCCACGCGCTGAAGGAACGCGGCAGAATCTTCGACATTCTTGACCGCCACAGAACACAGGAAGCACAGCCGGGTGAACGCGAGGCATACTATCCCGTCTCCATCTACTGCCCTGTCTGCGGACGCGATACCACCAAGATTCATACCCTCTCCGAGGACTGCACCGAGGCTGACTACACCTGTGCCTGCGGTCATGAAGGTCACTTCAACTTCACAACCGACTTCAACTGCAAGCTCGCATGGAAGGTCGACTGGCCGATGCGCTGGATGTACGAAGGCGTTGACTTCGAGCCCGGCGGAAAGGACCATGCTTCCCTGCACGGCTCCTACGACAACGCAAAGGACGTTTCCCGCGAAATCTTCGGCTACGAAGCGCCGCTGTTCCAGGGTTACGAATTCATCGGCATCAAGGGTCAGGTCGGTAAGATGTCCGGCTCCTCGGGTCTGAACATGACGCCGGATCTGCTGCTCAAGCTCTATCAGCCCGAAGTCATTCTGTGGCTCTACTCCAAGACCGAACCGCTCAAGGCGTTTGACTTCTGCTTTGACGACGGTATTCTGCGTCAGTATTTTGAATTTGACAAGATGCTGAACGAGATGCGTGAAGGCACACTCGACGAATACGGTCAGTCTGTCCTTTACAACTGCGAAGTTGAAGGACGTGCGCCGGTCACCGTTCCGATGGGTCTGCTCGTACAGCTCGGCTCCGTCGTTGACTTCAACCCCGATATGCTCGAAACCGTCTTTACAAAGATCGGTACGCCCTACACCAAGGAAGACTTTGAAGACCGCGTTGACCGTGCAAAGTTCTGGCTTGAGCAGTGCGCTCCCGAAAGCGTCAACCGTCTGCGCACCATGCGTAACTGGGAGGTTTACAACACTCTCACCGACGAAGAAAAGGAACAGATTTCCCGTCTGCACGCGCTGATTGCCAAGGGCGGCTACGATCTGGACGGTCTGAATGCAGAGCTTTACGCCATTCCCAAGGCCATCCTCGCCGATGCGGGCAAGACCGCAACCGACAAGGAGCTCAAGGGCATCCAGGGCACGTTCTTCAAGAATGTCTACAAGCTGCTCATCGACAAGGAAAAGGGTCCGCGTCTGTACCTGTTCCTGTTTGCGATCAATCCCGAAAAGTACGTTGGTCTGCTCGACTTCTCCTATCCGATGACGGAAGAAGAAGCAAAGGGTCCGGAGGTTGTCGAAGAAGTCGCCGCTGTCAACAACCGCGGTGCTGACGATCTGCCCGACGAAATTCCGCCCGTCAAGGACGAAATTGATCTCGATGACTTTGCCAAGGTTGACCTGCGCGTCTGCAAGATTGTCAAGGCACAGGAAATCCGCAAGTCTCACAGCTGTCTGAAGCTCACCCTCGATGACGGTACGGATGAACCGCGTACCATCGTTTCCTCCATCAAGAAGGAATGGGGCATCGACGAGCTCGTCGGCCGCAAGATCATCGTCATTGCGAACCTCAAGCCTACCCGTCTGACCGGTGTCACAAGCGAAGGTATGCTCCTCGCCGCAACGAACCACTCCTGCGGCTGCCAGCTGATCTTCGTCGATGACAGCGTCCCGACCGGTACGGTGATTAAGTAATTGAATATCCAATCCCGGAAGAAACCGTGTTTACGCTGATTTCTTTCGGGATTTTTGCGTGATATGAAATCCGCGGCGAGGCAATGCTGTCAACTTAAGAAGCAGGCGGCTTCAAGAAGACTGTAGGGCGGGGTCTTGTCTCCCGCCGCACATATCGCATCGATGACGTTTATAATTGACGCAGACGATTCTCTGCCGCTGTTTCGATGATGAAATACAACAAGAAAATATACTTTTCCGAACAACCATCTTCCCACCGATGATATCACAAAACAGAAGCTTGTTCACCCACAACGGCGGCACACAAGGCACCGTCCTACAGATACAGAGAAGCATCTGCGCATACCATAACCACCATCAAATTCTGAAGTCAACACATTCCCTCAACGCCACCACCTTTTTCACGAAATCTCCCCGCAAAAACTTGCAATCCTCCACAATGTGTGCTATAATATAATAAATTGGGGTGTGAAATACGTGTCATTTTCAAAACAATTCACACCGCACAATCATTCATTCCGATAATTGACCCTTTCAAGGAGGTACTTTGATATGTACAACACCATTACAGAACAGGCAAACACCGCCATCCGTGAACTGCTTGCTGCGGCAGATTTGAAGCCCGGCTCCCTGCTCGTCGTCGGCTGCTCGTCAAGTGAAATCGCCGGCGGCACGATCGGTCACGATTCGAGCGTCCAGTGGGCAAAGGCAGCCTATGCCGGCATCGCACCCGCACTTGCCGAGGCAGGCGTTTATCTGTGCGCGCAGTGCTGTGAGCATCTGAACCGTGCCATCATCATGGAACGTGAAGCCGCAGAGAAGTACGGCTATGAAATCGTATCCGTCGTTCCCCAGCCGAAAGCAGGCGGTTCGTTTGCAACCGTGACCTGGGCGAATATGAAGGATCCCGTCGCAGTTGAGGAAATCCGCGCACATGCAGGACTTGACATCGGCGGTACGCTGATCGGTATGCACCTGCGCCGCGTCGCTGTTCCCGTCCGTCTGTCGCTTGACAAGATCGGCAATGCAAACATCCTTTGCGCCCGTACCCGTCCGAAGTCCATCGGCGGTGAGCGTGCACATTATGTGTGGGATGACAACAAAACCGAGGATTACAAGGTTTGACATTCCCCGTATACGCAAAGATTTCTCCGACTGTCCATACCGTCCTGCAGATTCAGGGGACAGTCGAGGACGCCTGTCCTTACAGAGAGCTCAAGATCAAATAATATATCAAAACGAGGTGAACAATTATGATGGGTCCCCCTCCCGGCGCTCCCCGCGGCGGCAATGACAAATGGAAGGATCCGCTTCCGCAAAACATCCGTGAAGTTCCCCCTTATCTGAAAAAGCTGATCGGCGGTACCATCCATCGCATGGGATATGTCTTCCGCATTGTCTGGGATACCAAAAAATGGATTCTGTTTGTCATGATGTTCATGACGCTGTATGACGGTGTTGCGCCTGTCGTACACAGCTTAATTCACGCATCCCTGCTCAACGCGCTTGCCGATGCGATTCTGAATCAGTCGCTGGACGGCTTTTATCTGTATCTGTTTTTACAGTTCGGCTATCTGATCGTCAACAGCATCGTCAAGAACATCCACAATATTTTGAACCGCATCTCGGGCGAGCTTGTCACCAATAAGATCAAGGTTGCCATCATCGAAAAAGCAAAAGAAGTCGACCTTGCCTCCTTTGACAACCCCGAATTCTACGAACGGCTCGAAAACGCAAACCGTGAAGCGGGCAATCGTCCGATTCACATCCTGCAAAGCCTGTTTTCCATCATTTCCACGATCATCTCCGTTGTCATTTACATCGTTGCCATGGCGGCAATTCTTCCGACAGCGCCGTGGCTGATCATCGCGGTTTCCATTCCGTCGGCAGTTGTCAACTTCATCTATCGCCGCAAGAATTTCAATTACATGCGCCGCCGTTCCATCGACCGCCGCGAAATGAACTATTATTCCGGCTTGATGGTCAACAAGGATATGGTCAAGGAGATCCGCCTGTTCGGTCTTTCCGACAAGTTCATTGACGGCTATAAGACCGTTTTTGTCCGTTACTTCGGAGGACTCAAAAAGCTGATCTACGCCGAAGGCTTCTGGCACGTCTTCTTCACACTGCTCTCCACCATCGTCAACTGTTTTCTGTTCATCGCCATTGCAAAGAATGTCATCTTCGGTTCGGGACAAATCGGCGACTTCTCGTTCTACACGGGCGCACTCAATTCGATTGCCGGCGGCGTCACCTCACTGATTACCACCTCCGCAGCAATTTATGAGGGTACGCTGTTCATCGACAACCTGATTCTGTTCATGAACGAAAAACGCACGATCATCCCGTGTCTGCCCGAAAATACAACTTCGGAAGCATCCGAGGAAGCATCTGCGGATGCAGCAAAGCCTCTCGATGTCAAGCGTCACGTCGGTCACACCATCGTGTTCGACCACGTTTGCTTCCGTTATCCCGGCATGGACCGCGATGTTCTGCATGACATCAATCTGACCTTTGAGCCGGGCGACACTTGTGTGCTCGTCGGTCTGAACGGTGCGGGTAAGACAACGCTGATCAAGCTGCTCACCCGACTTTACGATCCGACCGAAGGTACGATCTATCTCGACGGTCACGACATCCGATCTTATGACGTGGAACAGCTTTACAAAATGTTCGGTATCATCTTCCAGGACTTCGGCAAATACGCGTTTACCGTCACCGACAACATTGCCTTCGGTGATATTGACAGACCGCTCGATATGGACGATGTCCGCGAAGCCGCTGTTTCCGCCGATGCCGATACGTATATCTCCGCACTTCCCGACGGCTACGCAACGCCGCTGCAGCGTGTATTCACCGAGGAAGGTAAAGAGCTGTCGATCGGTCAATGGCAGAAGCTGTCCATTGCGCGTGCGTTCTACTCCGATTCCGATTTC
>JAZTZC010000517.1:0-3893 GCA_045637265.1 Eubacteriales bacterium | reverse complement strand
TAAATAGTTCCGTTATTCTTTTTCATAAAAGGAATTGTCGAGATTCCTGAAAGACAATCTCTCATCTTTCACTAATTCGTACAATCTTTCGTCTGTTGTTCAATTTTCAAGGATCATCGGCTGCCTTTTCTTGCGACAGCTTATTTATTATATCACATTTCAAACGACTTGTCAAGAGGTTTTTCAAACTTTTTTGAATTTTTCTTGGCTTTTTCGTTTCCGAGAGACCGATTTCCGCGCTTCTCGTTTGCGACCTCTATATTATACCACCTCTTCTTCCTTTTGTCAATACCTTTTTTGATATTTTTTGATTTGTTTCGGGCAAATCCTACGGTTTTTCTTGAAACCACGAAATTTGCCCGATCAAAATCAACCGGGAGCTACCTATGATACGTTAATTGTCTCATTCTGTGAACGACCGCCATGACATCCTGTATCCGCGGCAGATCAAAGAATCGACCGCATGATGTGAAATATGAAGAATAAATCGTATCGAGTCCGTCCTTTTCCAGTTGCTGCATCACCGAATCGAGTCGTTCGGAAATCGAAAACATCTCATCTCTTTCTCGTACCATCAGATAACGCAGAAGAAATCCCACTGCCTGCCGCTGACCGTCTGTCATCAGCTGCTGCAAACTGCGAAGATCGATCATTTCGTCTCCAATGACAAGATATCCCATTTCCGACACTTCCATCCGCTCCGAGCCGCTGTTCTGCGGATATGACGTAAAATGTTCTTTCAATACCAACCGTTCCGCAGACCAATTTGCTCCCTCAGGCTGCTCATGTACAATTCCATATTCTTGCGAGAGGTTTCTTGCCTGTTCCGTAACATCAAACATTTCATATGCATCCATCATATAAACCGCATCCGCCGCCGCGAGATATTCACCACTGCCGCCGATAACCAGAATTGTGGAAACACCACGCGCCGCAAGCTCACGAACACGATCGGTAAACGGTGTGATTGGTTCCCTTTGAATCAACGCTTTCATCAGCTTATCGCGTATCATAAAGTTCGTCGCACTGCGGTCTTCGTCTATCAGCAGCAGTCTTGCGCCGCTGTCAACCGCCTCCATGATATTCGCCGCCTGTGATGTGGAACCTGACGCATGTACCGTCGAAAAGTTCTCGGGGACACCGGTCGGAAGCCATTTGATAAACGGAGAAATATTCAGATTTTTCACACACCGCCCATCCTCTGCCATAATCGATACAGCCGTATCATCGGTAATACACAATTCTCTCCCATCTCCCGCAGCATGATTGTATACGCCACAGGCAATGGCATCCAGCACCGTCGATTTTCCGGAATAACCGCCGCCCGTAATCACCGTAACACCGCGGCGGATCCCCATTCCCGTCACACCTGCAATCGTAATTCGACTGCCCTCCGGCGCGCGAAACGGAATTGCATTTTGCATTGCGCCGCCGCTTCGGCTGTCACGCGGTAAAATCGAACCGTCCGCCAGAAATGCACACCACGGACTTTCACGAAGTGCCGCGCGGATCGCCGTTTGTGTCTCTGCAAGAGCGACTGCGGCACAGCACCCCGCCCGATCAAATTCCCTTATAAACTCCTCGACTGCACGCGGCAGATCACGGCAAAGCATCCGCATCGCCTTTTCATGCTTTTTCTGCGGCAATTGTACCTGCAAGGTCAGACAAAGACACAGAACCGGCTTGAATTTCTCCTGATCGCCGTCACGGATATAGACAGTAATCCCGTTTCCGTTTTCATAGTATTTCGGCGTACACATCGCAAAATATGCACCGTTCCGATTCAGCACCTCACCGCCGGGCTTTGGAAAATAATATGCGCCGTTTTCTTTATCGGGGCGACCGCGATTGTATAGTTCCGCGTTCAGCATGGCAACTTTTTCTCCAAACGCGCGCAGACAAAAATCCGCCGCCGCTGCCGCCTGTGCAGAAAAGGCATGATGTACCGTTCGCTCATCATGGTAGGGAGTCGGGATATCACCGAGCTTATCGGCGGGAATCCGCACCTTGACCGTCGGGCAGTCCTTTGCCAGCTTATGCGTCTGCGAATATTCATAGGAAATGCCCTCTCGGATGCCGCCCGGATTCTCCCAATAGATCGCTTCGGCATGTTCTTCTGGAAATTCCATCGGCTCGCCGCTCTGCGTATACAGCTCGGCAATCATTTTTCCTTCATATATACTTTTGTATGTCTCATCCTTTGGCTGCATATGCAGAAAATAGTATTTCAATCGTTTCAATGGTTCAACCTCCTCTGAAATCAAACTGTCGTACGGAACAATAACTGTTACTGTCGGACAGGTCGGATCGTTCTTTTTGCTTTTTTCGATCCGAAATCCGATCTCCCCGTACCAATAGACCGCCTCATAGACCGTCTCCCCGCAGGGAACCGCAAGCGCGTCATACATGGCGCCCTCATACATTTTTGTATAGCTGTCATCGCATGGCTGCAGTCCCATCACAAATGATGCCAACCGTTTCATTGCACAACACCCTTTCTCTTTATGGAAATAAAAAATCCTGCCGTCCGATCATCATTCGGAAAGCAGGACAAAAAAACTGTGCCGCCCGACAACGGATGGCACAGCTGCATTTTGATTCGGTCAATACATAACGAAGAGGCGACCGATATCACATCCGATGTTCCGCATTCCGAATGTCATATTCATCACCTCCAATGTTTCTTGATGACTTTATTGTATCACACCCCGGGCAAAAATGCAAGGGAGAGTTTGATTATAATTGATTTTTGCTGTTTTCGAGGATATACAGAAATTCCACCGCCCAGAATGTCAATTCACACCAGATCGCGGTATCTTTCGTGTGATCGGGTTCCAGTCCGACTTCGGCATAAGGATGACCGCTTCTGAAATTGTCCTTGAATCGGCTCTTTTCATAAGAGGATGCAAATGTCGTGCGCAGAACACCGTCGCCCGACAGCATTTTCCGTAAGGTTTCCGCCGATTCTCTGACAACCTTTGTCCGATCACCGCAGACTTTTGCCAGAGCCGTCAGTGTCTTTCTGTGATTCGGTGCCTTCTGCGGAAAGGACAGCGGGAAAAACGGATTCATATATGCCCACCCGGGCCCCACCTGCTTGCCGCCGAGCTTTACGGCAAAACCACCAAAATTCTCTGTGATACGGTCATGATGGTCAATCGCCTGTGCGAGACGAGCAACGGATTCTTCCGTGCGCCAGCTTTGCGTATTGGCAAGCGTTTCCAGATGATACTGACACGGGAAATACGTATCGGGCGTGATCGTCGGGTAGTTATATTTCCGTTTCAGATTGGGGTTATAGTCCGTGATTGCATTGATATCCTCATAATCAAGCAGACTGACAAAGGCATTGTAGGAAGCATCCACAAAATGATGCATTTCGGGATCATCACCATATCCGAGAAGCGCCTGACAGGTATTGAGCGTCACATCCAGCGTCGATCCGCTGTTGATGCCGAGACTGCGTTGTTCCAGCCGTACCGTCTCGGGATGATAATAGGAAAATTCCTCTTTCAATACCGCATCGTCACGCATCGCGCGGACAAAATTGACTACAATCGGCATATCCTTTGGAATCGCGTAATTGTGCAGCAGTCTCGCGGCGCTTTCACCGTCATCCAGATGCGAGGTTTTGAATTTCTCCCATGAATGCATCCCGCGTCCGATATAACCGTTTGGCTTGACATGCGTGCACAACAGCTGATAATCAGGTGTCTGCATGACACGTTCCAGCAGATTCTGTTCCTCTGCCGCGGTCAAGTCGTGCAGGATTTCTTTATGTAAGCGGTATTTGATGACATCTCTGCCGTTTTCAAGTAAATAATCAATGGATTTCTGACAGTCAAAATACATATTTTTCGTTTCCTTTGGTACAATATTAGCGTAGTCAGTAG
>JAZTZC010000516.1:0-1645 GCA_045637265.1 Eubacteriales bacterium | reverse complement strand
GTTGATACGACCATCTGTATGGGTGCATCCGTTTCCGCGGCACTCGGTATGGCAAAGGCGCGCGGCAATGACTTCGCAAAGAAGCTCGTTTCCGTCATCGGTGACTCCACGTTCATGCACTCCGGTATCACGGGTCTCATCGATATCGTCTACAACAAGGGTATCAACACCGTCATCATTCTCGACAACTCCATCACCGGTATGACCGGTCATCAGGATAACCCCACTACCGGCAAGACCATCCGCGGCGAGGCAGCAAGACAAGTCGACCTCGAAGCCCTCTGCCATGCATGCGGCATCGACTGGGTCAAAGTTGCCGATCCGTTTGACACCAAGGCATTTGAAGCTGTTGTCCGCGAAGCATGCGCACTCGAAGCTCCGGCTGTCGTCATTGCACAGCGTCCCTGCGCACTTCTCAAGACTGTCAAATATACCGGTCACTGCGAAATTTCCGACGACTGCCGCAAGTGCGGTATGTGTCTGAAGCTCGGCTGTCCCGCCATCTCCAAGCGCGAGGACGGTACGATCGTCATCGACGAAAACCAGTGCAACGGATGCGGTCTGTGCGTCGGCGTCTGCCCGTTCCATGCAATCAAGAAAATCGAGGACTAAGGAGGTACGGCTAACATGAAAACAACTACCAATATCATGATCGTCGGTGTCGGCGGTCAGGGCACACTGCTTGCCAGCCGTATTCTCGGCAACGCCCTCATTGACGAAGGATATGACGTCAAGGTCTCCGAAGTTCACGGCATGGGCCAGCGCGGCGGCTCCGTTGTCACCTATGTCAAGTACGGCGACAAGGTCTGGTCCCCCATCATCGGTGAAGGTGAAGCGGACATCATCCTCGCATTTGAACAGCTCGAAGCGTACCGCGCTCTGCCCTATCTGAAGAAGGGCGGCGTCGTTGTCACCGGTACCCAGTGCATCGATCCGATGCCCGTTATCACCGGTGCTGCAAAGTATCCCGAAAACCTCTGTGACAAGATCGCCGCACAGGCAGATCTGATCTCCGCAGATGCGATCGCCATGGCACGTGAGGCAGGTACGATCAAGGCGGCAAACGTTGTCCTGATCGGTATTCTCGCACACCGCACGAACATCCCCTACGAAACATGGGTCGAAGTTCTGAAGACCACCGTCCCGCCGAAGTTCCTCGATGTCAACCTGAAGGCGTTTGACATGGGCTGGAACCACAACTGATCGGAGGTGCAAACCATGGAATTCCAATTTTCCGATAAACTCCGCGAGATGAAGCCCTCGGCGATCCGTGAGATCTTCAAGAGCCTCGGTACGCCCGGTGCGATCTCCTTTGCAGGCGGCAATCCCGCACCCGAATCCTTCCCTGTGGACAAGATCGCGGAAATCTCTGCCGACATCTTCAAGAACAACGCGGCAGCGGCTCTGCAGTATTCCACCACGGAAGGCTATCCCAAGCTGCGTGAACTGGTCGCTGAGCGCATCAAGACGAAGTTCTCCGTCGGCCGTAACTTTGATTCCACGATCATCACCTCCGGCGGTCAGCAGGGTATCGAGCTTGCATGCAAGGTACTGTGCAACGAAGGCGATACCGTCATTGCAGAGAATCCCAGCTTCATCGGTGCGCTGAATGCATTCCGTTCGCTCGGTGCAAACCTTGTCGGCG
>JAZTZC010000515.1:0-14285 GCA_045637265.1 Eubacteriales bacterium | reverse complement strand
CCTTGAAAAACAAAAGAAAATAGACGAAACGCCCTCGTTACTTGTGCATTTCGTCTATATCCTGGTCTGAGTGACAGGATTTGAACCTGCGGCCTCTACCACCCCAAGGTAGCGCGCTACCATCTGCGCTACACCCAGACATCTTATTGCGTTTGCGGTTTCCCGCTCAACGTATAATATTATAACACAACAAAAGCATTTTGTCAACACTATTTCAAAAACTTTTTCATAATTTTTCCGAAAAGTTTCAAAAGCGCAGAATTTCCTTGAAAACACGGCAAAAATCTCGATCTTCCTCTTTACATCATGCGCAAAATCAAGTATAATAGTAGCAGAATCAAACCATCGGAGGAATCTGCCATGTCCACAACCACACGTCCGTTTTACCGCTTCGAGGATCTTCCCTATCTTGCAATGGAACTGCCCGAAACCGTAAAGTCCTACCGTTATGCCGGTGACTTTGCGGGCGAAATCGCCTATATTGAAACACTGCTTTCCGATGGCATCCTGCATGCAAATCCGCTGACTGATGCGATGCGCCGCCGTCTGATGCTGGAGCACGCGATTGCGTCAGAGCTTGTCCGTGACTACAATGTCACAGCAAACGATCTGCTTGCACGCTTCCGCGAGACCTATCCCGATATGCAGATGCAGCACATCGACGCGCTGATCGCATCGGGACATGCCGACTATATCCTGCGCGCCGGTATTCCCTACTTCCAGCGAGCCGCATATTCCAATCTGATGAATCAGTGCGGTGAACTGCTCCGCCGCATCAAAGAGCCGGACTATGTTTCCACGCCCAAAAAGTTCGGTCCCAATGCAGTTATCAGCGGAATGAAGAAGAACGGTTCCCTCTCCCGCCGATTCCGTGTCCGCATGTCAATCAAGCCGGCAGAGGTACATGAAGACCAGATCGGCAAGACCATCCGCGTCCATCTTCCCTTTCCTGCGCCGTCGCTGTCGCAGTCGGAAATCAAGCTGCTCGACTCCTCCCATCCCGTCAAGCTCAAAAAGGCAGAACAGACAACCGCATATATCGAAACGGAATACCGACCCGATGACGAATACTGGGTGGAATATTCCTATGTCAACACGGCAGTCTATCACGATCTGACAACAGCCGATGCCAAGCGTCAGGCAGCAGAACATGCCGCCGATCCGATGCCCGATGAGCTTCTGCCGTATATTATGGAGCAGTACCCGCACATCCGCTTCACGCCATACATGATCGCACTGGCAGAGGAGATTGCCGGAAAAGAAACGAATCCGCTCAAGCTCGCTCGCCGCATCTATGACTGGGTGACAGAACACGTCCGCTACTCCTATATGCGCTCGTACTTTGCGCTGGAAAACATCCCCGAATTTGCGGTTCTGCACGGACGCGGTGACTGCGGTGTTCAGGCGCTGGTTTTCATCACGCTCTGCCGCATCCTCAGTATTCCTGCAAAGTGGGAATCGGGACACGGTGTCCATGACCGCGGATATGGCAAAGCATCGATCGGTTCCCACGACTGGGCGATGTTCTGGATTGCACCGTTTGGCTGGCTGTACTGCGACCCGTCCTACGGCGGCGGTGCGTATCGTTCGGGCAACAAGCGCAATTGGAATCACTATTTCGGCAACCTTGACCCCTGGCGTCATGTCACCTGCAATGACTTCCAGCGGCAGTTCAACCCAGCAAAGAAATTCCCGCGTATTGATCCCTATGACAATCAGAACGGCGAAATCGAGTTTGACGATTACGGTCTGACTGTATGGGAGATTGAGGACAGACAGCAAGTGCTGGAAACAAAACCTCTGTAATATCAAATTGGTGCTGTAACGGATTTCCCGTTCACAGCACCAAATCTTTTGATTACAATATACAACTGACCGATTTACTGAAATCCAAACTCTCGCAGGACAAATTCGCCTTCAAAGAACAGCCACAGCGAACGGCGTCCGCTGACACAGGAAATCTCCGCTGTTACCGTTTCGTAGTCTGCGCAGTCAAAGGGGATAGTACACAGGGTCTGTGCGCCATCGGTTTTGACAGTCACAGTGCCCTTTCCTCTCACAACGAGCCGGCAGGATGTACATGCTCCGTCTCCGAAATCGATATAACGGTATTCCGCCCAGTCGCGCTGTCCCCAGTGAGAACCGCCTTTGACGTTCAGCACTTCCCGGCCGTCATGCGCGGAGATAAAGCAATTTCCCATCATACGGCATGCCGCACGTGCGGGAATCCATGCGGGTGCAAGTGCGCCCTCTGCACCGGAGGAGGTCTGCTGCACTTCTGCAATCATGCCGTTTTCATCAAAGAAGATCGGCTCGGCACAGACGCGGCGGCTGGTATTGCTGTTATGGGAGGAACGGTGGTAGAAAACATACCACTGTCCGCCAAAGCATTCGATGGAACCGTGATTGTTCCAGCTCTGAGGGTCACAGTAAACATTGTCGATGATCACACCGCCTTTGGTGTACGGACCAAGCGGATGATCGGCATATGCATAAGAGAGACATGTCGCACGTCCGCGCGAAATATCCGTGTAGACAATGTAATACTTGTCTCCGCGGCGGCGCAGGCTCGAACCCTCATGAAAACCGTGTTCCCATTCGGTCAGAATTGCGGTTTTCTCACTTCCGGGAAGGATTGTTTTCATATCATCGGCAAGCATGGCACCGTGCAGGGAAAACTGTCCCCAAAGGTAATACGCCTGTCCGTCCAAATCTACAAAGATTGCGGGGTCAATGCTGATGCCGTCCGCACCTTCAATCGGTTCCGCGGCAGAAAACGGTCCTGCCGGTGTGTCGGCGACAGCAACTCCTTCTTCATTGTTGTTTCCGCAGACATAAAGATAGTATTTACCGTCGCGGTGGATCGCATCGGGGGCATATAATACGCTTTTCGGTTTCCACGGCAAACCGCGAAACGTATCGTTATTTTGAAAGATGACACCGTGATCGGTAAAATGCACCATATCATCGGTGGAAAAGCAATGCAGAACATCCGAGCAGTACGAAGGATTTCCGGGGAGATCCCACGAACCGTACAAATACAGCCGACCGTCGGGCATCACATGTGCCTCAGCATCGGGAACACAGCAAAGTTCAGGTAATAAAGGATTCATATACTTCCTCTGTGATCAGTTATTTTTCATTTCTTCGTATGTATCAATCAGCTTTGTCAGCGTCTTTTCTGCGTTCTTCTTCTGTGCTTCATAATAGGAAGCGACATTTTTGTTGGACGTAAAAAGATCCTTATAGAGTGCGCCGAATCGCAGATCGTAAGAACGTGCATAAGGCAGAATACGTGTATCTGCAATCAACTGCAGCATTTCTGCATCAATTTCGGTATCGGCAGTACGGCTCTTCATGGCAACATCGAAATACGCCGGCAGGACATAGAGATAGTTGCGGCAGGACATTGCTTCAATGACCGTACCGATGATATCACCCTGTTCCTCGGAAATGGTATTCGGAATACCCCACGGCATATCGGTACAGCAGTTCAGATAGCTTTCCTGTGCTTCGTCATATTTGGGAGATGGCAAAAAGCCGTATGCAAAATCACAGTCGCGGTAGTAGTTGTAGGCATCACCGATCTGTCCGTATACCATCAGAACATTACCGGTCATAAAGTGCTGTTCTGCAAACTGTGTGGAGGTATCATGCAGAAATTCTCCGGACTTGTGGAATTCACGCAGTTTGGTAAGTCCGGTATCGGCGCGTTCGACATCCAGATCAAGAACAATGCTGTCTTCCGTACGGCGATACGTGGTGATACCCAGAGCTTCCTGCATACAATACAGTGTTTCGCCGCCTGTTGCAAATGCGACTTTGTCGACCGCAGAATCCAGTTTACCATTACCGTCAACATCATTGGAGGCATTCTTGACATATGCCAGCATGGCGTCGAGGGTCCATTTGCCTTCGCGGACAAGGTCATACGGCATTTCCAGGTCAATGGAGTGCATATAGTCCTTATTGACCATCAGCGCGCGCGTCCAGTGAAGACCGGTAAAGGAGAGATAGGACGATGCGAAGTACAGATCCCCAAGGAAATCCAGACCCTTGGAAGGCTGCCACCACGGCTTGTCAAAGTTGAACTGTTCAATGTCAAGGATGTTCGTGAGGAAACCCTGCTGTGCAAGGTTACGCATATTGCCGTCATGACCGACGATGAGGTCAAACGCATTCTCACCGCTCAGCATCGAATTTTTTGCATTGTCTACCATCTGATACGGGTCACCGCCATCAATCATGACGATATCGCAGTTGAAGCGATCTTCAATATACAGTGTAGACTCATGCAGTACATCGTTGACAGGATTGCCGGTATATTCCTCATACATCATGCGGTGTGCACCGTAGGTATTGTCATATGTCCAAAGCTCCGAGAAAAAGCGGAAGCTGTAGCCGCCAAGATCGGTATCCGGCATATCGTCGGTATAAGCGGGTTCGGTCACTGCTTCGGTTTCTGTTTCAGTCACAGCGGCAGTATCAGCGGATGTGACAGCTGCAGTTGTGTCGGCAGTAGTTCCCTCGCTGCCGCATGCCATCACAGCGGGAGCAGCTGCAAGCAGTGCGAGAAGAAGCGCGGTCATTTTTACTGTCTGATAATTCTTCATATATTACTCCTGTTTATTGTATTTTTATATTGGATAGATAAATAATCCCGGTCATTATACCACTTCGTCATTGACAAATCTCGCCAAAAATGGTATAATCATAGACAGAATTTAGCATCATACAGCAAAGGAGAACGCCGTATGTTTTATGAGCTGAAGCACCTTGTGGGCGTCAATTATTTTCTTGTCATCCGTGATAATGTATTTTCATTTCAGCCGCATATGCACGGTTGTTTTGAGATGATTACAGCAACGGCAGGTTCCATAGATGTCACCGTTGATGACCGCACGTATACTCTGACACCGGGACTGGCGGTACTTGTGTTTCCGCATCAGATCCATTCCTTCCAGACATCCGCAGACGGTCTGCATCAAATCTGTATCTTCTCCCCGCAGCTGGTCAGCGCTTATGCAAAATCGGTTATTGATAAGCATCCTGTATCAAACTGCTTTGAAATTCCCCAAACCTGCATTGATCAAATTTACGCACTCTCTCAGGATGACAACATCAGCATCATCAAAGGCGCGCTCTATACCCTCTGCGGCATCTTCGATCAGCAGGCAGACTACACAGACACACCGGAGTCAGACAATTACCGGCTGCTCTACACCATCTTTTCCTTCGTTCATGAGCACTATCAGGAGGACTGCTCTCTGGAGAATCTGTCGCGCACGCTCAACTACAGTTATACCTATCTGTCCAAATTTTTCAATCAGAAGGTCGGGATATCGTTTTCCGCATATGTCAACAATTTCCGCATCAGTGAAGTCTGCTGCCGGCTCGATGATACCGATGACAGTATTCTGAAGATCAGCACCGACTGTGGGTTTGCGTCCCTGCGCACAATGAATCGCAATTTCCATGCACTTACCGGCATGACCCCAGGCGAATACCGACGCCGCAAGCAGACGGGGGAGCTTCGTGAATCATAAAACAGCGGCATCTCTGTACACAACTGCAGAGATGCCGTTATTTCTTAGTCATTATTTTCATATTACCGGAGGATCGTCGCACGCATCCAGTTCTCTCGCCGCGCGGTCATAATACCACAATGCCGCGGCGAACAGAATCACCGTTGAGGAAAGCAGCACGATACCGCCACGTACCGGCGATACATCGAGCAGAATCTGCAAAAAGACCACAACCGCCGCTGAACGATTTCTTTGCAGACCGCGCGAGAGCCGTACCGACCAGATGCCGTCTGCCATGCAGGCAAGTGCAATCCAATGACACAGAGGCAAAAGCAGCCCCCAGATCGAGCCAAATACAGCAAACCGTAAAACAGGTACGATAGCCGTCGCCGTCAGCAGAAGACGAATCACCGACAGCCAGAATGCCGCAGAAAATCCGTCATGCAGTGACCGCAGATGTAAATTTCCCCACAGAAACGGCACACATCCGAGTGCAGAGATCCACAGCGGCAGTCCGATGATGTTCAACACCGCCTGTAAAGCCATACCAAACAGACACAGACGCATCGCGCCATACCACGTCATTTTCATGTCTTTTCCCCGTATATCAAACAGGGAGACATTGTGTCTCCCCGTGATACTTTCAATCAGTCCTTGTCAAACAAACCCTTGAGCTTACCGAGCGCTTCCTTTGCATCGTCAATGTTGATCTTGGTCTTGACAACATCCACGATCTTTTCCAGAATTTCGTCGGGAAGATCAATGTTCAGAACCTTTTCAACGACCTTGATCGGATTTTCCTTGAAGGATGCGAGCAGATTGTCGTCACCTTTGATGGTATCAACCGCTTTTTCAGCGAGTTCCTTGATGTCAAAGCCATTGTCACCGCCGACCTTATCAAGAATGTTCTTCAAATCCAGTGCCATGTGTGTTTCTCCCTTTGTGATTATACAGTTTCGTCTACGATTTCTGCGTCAGCGACGTTCTTCTGAACAGAAGCAACACCGTTTTCACAGCCTGCGAGTGCCTTGTAGCCTTCGGAAACTGCGATGACCTGACCGTTGGTTGCCTTCAGACGGAAGCGGAATTCGCCTGCCTTGTCGTTGTAGATTTCAAACTTCGGATGCTTGACAGCTTCAAAGCCCTCAACTGTCTGGTTTTCGACACCGGCAACAGGTGCATTCTTGATGACGGATTCAACGCCGTTTTTGCAGGCTGCGAGAGATTCATAGACCTCGGAGGTAGCGATAACTTCGCCATTGCCTGCCTTGAGATCAAACTTAAAGCCGGTTTCGGTTGCACGAATAACAAACTTTCCCATGAGATAATTCCTTTCTGATAAATAAATTTGGTATCTTCATTATACATGATTCCGTGGAAAATTGCAAGAGATATCAAAAATCTTTCACAATTTTTTCTGTTTTGTCACAAATATCATTCCTCAACTGTAACCTTCAGATCGGGCAGCAGTGCCATATTCGGACAGATGATCGGCTTCTTTCCGCTGACACAGTGCAGACCGCGGATTGTCAGCGTCCGGGGACGGACAAGTCCGAACGGCTCCTCAACGTCCGTTGCATTGTCGGAGGTAATCCGTCGGTTGAAGTCGGAGAGAATAACGAGTCCCTGATAGTCGCGCGGGACATTGGTATCGACGACGGTGACGTTTTCAATGAGAATATTGGTCGGCAGATAAACGGGATACCCGAAATCGTGCATGCCGTCGTTGTATGCATACAGCATCGTCGGCGCAAAGGTTCTGCCCGGATGCGGTACCCATGTGACATTGCGGATCGTCAGATTGCCGTGCCAGGTGCAGCCGTAGTCATAGCGGAAGCCGATCATGTGGTCACAGTAGCAGGTCGTGTTTTCAAGCAGCATCTCGCCGAAACCGATGGTGTTCGTTCCCTGCCAGCCGATGACGGAGTTTTTGATGGTATAGTCGCGGACACCGCAGTGCGCGTCGGTACGGGAAATGATACAGTCATCAAACACAATCTGCTTGCAGAAGTTGGATCCGAACACGCCCCACTTGGTACGGTTCAGAATATCGTCCTGACGGATGCCCTCAAACGTAATACCAAGCACATGTCCGCAGTTGATGTCGTAGGAACCCATCGAAACCGGCTTGCCCTGGGAACCGATGGTGTCATAAATCTTGTGACCTGTAACATAGCAGTCCTTCATTTTAATATACGCGCAGGAAGAAAAGCCATAGAAACCGGAATACGGCGCACCGTGATCGCCCTCACCCTCAACGGTATGATGCATATTGCGCACCGTGGTGTTGGAACGGCGGACAGACAGACCGCGTCCGTAATAGGTATATCTCGATTCCGCCTGATTGGCAATGGTCTTGAAGAAGCCGCCCTCAATGATCAGCTCTTCTTCATCAATCGGAACAGCGGAAACGGACGTGATGCGCGTATAGTTCCAGTTGATGCCGGAGAGAATCGTGCCGTCCTTTTTCAGAATGAAGCTGTCCGTCTGCGGTGAGCCGGAGTCCTGATTCAGACCGAGACGGATATACTGCATCTGCTCATCCGACTTGATGGTAACGTACATATCCGATTCCAGGCGGATGCCGAGGGATTCAAGATCAATCGAGGTCTGTCCTTCCTTCAGCGGCGGAATCGGCAGATCGGTGATCCACTCGCCCGATGCGGGAACCTCAAAGATGTTGATGCGGTAGTTTTCCACCGCGCGGTCATCGATGATAAAATGAGAGGTCGTAAAATCCGTATGCGTGCGGATCACAGCGGGACATGCCCCTCCGCCGATATAGTAGACAGCATCGGGCTTGGTCTTAACGGGCAGATGATGTTCATTGGCATAAGCATGTGCGGCAGCAATGGCAGCGGCATCATCGGTTACGCCGTCGCCGACTGCACCAAACGCTTCATAGGTAACAAAATCGTTCATGTTCGGGGATTCTCCTTTACGATCGTATTTTTCTTCATCATACCCGATTTTCCGTAAAATGTCAAGTGTTTTTTGGGATTTGCTTGATTTTTTCATAATTTGATGTTATAATATTTTCCATATACAATGACTGATCACCAACCATACAGGAGTACCTATGAAACGATTCCTCGCACTTTGTCTGATTCTGTCGTCGATGTTCACCGTCACTGCCTGCTTCGGTCAGGACGGCGGAGAGACGATTGACAAACGCACCTATATCACATCTCCTCTGCCTGCAGACGTGCTGGAGGAAAACAGCATTCTGCGCCGTCCCGATGCCGCGGCAGATGTCAGCGATTACGCCGCAGTCACCGAAACTGCACCGCCCACCGATACCAAAGCGCCCGAAACCGTACAAATCGCGCCGTCCACGGAAATCGACATTCCCACAATCCCGCAGGAAACACGTCTTTCCTTTGTCGCGGTCGGTGATAACATCATCCACTCCGCCATCATTGAAGACGGCAAAAACCATGCGGGGAACGGTGAGGAATACAACTTCAAATACATCTACGACAATGTCCGCGACGAAATTTCCGCGGCAGATGTGGCGTTTGTCAATCAGGAAACACCGCTTGGCGGCAAAGCACTCGGCTACTACGGCTACCCGAACTTCAACGGACCGCAGGAAGCAGGTGATGCACTTGTCGACGCAGGATTCGATGTGGTCTGTATCGCAACCAACCACATGGCAGATATGCGCGATGCCGGTCTTGAAGGAACCATCAAATACTGGCGTTCCCAGCCCGTCACAACCATCGGCGACCATCTAAGCAAAGAAGATTACGAAACCGTCCGCATCCATGAAAAAGACGGCATCAAAATCGCGTTTTTAGCATATACTTACGGTACCAACGGCATGTCTGTCTCTTCATCGTCGGGACTCGTGATTCCGTATCTCAATGAAACTGATATCCGCCGTCACGTTGCCGCCGCAAAGGAGCAATCCGACATCGTCATCGTCAACATGCACTGGGGCGATGACTCCTCGTTCACCGTCAACGCCGATCAGAAAAAGTACGCGCAAATCCTTGCCGACTGCGGTGTCGATGTTGTCATCGGTGAGCACCCGCACGTGCTGCAGCCGATGCAGTGGATGGACGGAAAAGACGGACACAAGATGCTTCTGACCTATTCCATCGGCAACTTCTTATCCACCATGTACAACGACTATTTCATGGTCGGCGGTATGCTGTCCTTTGATATCGTCAAGGACAAAAACGGCACCCGCATCGAAGTCCCGCTTCTTGTTCCGACGGTCACCTATTACGATGTCAACCGTGCCAATCTGTCGATTTATTTCCTCGACGAATTCACCCCCGATCTTGCATCCTCTCACGGTACGAATGCACACGGCGCAACCTCGATTGAGAAGCTCCGCGGCTACGTCACCAAAGCCATTCCCAAGGAATTTTTACCGACTTCTTACCAATAACAACATCCTCTGAACGGATCACGCTTTGAAACTGGCGGCGATCCGTTCTTTTTGTGACAGAATCATGAACAAAACGTCAAAATGTTTACCTATCCTTCACAAAACGAAAACATCCGATTTACGATTTGTTAAAAACTTTAAGATATAATAATAGCATAACAAATCAAACAGGAAAGGAAGGTGTGCTGCATGGCTTACGATCGTGACAGAGAAAACAGCTACGGCGGCTTTCAGTATCGCTGGAATTACGACGAATACCAGAAGACGCTGCAGAAAAAACGCAAAAAATCGGCAGCCCGCGGCATGCGCGCCTTCTGTCTGACAACGATTTTCGTATTCCTGTTGTGTACCGCATCTCTGCTCGTCGTTCTCACCGCGTCGGTTCTGCGCGGGGTGCTTCATACCCTGCCGACACAGTCCGACACCGAGGCATCCGGCATTTCCCTGCCGCTTACCAACAAATATACGGACGAAAACACACCTGCCGCACCTGATACACAGGAGATTCCGACAGACAGTCTGCAAGGGGACGAACTTCCGCCGCCTGTTATCACAGCTCCGAATTCAGAAGCCGCACCGACCGACACCCCCATGATCGATGCGCCCAATGCCGAGGATGTCGCCGCCCAGTCGCCGAATGTTCTCATGAGCACGGCGCGGGAGGAAACCGCTCTGCCCGAAAACACCGATTATTTCGCCGAACTGACTGTCAGCGAAATTGCCGAGGTCTGCTCCGCTTCCACCGTCACCGTCCAATGCAAAAGTGAGGACGGACGTGCCATCGGTTCCGGCTTCATTCTCAGCGAGGATGGTTATATTGTTACCAACCGTCATGTCATAGAACGGTATGACGAATATCAGATTCTTTTAAGTGACGGCAGCACGTATCCCGCGGCGCTCATTTATACGTTCCCTGAACAGGATCTGGTGCTTCTGAAAATCGATGCCGCCGATCTGCCCACCGCATCTGTCGGTACATCTGCCGAAGCCGCCATCGGGGATTCGGTGGTCGCCATCGGAACACCCGGTTCTGTCAACTTTGCAGGCACGGTCACCTACGGTTATATCTCCGGGCTTGACCGCCAAATCGAGATCACAGACGATGAGGATGCCGTCATCGGCTATACGCATATGATCCAGATCACAGCCCCCATCAATCCCGGCAACTCCGGCGGTCCTCTGATCAACCGCTTCGGTGAGGTCATTGCCATCAACACGATGAAGCTGACCGGCGAGGGCTTTGAGGGCATGGGCTTTGCCATTCCGATCGATGCCGTGTATCCGACGCTGCAGGAACAGATCGAAACGCATCGCGCCGAGCTTCCCGCCTCTGCCGACGAATCGGAAGTGCTTGGCGAGAGCGAGACAACACAGTCCGATACCGCTGAAACCGAATCCGCTGTGACGGACGAGGTGATCGAGGATACACGTCCGCAGGCAGTCCTCGGTATCCGCGGCGAAACGGTCACCGAAAAGGAAGCGCTTCTTTACAAAATGCCTGTCGGTGTCATCATCCACTATGTCGATCCCGGTTCTGACGCTGAGCTGTCCGGTCTGCGCACAGGTGATATTATCCTTTCCGCCGACGGCACCGTGATTCCCGATATCGCCGCACTGGATGCCTGGATGCAGAATCTGCGCGCCGGCGATACCGCAGAGATCACCGTTTTCCGCGCCGGTACGGAACTTATCATCCCCGTAACCTTTTCCGAACCAGCCACTGAAGCTGCAGTTCCCGCTGCCGCGTGAAAATCAAATCATGCTTGATACCGCAGATACGATATTTGCGGTATCTTTTTTTGTTCCGCGGTTGACAAGCCCTCACGGAAATGCTATAATAAAGAAAAAACAGGCAAAGGAAGGGATTCCCTATGAAAATCGGAATTACGGAAAGTTCTTATCGCGTCTACCCCAAAGAAATCCGTTATCAGAAAATGAAGGAACACGGCTTTACTCATGCGGACTACGGCATGTCCAACACGGAGGTCGCGCCGTACACGCTCGACGATGCGGCATTTGACGCATACCTCGCCGAAGAACGCCGTCTGGCAGAGGATGCGGGCATTATCATCTCGCAGGTGCACGGTCCTTGGAGATGGCCGCCGCAGGATGCAACGGAAGAAGACCGCGCAGAACGCATGGAAAAGATGAAGCGCTCCATTCGCGGCACAGCAGTCCTCGGATGCAAAAACTGGATCGTCCACCCGATCATGCCGTACGGCATCAATGAGCTTGGCACGGACGACGCACAGAAAACGTGGGACCTCAATCTCGTCTTTATGCGCGAGCTGCTTTCTTATGCAAAGGAGAACGGCGTCATCATCTGCTTTGAAAACATGCCGATGCCGAACTTCTCCCTCGGTTCGGTCGAAGCAATCATGCGCTTTGTAAACGAAATGAACGACGATCATTTCCGCGTCTGTCTTGACACAGGACACGTCAATGTTTTCCCGGGTCAGACCCTGTACGATGCGGTTCATATGATCGGCGACAAACTGCAGACACTCCACGTCCACGACAACTCCGGCAAGTCGGACGAGCACAAGCTCCCGTGGCTCGGTACTGCCGACTGGGAAGGTTTCGGCCGTGCTCTCCGGGAGATCGGATTCGACGGTGTATTCTCCTATGAGACAGGTCCGGCGATCGCACTGCCGGTGGATCTGTATGGCGATATGCTGCAGTTTATGGTGAAGAGTGTCGGTTACATCATGGCAGAATAACCGATAGAAAATGACGGTTGAAACAATACCAAACCAAAGGAAGGTGTGCTTATGAGCAAAACATTACGACTTGGACTGATTGGATGCGGCGGTATGATGCGTACCCATGCGCAGGGTGTCAATCTGGTACAGGGTATCGAAATTGTTGCCGTCTGTGATATCATCCGTGAACGCGCGGAGGAAGTCGCAGAGGTTCTCAATACGCCGTATATCACCACCGACTTTGAAACGATGGTCGATCTTGTCGATGCTGTCCTGATTGCCCTGCCGCATGACCTGCATTATGAGTGCGGTGCCTTTTTCGCGCATCACGGAAAGCATGTCATGATGGAGAAGCCGCTTTGCAATACCGAGGAGGAATGTCTTTCCCTCATCGATATCTGCGAGGAGCACAATGTGGTTCTCATGTGCGCCTACCCTGTCCGATTTTGGCCGGGTATCGTTCGGCTCAAGGAACTGATCGACAGCGGAGAGTATGGTGAGATCATTCAGATGTCGATCTGGACGGAACAGCTGACCGGCGCGGAATGGATGGACAATCCCCACCCGGACTGGAGACAGACAGCAAGGCTCGGCGGCGGACAGTTCTTCTCTCACGGCTGTCACTATGTCGATCTGCTTTTGTGGTTCCTCGGCGAACCTGTGCGCGGCATGCATTTCGGCACAAAGAACGGCACACCGTGGATGGTGCGTGAAGGAACAAGTGCCGCGACGATCCAGTTTGCCAATGGTGCCCTCGGCTATCACGGCGCGACATGGGGTGCACGCGGAACACGGCTTGGCTATGATTTTCAGATTCAGACAGAGCGCGGCATGCTGGAATATGACCACGGTCAGGGTGTAATCCGCCTTTACAATCGGGAACTTGCGCACATCCCCGGAAACGTCGAACACAAGGGTTATACCGTCTTATGGCAGCGTGATGCGTCAGAATCCGGCGGAAAAGCAACCCATTACGAAATCGAGCATTTCGTCGAATGTATCAATACCGGCAAAACACCGCTCACCAACGGCTACAACACCCTGCAGGGTCTGCGTGTCATCTGGGCGATGTACAATGCCGAGCAGAACAATACCGTTGCCGATCTGCGCGGACTGGGACTGCGTGAATTTGATTGATGTACCGGCAGTTCACGTTTTCGGAAATGCCAATTTCACAGAAAAAAGGGGCTTTTCAGCCCCTTTTCTTTATTCTGTTTTCGCCGCATCAATCGCCGCGATGATTTCCCGTTCACTCTCAATATCCGACACAAACGGATGCGTTTTTGCGCACTGCTCAAACCGTTTCATCACTGTCTGTGCGTCTTCTGCATCGTCCCTCAGAAGAAGAGCAATCGCATACTGACAGCGCAGAATGGTCGGATTGTTCCGCATGGCTTTCATAAAGGAAATCATCTGTTTTGTCAGACACCGTTCTGCCGCCGCTCGGTCTCCCCGCAGAAGCAGACAGGTCAGTCGGTCACAGATCAGAAGCGAGCGGTGGATGCCGACCATACCCGTTTTCGCTGCACACAGAGATCGGATTGCTTCTTCCGCCTCCGCATACTTCCCTTCATCCATCAGACGGTTGCAGGCAAAGACAGAAATCACCGCGACCATGCTGTTTTCAAGCGACGCGCCGTCGGGAATCACAAACCATTC
>JAZTZC010000514.1:0-2008 GCA_045637265.1 Eubacteriales bacterium | reverse complement strand
CATACCGACGCGGAATTCGTCCTCATACTTTTCGTAGTACTCGCGGTATTCACGGTCGGAGAGCAGCTGATACTTCTGGAGCGGCGTTGTGCCGGGATCTATGACAATATAGGATGCGAAATAGAGAACCTTTTCGAGGTTGCGGGGGGTGATATCGAGCAGCAGACCCATTCTGGAGGGGATGGCACGGAAGTACCAGATGTGAGAAACGGGGCAAGCCAGCTCAACGTGACCCATACGTTCACGGCGGACCTTCTTGGAGGTGACATCGACGCCGCAGCGTTCACAGGGGCCGTTCTTATTGCGGACGCGCTTGTATCTGCCGCACATACATTCCCAGTCCTTGGTCGGACCAAAGATGCGCTCACAGAACAGACCGTCGCGCTCTGCCTTGAGGGTTCTGTAGTTGATGGTCTCAGGCTTCTTGACTTCGCCATGGGACCAGCTTCTGATCATCTCAGGAGATGCCAGACCGATTTTAATTGAAGCGAATTCCTTTTCCATAGGTCAGATCATACGCCCCTTTCGTTAAATAATATCATCGTCGCCGATGTCGTCGGAATAACTGTCGTCGTCATCAAAGAAGTCATCCGGGAGGAAGCCGCCTTCCGCCAGTTTTGCGAAATCGGTTTCGGAATCCTCGTCTTCGATATAGCCGTCAGGCAGATCGTCACTGTCATTGACAGCATCGCCGATCATATCGGAAACGTCAGATGCATCCTGGGATTCTTCTTCCGTCAGGCAGGAAAGCTCGATTTCGTTGCCGTCGCGGTCGAGGACTCGGACATCGAGTGCCAGTGCCTGCAGTTCCTTGACGAGGACGCGGAATGCTTCGGGAACACCGGGTGTCGGGATGTTCTGACCCTTGACGATTGCTTCGTAGGTCTTGACACGACCTGTGACGTCGTCGGACTTAACGGTCAGAATTTCCTGCAGCGTATAAGCCGCGCCGTATGCTTCCAGCGCCCAGACTTCCATTTCACCGAAACGCTGACCGCCGAACTGGGCTTTACCGCCGAGCGGCTGCTGTGTGATGAGGGAGTAAGGACCGGTGGAACGAGCGTGGATCTTATCGTCGACCAGGTGATGGAGCTTGAGGTAGTACATGATACCGACGGTGACGGGGTTATCAAAAGGTTCGCCCGTACGTCCGTCGTAAAGGATGGATTTACCGGAGGGATTGATGCCCGCCATACGCAGACATTCTTCGATATCTTCATGGGTTGCACCGTCGAAGACAGGAGTCATGACCTTCCAGCCGAGCTTCTTTGCTGCATAACCGAGATGCACTTCAAGAACCTGACCGATGTTCATTCGGGACGGAACGCCCAGGGGGTTCAGGACGATATCGAGCGGTGTACCGTCTGCGAGGAACGGCATGTCCTCGGGCGGCAGAATTCTGGAAACGACACCCTTGTTACCATGACGGCCTGCCATCTTGTCACCGACAGAGATCTTTCTCTTCTGTGCGATGTAGACGCGGACGACCTTGTTGACTCCGGGAGGCAGTTCATCGCCTGCTTCACGTGTGAAGACCTTGACATCGACAACGATACCGGTGATACCGTGCGGCAGACGCAGGGAGGTATCGCGAACTTCTCTTGCCTTTTCACCGAAGATCGCACGCAGGAGGCGTTCTTCTGCAGTCAGCTCGGTTTCACCCTTGGGGGTAACCTTACCGACCAGGATATCGCCGGCATGTACTTCGGTACCGCGGCGGATGATACCTTCGTTGTTCAGATCCTTGAGCGCATCTTCACCGACGTTGGGAACATCGCGGGTGATTTCTTCCGGACCGAGCTTGGTATCTCTTGCTTCGTGGGAGTATTCTTCGATATGGATGGACGTATAAACGTCATCACGGACAAGGCGTTCATTGAGCAGGACGGCGTCTTCGTAGTTGTAGCCTTCCCATGTCATGAAGCCGATCAGCATGTTCTTACCGAGTGCGATTTCACCGCCGGAGGTTGCGGGACCGTCTGCAATGACGTCTCCCTTCTCGACGAGT
>JAZTZC010000513.1:0-1740 GCA_045637265.1 Eubacteriales bacterium | reverse complement strand
CGGAGTTTGCCCGGAAATATCTTCTGGGTCCCAGAATGCCGACCGTGATCATCACAGCGAAGAAGATGAGCAGAAGAGCGATTTTGATAATCATAACAGTAGATCCTTTCAGAAATGTTTTGGGTTCCGGGGCAATTTTTCCAAAAGAAAAACGCCCCGATGACATCCGCATTCATGAAAAAACATGAATAGATATCCATCGAGGGCGGAAAGAAATCCGCGGTACCACCTCGGTTCCCCCATTGCTTGCGCGGTGAGGGCACTCTGCGGGATACGGACCGCAGCCACATCGGCATCCGGTGTTATATCCCCTGCACGGTAACGGGTGCAAGCCGTCGCAGTCTCTGTTTTGCGGGACGGATCCAATCCAACAGAATTCGGTGCGCTGCTCCCGGAATGTATTTCACCTGCGTCCCCTTAATGTCTTGCACCACCGACATCTCTCTGGAAGGCTCGTGCTGGCTACTCGTTTCCGATCGTCGCATTTAACTTGATAAAATAATAGCACAAAGCTGTTTTTTTGTCAATAGGTTTATCTGAATTTTTATTCATTTTGGACTTTTTTTAAAAGATGCCTTTACTTTTGGCAGATAATTTGGTATAATAAGATAAAAGCGACCGCAATCAAGTTTACGGAAAGGATTTTTTTGTCATGAAAACAAAAACGATATTTTCATTGCTTCTTGCTGCTATCACTCTGACTTCTGTTCTCGCATCCTGCGGCGGTGACGGCGGTGAATCGGTTGTGACTACCGGCGCGGATGCTGCAGCGGAAACCGATACTGCCGAGACCGAGGAAACCCTCAAGTCCCTGGTCCCCGACGGACTGGACTTCGGCGGCGAGGAGATCCGTATTTACAGTGCCCCGTATTTCGAAACCGATACCTTTATGCTGCATGTGGATGAGGAAACGGGTGACGTTGTCAACGATGCTGTCTTCAAACGCAATCTGGCACTGGAGTCGAAATTCAATGTTGCCTTTACATATGAAGATACGTATCAGAACGGCAGCGGCATCGATGCGGCTGTTCAGATCCGCAAGTTTGTCACCGCGGGCTCGGATGATTATGATATCATTTTCGGCTGTCAGTACAATCTGGCACCGCTGGTCCTTGACAACATCATGCTGAATCTGGACGGAGAGGAATATCTGCACCTCGATCAGCCGTGGTGGTATCAGAACCAGATTCAGGAAATGTCCATCGGTCACGGCAAGACTTACTTTGTCACCGGTGATATTACCCTCGGCGTTCTGCGCAATATGAGCTGTATGTACGTCAATAAGCAGCTGTATACGCAGAATTACGAAAGTGTTGAGGAGATGTATCAGGAGGTTCTGGACGGTAAGTGGACCTTCGACCGTCTTGCACAGACCTGTACCGAAATGTATCAGGACCTCAACGGTAACGGTTCGTTTGACGATGATGACCAGTACGGTATCGGTGTCATCACGGCCAACCTGACCGACCACTTTACGTATAACGCAGGCATCCGTGCGACCACGCGTGACGAAAACAACATCCCCGTTCTGACCATGAACAATGAGCAGACCGTCAACCATACGCAGAAGCTGTACAGCCTCTACTATGAGAATCCCGGTGTCCGTGTCTTCCCGGCGGACTATAATTCCCTTGACATCGTCATGCCGAACAAGTTCAACGAAAATGAACTTCTGTATCTGCCCGGCTGGTTCTATACCGCTGAGCTGCTCCGCAACATGGATGTCGACTATGCCGTCAT
>JAZTZC010000512.1:0-8964 GCA_045637265.1 Eubacteriales bacterium | reverse complement strand
ATAGTCGGCGCATCCGTCGTCAAGCATCAGAAGATCGATGACCGTTTCCGCCGCCCCCATCAGACATGCTTCGTTCAGTATCCCGTCCTCATGCATCCTTACAAGGGCAGTAATATCCTCGCCCTGCAAGCCGAATTTCCAGACGGGAAACGGACGGTGCAGAACCGCCATTCCGATCGCTGTCGCCAGCATCGGCGCATACAGATTGGACGGATTTTCGCGGTACAGAGGATCGGAGGACGACAGCACCGCATGCACCGTATCCGCACGGAATTTTGATAAAAACTGCGCTTCGGTGATCAGCCCCTGCAAATAACGGCTGAGAAAATTCACGCCGCGCAGATCCTTGATCACATTGCCGTCAAGAAACAGCGGATAATCCGCCGTGATCGGCACAGTATCGGCAAATCCTTCGGGATGGTAGCCGCGGAAAAAGCCGGCAATGCCGTCGATCGCCGTCGTTTTCATCACGCTGTCGGGCAAAGAACGGAACAGAACAAGACTGCGCTGATACTGCAACTCCGATGCCCGCAGACGGCGCCCTAAGATGCGCAGCCCCTCCTCATATAAGGCGGATGCGTTCCCGTCCGACAGCCGTGCCGCCGCATCATCGGGTGTCGGTAGGGAGATCAGATATTGATCGAGCGTGTAGAGGACAGAGGACAGCAGTGCCTGTGCCGTTTCCGCCGGTACAGAACACGATTCCCCGTTTGTCAGTGCTTCCAGGCGTTCGGTCAGCAGGCAAAACAGGTTACCTTGTATCTGCATGACAGTTTCATCGTCATGGATTCCCACATCCCGTGCCGCCGATAACAGCGACTCGGTATAACGGTTCGGATCGAGTGTCAGCGCGTCAATGCGGCTGTACTTTATCAGTGTCATTTATATCTGCCTTCCGTTTTCGTCTTCCCATATTTCGGGAACGGTATCGTAAACCCGTCCGTCCTCGATCTGATCCTCCATGATATGCTGACGGCGGATCTGTTCTCTTGTTTGTTCGATGGAGGATACCGTTCGTTTGTCGTTTTCCGCAAAGCGCGCATCCTCCGCCGTCCGATAACCGACAGACGTATCGCCCGTCAACAGGCGCGGGAACACCTCAGTTTCCAGAATCTCAAGAGAACCGGCACATTCCCCGTCAAAGGCACTGCGCATAAAGGTCAAGAGCTCCCGATCGTTGTACGCATCCCGCAGTTCATTTTTGAACGTATCAAACAGCACCAGCAATGATGCAACCGTATCGGCATAATTTGCCTGTGTCAGATACGGAGAATCGGCAAAGGCAAGCACGAGCTTTGCCGCAATGCCGTCACCGAACTCAATACGCGCGCTGTCGGAAAGGCTTTCCCGGCGCACCGCAAGCACCATGCGGATATCGTCATCCGACAGCGTCAAGCCGTATTCTTCGGTGACATCATTGGTTTTCATCAACGCATCTGCCTGCCGCTGTGCCAGAGCACCTGTATGCAGCCCGACATTCTGTAATGACAATACCGTGTTCATGCCGATATCTCTCCTCTCCATCCGATCTCCGAACCGATTTTCATGTCCCCAATCTTTCATGTGACAAGATTATACCACGCAGCATCGGCATCTGTCAACCGTTTATGCCGAAATTTTGTTCTGTTTATTTTGTCAAAACCACTTGACAATTTACGAATTTTGTGGTATAATAGATACAGATAAAAAAACAGCCGCAGGTTTTGAAAGAGCCTGCGGCTGTTGTGTTATTCTGTTACTTGCGTTCCATCAGCAGAACAAAGTCGTGGTCGGTGACACCGAGTCCCAACGGCTTTGCGGGATCAATTTCCGTCATACATCTCGTTTCAAGATCGTAAAGTGTGACACGGTACGAAGGATCGATGCCGGCAACGGTAACGGGACATGCCTTCTGACGGCGCATCCAAAACGCCTCCTGCATTGTGCCGTTTTCATCCTCGGTCAGCGACGGGATCAGCTCGGTATTGCGCAGATACACGATACGGAGCGCATCGTCATCCGTCACAAATGCCTTCTGCTGATAACCGTCAATCGGTGCTGCATACGGCTTGTGTGCGGCAAAGGTCTGCTCGGTGACATCATCGAGCGGCATACCCTCTCCGAGTGCGAAGCGGAACGGGATACCGTACTGCAAACTCCATTTCTCCACATTCAGAATGGCACCGTATTCATCACTTTCGGACTTGACGCAGAAGCGGTGACCGCCGTCGGTCGCTGCACAGTCGGGGCACCATTTCCATTTCGGGGAGACGCACGCATCCGCGCCCTTTTCCCAAAGAGACTCAAACCAGGTCTGTGCCGCGGAAATATCAATGACAATCGGCGCACAGGGACTCAGCGCATACTTGTCCAGTCGGGAGAAAATTTCGCTGACAGCGTGATACTCACCGTATCCGCGCGCAGTCCAGGAAATGCATCCGGGTGCGCCGGAGAGCATCGTGAGCCATGCAGTATCGCGGGAAAGCAGAGTATGCATCCGATCGACATTCTGTTCTCCCGAAAAATTGACCTTCAGCGCACGCCATTCACCCATCATCGTCGGTACACAGGCTCTTGTGTACTGTACGAGCATATCGTTGATCGCGGCATAGTCGACACCGGGACGAGCGCCGCAGATATCGGGATAATTGTGAATGGAGAAGAAGTCCGGTTTGATTTCGCGGCTCCAATGGATTGTATCATGACCGAGGATTGAGACACCGGGATTGCTGATACAGACCGGGATATGCGGTACAACGCGGCGGACATGCTCCGTCATATCGCGGTGCCAGTCAATATATCCGGGTGTATCCTCCCAGCGGAAAGTATTTGCCGGATTTGCGTGGGGACTAGCCCAGCCGGATTCGTTGAACAGCTCGATGGTGAAAAGATCATCTTCAAATTCTGCAAGCATCGGCAGAATTTCATCAAGAAATCTGTGACAGCAGTCGCGGACATCGGGATCGGTGAAGAAGTCGTCATACGATACGAGATCGTCGGGGTTGTCCAGAAACCGCTTCTGGGACGGTGAGGCATTCCGATAATCGTCCTCGTCCCACATCCGTTTGCCCCAGTAAAGACGGGTATACGGCTGACAGTAAAAGCTGCATTCCGGCTCTGTGAACAGACAGAGATGCAGGCGAATGCCGAACTCCCGTGCCGTCTGCATATACGCCTTGATGCGGTCAAAGAGATAGCGGTTGACACGGCCGCCGATGTCCAAACCTTCCCATGCCGAGCCGCTGCTGTCTCCGCGCGGGAACATACGGATGGCGGTACAGCCTTCCTCTTTCAGAAACGCAAAGAATTTCTGCCAGATGCTCTTGTTGCATCGCTGAAATTCCACAATGTTCCGACCATGCTGGGAAGGCATTGCGAGCTCCTCCCCGACATAACTGACTTCAAAATAACAGCCGAACCGTCCCATCGGGAAATAGCGGCTTCCATCCTCATTGTAAAAATAACCGTTTTTCCATTGCATAACCGTTGTTTCCTTTCGCTTTTTTCAACATTATATCACGGGATCGACGGGTTGTCAATGGCACGGAAGCATTTGCATAACAGATTCTTCATCCACCCCGAAAATGCCGATGGAACAGGTTTTCCTGTTGACAAAATCATCTGATTGTGATATAATTACTATATATTGATTGAAAGGAGTGTTCTGTCATGCTGTCACATCTAAATACAGACGGTGCCGCAATTCCGGAGTTTGTCGGATGCACCTTGCTTGATACCATCGGTCTTGTCATCCCCGGCATTGACCCTGCCCTCAAACAGCAAATGCAGAAGCAGTTTCCTTTCCCCGATACGCTCACAGGTACAGCACTCGGTCTGTTATCGTCCCGTACGGGAGCCGCCGGACAGATCGTCGCCTGTGACGATGCCGTCAAAGCCACAGCAGCGTCTTTGATCTCGGTCGAGCTGCCGCGCGATACCAAGGGCTGGGGCGGTCACGGCTGTTATATCGTCCTTGGCGGTCAGACTCCGTCCGATGTCAGAGAAGCCATTTCCCTGGCGCTTGACGGTGTCGAAAAGAACGCCGGTGAGGTCTATATCAGCGACGCCGGACATCTTGAATTTGCGTATACTGCGCGTGCCGGCGAGGTCGTTCACCGTGCCTTCGGTGCGCCGATGGGAGCCGCATTCGGATTCCTTGCTGCGTCTCCTGCCGCCATCGGTCTGGTACTTGCCGATCGGGCACTCAAGTCCGCTCCCGTGGATATCATTTCCTACATGACGCCGACCGTCGGTACAAGCCACTCCAATGAGGTCATTCTCGCTTTCTCCGGGGAAGCAGATGCTGTCCGTGTCGCTGTCCGTTCCGCTCGTGATATCGGCTTGCCGTTGCTGCGTGCCATGGGATCCGAACCGAAATCCCCCGGTGCCGCACCGTATATCTGATCTGTTTTCAAAAAATTCACATGACCGCAATAAAATTTCGTGTTCGCAGTGTTGACAATCCGCTGATTGTGTGATATAATCTAATCGATAACAGTAATGCGTTCGTTTTGTCACACATTCTGCTGTCAAATTCACGCAGAAAGGACACCTGCCAATGTTGATCAAACTTGACAATCGCATGATTCCCGGCACCCAGATGGACAAAGAAGCCATGGGAAATGTTACCGGGCTTGCATTTCTGAATAAAATATTCTACATCCAGCAAGGCATTATGCTTGCACAGATCCGCGACATCTCCGGTATTGACGGCTCCACGCTGCAAAACTGGGTCAAGCGCGGCTGGACAGGCAACGCCATCAACAAAAAATATTCCAAGGATCAGTTATCCCGTATCCTGCTCATCAATATGATGCGTCAGGCACTGCAGCTGGAAAAGATCGACTATCTTCTCCACTATATCAACGGCGATATTGATTCCAAGGATGACGATATCATCCCCGAGTCCAAGCTGTATGACTATGTCTGCAAAATCGTGGATGCCGTCAGCGGCGAAACCGTATTCGACACCGATGACCTTCGTCGGTACATTGAAGAACTGACCGTTGATCACACAGAAGTTTTCCCCGGTGCACGTCAGCGTCTCAACTATGTATTGGAAATCATTGTCACCGCATACAACGCATCCCTCCTTGCAGAATATGCAAATACACAGCTGCAGTCCCTCTCCAACTGAATTTGTCCGAATCGGCGATTTTGAGCGATTTTTCGCTTGAAATCGCTGTTTTTTCGCTTTGTTCATAAATATTTCAAATTTTTGTCATGCATACGTTTTATTCGTATGTTAAAATATTCGCAGTTAATGTGGAGTTTTGTATCATTTTCAGTTTTATCATAATGATTCACTGGTTTCACAAACCAACAATTGCCTCATTTGCAATGACATACAGAAGTTTCACGCAGCGGGCATGATCCCCGATCATCCACCGCTCCCGTCTTAACGATACAGGAGAAATTCAAGTGAACAGCAATCAACCGACCAATACCCCGAAAACCGAACAAACAGCATCTAATGAGAAGACCTTTGTCTCGCCGGAACAGCTGGAACGGTTAAACAAACAAAACAGCGATGCACCCGCAGACGGACAGAAGCCCGCCACCTCCCATGCGCTGTTTGATGATATCGATTCCGATGAATATACGGAAGACGGTGCCTCTGCAAAAGAACCGGAAGCACCTGCACAGACGTCCGACGCAAAAGAGCCGCAGAAAAAGCGCCTGCTCTGGCCGTTTATTACCGCGGGCTGTGTTCTGTTTGTCATTTTGTCTTACCTTCTCGTCGCATACATTCCCTCCGGTCCTATTGCCAATCTGCGCAATGTTTATATTCAGACCGCCATGTCGACGGCAGATCACCAGTGGCTTGCTACGTGGCTGTTCTCCGACGAGGTCATTGCCCGCGCATGGACCGATCCGACGATTAAGCCGCCGGATGTACCGGATGATTCCGAGTATCTGGAAACAGCAGGTACCGACAGCGAACCGATCACAGAAACGACCGCGCCGATCACAGAAGTGTCCACCGATGTCACGGAAACAACCTCTGAAGAGATTACAGAACCGGTACAGCCGAGCGAACCCGATATCCTCGGTCTGAACGATCTCAAGGTCGGTGATATTGACTATGCAGGAAACAAGGTCATCGTCGCAGACAAAGAAGAGGGTCTTTTTATTTCGGAATTTGTTTTGACAAGCCACTTGCTGGCACCGCTGAAATACCGCGGATATGCCATGCTGATCGATGATCCGTCCCGCGTCTTTGTTGGTTCCACACCGAAGCCGAATGTGCTCGGATACCGCATCGGTGAAATGATGGATCATTACGGCGACGTCATCGCAGGCATCAACGCCAGCGGCTTTGCCGACCAGAACGATTCGGGTACGGGCGGCGACATCATCGGCGGATGCTTCTCCGAAGGCAAATTCTGGGGACAGTATACAAATACAATGGCAAGTGTCGTTCTGACCAAGGAAGACAAGCTGGTTGTCGGATGGCTGAACGATTGGTCCAAATATACGAATATCCGCGACGGCATGCAGTTCGGTCCCGTACTTGTTGATAAGGGCAAGAATCTGATCGACGAAGCATCCGGCGGCGGTTGGGGTTATCATCCGCGTGCCGCAATCGGTCAGCGCGAGGACGGTGCAATCATCATGATCGTCATTGACGGCAGAGTGGATCCTTACCGTCTTGGCTGTACCCTTTGGGAAATGGCTGATATGATGGTAAAGTATGAAGCAGTTACCGCAGGCGGATGTGACGGCGGTTCGTCCGTTGTCCTCGGCTACGGCGATGAAATCATCAACTGCAACTCTTCTGCCAACCCCGAATACGGCAGAAAAATCCCGAATGCTTTTTTGGTACGCTCAAAAAAGAACGATAAGTAACAACAACGGCACACATCCCGGACGGCGGCAGAATCTCCATGATTTTCCTACCGTTTGGAGATGTGTGTCTTTTTTCAGCAAGGAGACAGACTTATGCTTACAAAAGAATCCATCCTTTCTTTGCAGACCCACCCGTCACAGCTCGTCCTGTACTATCTCGGACAAGTCGGTTTTCTGTTTTGTTATCGCGGAAAAACCATGCTGATTGACGGTTATCTTTCCGATTACGTTGACCGTCATTGTGCAACAGAAGCCGTTCCGTGGTGCCGTCGTTATCCTGCACCGATCAGTCCCGCAGCGCTTGATTTCGTCGATTATGTGCTGTGTACACACGATCATGAAGATCACACCGATCCCGATACGATCGCAGGAATTTTGTCGGTCAACAATCACGCACAGTTCATTGGGACACATGCTGTCGCCGCAAAACTCTCTGAAATCGGTGTCCCCGAACACCGCATCACTACCCTCTCCGACGACGAAACCGTCACACCGACCGCGTACCTTTCCATCACCAATGTCCCCGCGGCACATGAGGAGCTGCATCCTGATGAAAACGGCAATTACCGCGAGGGTGGATTCCGCATTGTCTTCGGAGACAGTGACAGCGCAGTTTCCGTCTATCATGCCGGCGACTGCTGTCCGTATGAGGGCTTGGAAGAACGCATCATGAATACAGACATTCTGATTCTGCCGGTCAACGGACGCGATTATTACCGCCGATACGAACAGAATATCATCGGCAATTTTGACTCGGTCGAGGCGATCACACTTGCAAAACGCTGTCACGCCGATCTTCTGATTCCTGTCCACATTGATCTTTATGATGTCAATGCGCTGAATCCCGCTATTTTCGTCGATACGCTCGAGCGCATGAATCCCACACAAAAATATCATCTGTTTCGTCCGGGCGAGCGCATGATCTACTGTAAGTAAAGGAGACCATTTTATGCTGAAACTGTACGATTTTTCCGTTGATTATGTCAAAGCGCCGACGCTTGTCCGCACCAAGGGACTGCGCTTTGGCTGGAAGCTCGAATCTGACCAATGCAATGTTCTGCAGAAGACCTACCGCATTGTGATTGCAGGTAATGCATGCATTGCTGCCGACACGGGAATCATCGAAAGCACCGCATTTTTCGATATCACAATCCCCGACCTTTGCCTTTCCTCCCGCACCGATTACACCGTCACCGTAACCGTCACGGACAATCACGGAGACAAAGCAGAACTCGTTCATACAATCTCGACTGAAATTCTGCCCGACGAATGGGATGCTGAGTGGATCAAGCCGCAGCGGCACATCGACGGCTGGGCACCGTATCTGCGCACCAAGTTTGAAGCACACGGAATCCGCCGTGCGACACTGTATGCCTGCGGTCTTGGCTGTGCCGAATACACGGTCAACGGCAAGACCATTCATGATTGTCTGCTCGACCCGCCGATCACCAATTACGAAAAAACGGTCCTCTATCGCCGTTTTGATATTACAGAATATCTGCACGACGGCGGCAACGCCCTGTCCGTCCTGCTCGGTGAAGGCTTTTACTCGCAGAGCCGTGTCTGGGGACATTACGGTATGGTCTATGGCGATGTCTGCCTGATCGCACGTCTGGAAATTGAGCGTTCCGACGGCACGGTCAAGGTCATCACCACCAATACGAATGACTGGACCTATCAGTACAGCCCGATCACCGTCAATAACATTTATGCAGGCGAAACGTACGACTGCCGACTCGAAATTCCCGATCATGCCGATTATGACAGCGCAGACGACGGCTGGGGGCCTGTCACTACCGACGATACGCCCAAGGGCGTTCTGACCCCCTGTCTGATGCCTTCGGTCCGTATCATCCGTACACTGCCGGCAAAATCGGTACACTGTGCCAGCGGCAAGGATGACGGCGCATGGATTTTCGACATCGGCGAAAACATGGCAGGTATCGCAGAGTTCCATCTTCCCCATTCACCGCGCGGTGCCGTATACGTCTTCCGTTATGCGGAGAATCTGACAGAGAGCGGTCAGCTTGACGTCCGTTCCACCGGTGCGTTTGCAACACAGTGTATCCAGCAGGATATGTATATCTGCCGCGGTGACGAGGGCGGTGAGGTCTACCGTCCGCGCCTGACCTATCA
>JAZTZC010000511.1:0-2563 GCA_045637265.1 Eubacteriales bacterium | reverse complement strand
GGCGATTGAGGACTTCGGCGGTTACGAATACCGTATGTCCGTGCTGGTTGACAACGACGTTGTGTTCAAGCAGGTTGCGTACTGGTCGGAGGGCGAGAACGGCGATACCCTCAACGATGCGATTTATAAGCGCAATCTTGCCGTAGAAGAAGCGTACAACATCAAAACGAGTCTGATCACGCTTCCCGATACCAATGCAACGGTGCGCAAGAATATTCAGGCGGCAGATGATTTTACCGATATCGTATTCCCGAGCAACATCGGTGAACTGATGGCGCTGGCACAGCAGGGCTGCTTCCTTGATCTGAACGCGGTTGAGGAAATGCAGCTGGATCAGCCGTGGTGGGATCAGCGTATTCAGGATCTCGCCATCCACGGAAAGCTGTTCTGCGCAACGGGTGATATCAGTATCCGTGATGAACTGCGCGAAATGGCGGTCCTTTACAACAAGACGCTGTACAGCCAGTTTGATTATCCCGATCCGTATGAATTGGTTGCGAACAATAAGTGGACATGGGAAACGATGGCAGGCATGATCCGCGATGTCGCAAAGGATGTCAACGGTGACGGTGCGATGACGGTTGCCGATCAGTACGGTCTGATTAGCGAAAATATCGCCGGCTGGTATCTGTTCCTGGCTTCCGGCCGTGATTCGATCGGCTATGACGGCAAGACCTACACTTCCGATATTGAAGATGCTGCTATTTACAACATTTTTGAAGATGTCTTTGAAGTTCTGTGCGACAAGAAATCGGTCATCATCATGGACGACGGCACGCACGAAAACAATCTGACGACAGAAACGATCTGGACGGAAGCAACCAAGATCTTCTCCGAGAACCGTGCGTTGTTCAGAACCGGTACCTTCGGCGATACCGTTGACCTGCGTGACATGAAGACCGACTTCGGTGTTCTGCCGATTCCGAAGATCGATGCCTCCCAGGACAGCTATTACTGTATGACGCATGTTGACATCATGCCGCTGGTTATTCCGACGACCGTTCCCGATGAACATAAGACGACGCTTCTGACCGAGGCACTTGCATTTGAGTCGATGTTCACGCTGACACCGAGTTTCTATGAAGTATTCCTTGACGAAAAGATTCTGCGCGACGAAAAGTCCAAGGAAATGATCGATATCCTCTTTGATTCCAAGGTTTACTCCCTTGACTATGTTGCGGGTATTACAGGTCTGATGTCCACGATTTCGACGATCGTTCAGACAGGTAACAATAATCTTGCATCGAAAACCGCATCTATTCAGAAATCGGCACAGAAAAAACTCGACAAATACATCGAAAAGTTTGCTGATCTGGAATAATTTCGGGAAAAGCCCTCTGCCTGTGGAAAACGCGACGGCGTAAAACGATGCACCCATGTGTCGTCAAATGTGTTGGGAAATTTTGTTCGAGAGACTTTTCCACAACCCATTCTGTGGGAAATGTGGAAAACAAATGCTTGAAAACACTGCATTTTCAACAGTTTCCAAAGGGTTTTCCACAAGCAAAACCGATGTCTCTGTGTGGTTTCCCACAGGTGCGCACGTGAAATCTTAAAATTTTGAAGAATTTTATAGAAATCTGTGAACATTGTGGAAAAACGGAAGATGTCTCTTTTTGATGAAAAACTAAAAAGTGTTTAAGAATCAAATCCGACTGAAATGCCCCGTGCATCTCGGTCGGAAATTCTTTTTGGGGGATACGGTTGTCTGTATTTTTATTCGGAGATGTTCTTTTATGGGTTCGGTTTCGATGCGGATTTCTGAATACTGCCGGAACACAGAGCAACAGAATCCCTTTCTAAAATATCACAGCCGCAGGCGGAACCCATCCGAACCTGCGGCTGCTGTGTTTCTTCATTTAATCATGCAGAACGATCTTGCACGCATACGGACGATTGTCGTCTTCCTCCGGAATCATCAGAAATCCGTCTTCGTAGAGTGCTTCGGCAAACAGTGCACCCTCCAAAAGTCCAAGCCATGTCACGGTAAAGCCGTGCGCATAGTCGGAAAGCTGCGGGGGCAGTGTGGTCTTTACCACATCGGAGACGCGGTCATAGAGCTTCTTTGACGGGGCTTCGAGGGTTGTTTGCAGTTCTGCCTCCAATTCGGCAAACAACGCACGGGCGCGGGCATCGGTGACGGGAACGCGGCTGACAAAGCTGTCGCCTTGTTTTTCGATATAACCCTCCTGTGCCAGCTCTGTGCAAAGCAGACGGGTGTCCTCATCATCGGCCGGCGGCTGACCCTGTGCAATGGCGGCAAGAACGCGGCATTTTTCAGTGTGTTCACGCGGATGCAGTTCATTCTGACGATGATATTCGCCAAACGCGGTGACGTCACACGGCCAGACCGTGACAGCAGGAGATGTGTCGGTGGCGGGCAAGTCGGTCGGCGTATGACCCGAGGAGAAGCGCAGGGTAGGCTCTTCCATTGCATAAATCAGTGCTTTGGAGCCGCAGGAAAGAATTTGCGGGTAATCCTTGTTTGCCATCCAAATGTTGCGCCAATCATACGCCGGGGTGTGCAGATAGAAATACCAGCGGTATTCCTGCTCACAGGCAT
>JAZTZC010000510.1:0-1580 GCA_045637265.1 Eubacteriales bacterium | reverse complement strand
TCTTTTAACTCCAGTATTTCCTTTTCGTATTCCTTGATATGTTTATATTCTCTTGGCATATAAATTCCCTCCTATGGCTTCTTTTATTATACCATAGGAGGGTTCTTTTGTCTATTGTCCGTTTTTACTGGTTCGGTTCACTCCTGCTCATGTCTTTGTCTATGTCTTTGATTCTGTCTTTGATTCTGATTCTGTTACAGCATCTGCAGAGGCGATTCGTGAATCTCCCCTACAGACACAGATGACCGCCGGCACTTCCATTGTCAGCATTGGCAGAAAGCAAGGAGCAAAGAACTATGAGCAGAGAGCAGACCTCGGAAGACCGAGCGAAAAAGAAGAATACCGACGACAGAGGTCCCCGATGACATTTCCGCAGCAAATGCACAAAACCGCTTGCAATTTCTCCCGAAATATGATATCATAAAGACAACGAAAATCCTACAGAAACGAGGTATACTCCCAATGAAAATCAGCTGCTGTATTCCCGGCGGATCGTTTATGCCGCAGGGGGAAAAAGAAGTACCGATGTCCTCCTATGACCGTCTGACCGAAGGCTGCCGTGTGATGCGAGCGCTCGGTTACGATGCCGCAGAAGCCACGGTAGGACTCATCATGGCGCTGTCCGAGGACGAAGTCACCGCACTGCAGAATGCCTACAAGGCAGGCGAATTTTCGCTCGATGCCTGCAACAGCTTCATTCCCGGTCATCTGCCGATCATCACCGATGAGGCAGGTACTGCCGCACTGTATGAATTTGTCGACAGTGCCATCGCACGCATGTCCTCCATCGGCATCCAATACGTCGTGTTCGGCTCGGGTGCTGTTCGCCGCATTCCCGAGGGTTATGACCGCGCCGCAGCAGAAGCGAAAATCGATGCATTCATCCGTCAAGTCGACGCCTGCTGTGAGAAATACGGCATGACCTGCGTCATCGAACCGCTGAACAAAGCCGAGACCAACTGGTGCAATACGGTCGCCGAGGGTGCAGAGGTCGTTCGCCGTCTGAACCTCAAAAACGTCAAGCTCCTCGCCGACGGCTATCACATGTCCCGTGAGGGCGAGGCGTATTCCGTGCTCGTCGAGAACCGCGACATTCTGACCCATTGCCATATCGCATCTGCCGACCGCAAGATTCCCGGCACGACCGACTACGAAGCGGGCTTCCTCGATACGCTGAAGAGCATCGGCTACGACGGCATTGTCACCGTCGAGTGTGGCTTCGGCGATTTCAGAGAAGAAGCAAAAATCGCGGCAGAATGGCTGCGGACAAGACTGGCGGAATAAGGATTGGATACATTGGGGCTATCTCTACGATTCCGGTTGAAAACGATGATAACGGGCGCACCACCCAAACCTTCCCCTGGGGGAAGGTGGATTTCGATGAAAACGCCCCTGCGTTTTTATCGAAAGACGGATGAGGGTCGTATCTGTCCTATCATTCTGGACTTGTCAAGAAAAGTGCAGTAAAAAAACTCACCAAAGATTTGTCGAACAAACAATATCAGTCCGAGGGAGCGCAGCGAGTGAGGACTGATATCGCGCGGCGCAATCAGGCGGCACGTTCGAGCAGCATGCTGCGG
>JAZTZC010000509.1:0-11285 GCA_045637265.1 Eubacteriales bacterium | reverse complement strand
AAACGCATCGCGTATCGCATAGACATCGGGGAGGGGACCGTGCGGAGACTGCGGGTTTGCGAGCAGAACGCTTCCCGGTTCGAGACGTGTTCCGCGCGGCAGATGCAGACGGTCTCCGATGTGACTGTCCCGACCGATGACGCATCCCGGTTCTATGACAGTTTCGTCACCGATGCGGACTCCCTCGCAGAGAATCGAGCCGGATACCGATGTGCAGGCACCGAGGATGACCCGATCGAACAGAATACTGCCGCGAACAGATGCAGTCGACGGAATAAAACAGTCCCGTCCGACAGAGCAGTCCGAAATATGAGGCGGGAGATGTGGATGCATGCGCGGTGTGACCATGTTCGGGATTTTTCCGGCGCTGACGGCAAGCGAGCAGGCAAGATAGGAGGAAAACGACCCGACATCACACCAGTAATCGGTGCTTTCAAAGGCATACAGCGCGCGTCCCTCCCGCAGGGCAGACGGAAATACATCCTGCCCGAAATCGGGAGCACCGTCCTTGGAAATGGTTGTGAGAAATGCGCGGCTGAGACAGTATATGCCCGTGTTGACGGTATCGGACAGTGTTTCTGCGGCACAAGGTTTTTCGGAGAATGCCGTGATTTGACCGTTGTCGTCGGTATTGACAATGCCGAATGCGCCCGGGTCGGAAACGGAAACACACAAAAGCGATGCATCGGCAGCTTTGGCTTTGTGATATGCGGCAAATGCGGCGAGATCACAGGTGAATACCGCATCTCCGCTGATGATGAGCGCATCGGTGTCCCGGGGCTTTGCATACATAGCCCATGCATCCCGTACCCCTCCTGCCGTTCCGCGCGGGGCATCTGCTTCGTTTGCATAGGACAGACGGATGCCGGCATATTCCTCGCCCAGACGGTCGATGATATCATCGGCGCAGTAGCGTACGGTAATGACGGCGCGTTCGGCACCGTATGCGGAGAGGGTATCGAGAATCCGACAGATGGCGGGAACGCCGTCGATGGGGATCAGCGGTTTGGGAAGATCGGCGGTGATCGGACGCAGACGCGTTCCTTCTCCTCCCGCAAGCAGAATGGGGAGCACGGTTTGAGGCAGCTTGGTTTCTGACATATCGTAAATTTCCTTTCCGAGATTATGTAGAAGGACAATCCCATTTCCTTTGTGGGAGGGGCTCCGTTTTGTATCGGACATGCCAAGAATATCGGAAAATCGAAATTATTTTGCAAAATCGTATGGACAAGTTTCGCGGAATATGATATACTACTTCTATTAACCATAGGATGTTCTCTGATAAAGGAGGGGTATCATGCAAATGCAGTTTGATCTTACAGCCTTGAAGGCTGAGGTGCAAATGCCGGCATCGGGACGGTATGCGGCCGCAGTGTATCGGGCACAGGGATATGCACAGCATGCCGACGAGAAAAACGTCATTGCCCGTGCGTATGCCATTCATTCACTGTTTACATCCCATAAAAAGGTACTGTATCAAAACGATCGGTTCGCCGGATCTCTGCGCGGCATGTATGCTGATGTTTCCGAGGAAGCGGCGGCAGCGGCAGGAGGAATCTGCGCACGGTATCCGGAACGTGGTTTTCATACCAATTCTGACCATTATGCGGCAAATTATTCACATTTTCTGAATCACGGTATTCCCGGAACACTGGAAGAGATTGACGCATCCCTTGTTCGCTATGCAGACGATGCGGAGAAGACCGCATTCCTGCGCAGTACAAAAATTGCCATGGAAGGTTTTTCCGAGATGATTCTCGGTTATGCCCTTGAGGCAGATCGCATGGCAGAGGCGGCTGACGGGGATGACAAGCTCCGTTTTGCGGAAATTGCTGCAAGATGCCGTCGTATCACTTCTGCGGCGCCGCAGTCCTTTGCAGATGCTCTGCAGCTTGTCTGGTTTACCTATGTCGCATTTGCGTGTGAAGGCCGATATGCCATGGCGTTCGGACGGCTGGATCAGTATCTCTATCCGTTTTATGAACGCGATCTTGCGGCAGGCGTTGTCACCGAGGAATCGGTCACGGATGATTTTGCATCCGTTTTCATCAAGATCGGCGAACGCAGAACGCTTGGCGGCGGCGACGATGTTTCCAATATTGCCATTGGCGGTGTCAAGCCTGAGGACGGTTCAGACGCGACCAACGCGCTGTCTTACTGTATTCTGCGCGCGGTTCGTGCATGCTTCATTCCCGGTCCGAATCTGTCGGCAAGAATCCACCGTGATACACCGAAGGAATTCTTGGATGCCTGTCTTGAGGTCATCGGTACGGGTCTTGGATATCCCGCGCTGATGAATGACGACGTCAACATTCCGGCACTGCAGCGGATGGGATATTCCCTTGAGGACTGCCGCGACTACTGCATGGTCGGCTGTATCGAAAACTTCATTCAGGGCAAGCAGCCGCCGTGGTCTGACGGTCGTTTCAACACGCCTGTATATCTTGAATACGCACTCAACAACGGCTGCTCTCTGCTCGACGGTGTAAAGCGCGGCATCGAAACAGGGGAACCCGATTCGTTTGCGACGATGGATGCGTTTATGGAGGCGTTCATGGCGCAGCTGCGTGTCGGTGCGAAGTCATACGTTGATAACTTCAACCGTGCTAATTTCGTTCCCGATTCCGAAAATCATCAGTCGCCGTTCTTGTCCTGCTTCTGCGATGACTGTATCGCACGCGGGATCGATATCAACCGAGGCGGTGCAAAGTATCCGACGGCACACGGTGCCTGCGGTATGGGCATTGCCACGGTCGCGGACTCGCTTGCCGCCATCGAAACGCTGGTCTATCGCGATAAGGTGCTGACGCTCGGGGAGCTGCGTGATGCGCTTGCGGCGAACTTTGCAGGGTATGAAGAACTGCAGAAGCAGCTGATTGCCGCACCGAAGTATGGCAACAACGACGACATTGCCGACAAATACGCTATCTGGTTTGTCGAGGCGCAGGCGGATCTGTTTGATTCGTACCGTACACCCGACGGCGGCAGATATTATATTGCGATTGCTTCCAACACGCAGAACATCGGTGCAGGACGTGAGGTCGGTGCAACACCCGACGGACGCGGTGCCGGTATGCCTGTCTCCGATGCGGCATCGCCCATGCGCGGTATGGATCGCTCGGGTCCTACGGCATCGGCACTGTCGTTGTGCAAGCCCGACTACACCCGCGTTGCCTGCGGTACGGTCGTCAATCAAAAGTACACACCCGATATGTTCCAAAATGCCGAAAAGCGTGCCAAGCTCGGCGCTGTCATCCGCTCGTATTTCTTAATGGGCGGACAGGAATTGCAGATCAACTGCGTTTCCAAGGATACGCTGCGTGATGCACAGGCACATCCCGGGGATTACGAATCTCTGGTTGTCCGTGTTTCCGGCTTCTCGGCGTACTATACCAAGCTCGACCGTTCTGTGCAGGATGATATTCTTGCACGTACCGAGCATTATTGATTCAGAAAAATATTACGTGATATACGGAGGATAAAGATATGAATTTCAAGAGAATACTTCCCGCATTTTTACTGCTTTGCACCGTCATGGGTACGGCGGCATCCTGCGGCGGCGACGGCGGTACACAGCCTGCTGATACAACGGCTGCTGTCGGCGGTGAGGACACAACAGCTGTTGTCACGGAAGCCGTGACCGATGACCGTCCCGCACTGGATCTGCCCGAGGCGGATTTTGGCGGTGAGAAGCTGCGTATCCTCGGCTATGAGCTGGGTGTTGACTGTATCCATCAGTATGACTTCTATTATGACGAAGCCATGGCAGGTGAGCTTGTCAACGACGCGATCCGTGCCCGTAACCTGTTGATTGAGGAACGCTACAACTGCACAATCGAAGTAACCAACGATAACGCACCGGTAACAACTGCACGCAACTCCATTTCTGCCGGTTCCGATGACTATGATGTCATGGAGCTTTACATCAACAATGCAATGTCCATGGCAATGGAAGGTATGTTCTTGAACTGGTATGATCTGCCGTCCATCAAGATGGATGCGCCGTGGTGGGATCAGGCGATCCAGCGTGACCTTGCAATGTTTGACAAGATCTATGTCATGACCGGTGACATTTCCGTTTACGATGAAGAACTGAACTACTGCGTCTATTTCAACAAGAAAGTTGCAAACGACTTTGACGTTCCGGACGTTTACCAGATGGCACGCGATAAGACGTGGACGATGGATCAGATGAAGTCGCTCGGTAAGCAGGTTGCCGCTGACCTCAACGGTGACGGTGTCCGCGATGAGAACGACCGCTTCGGTATCCTCTCCGACGGCGGTATGGCATTCCTGTTCTACTTCACCTGCGGCAACAACCTCGTTACGCTGGACGAAGAAGGTGTACCGTATTTCACAGTGGAATCCCAGCGTACCTTTGATGTTTGTGATTATCTGGTAGAATACTTCAACGATACCGATAATATGCTGTGGGCATCCAAGTGCTCCGAAACCTGGACGACGCTTGACAAGGTCTTCATGGAAAATCGCAACCTGTTCCGTCCCGGCTCCATCTATGATATCACCTACTACCGCAACATGGAGCATGACTTCGGTATCCTGCCGTATCCGCTGTATGATGAAAATCAGGAGGACTACTACCATCTGATCGCAACGCACGTGGCTCCCGGTATCTGCGTCCCGACGACCAATGTTGAGAAGCTCGATATGACCTGCCATCTGCTCGAGGCGTTGGCATACGAATCCCGCGATACCGTCACGAAGGCTTACTACGACCTCAACCTCTACACCAAAATGGCGCGTGACAACGAGTCCGGCGATATGCTCGATATCATCTTCTCCACCAAGCGTTATGACCTTGGCTTCGTCTTCAACTGGGGTTCCATCAAGTCGCAGCTGGACGTTATGGCGACCAGCGGCAAGTCCTTCTCGACTGTCTGGGAATCCAAGGAAAGCTCTTGTGAGAAGGCAATGCAGGAAACGCTGGACTTCTATATGTCGAGCGATTATTGATGCTAGGTTGATGCGTATGAATCGATATCCGATCGGTGAGGCTGATGTGTTCGCACATCGGCCGAAACCGTTTTATTTCATTACAACGACCGATTCCGCGGCACTGTCGGAGGCGGCGATGCATGATGCACTGTCGGCTTTGAAGGATGAAGGCTTTGGCGGGATTGTACTGTTCAACAAGCCGCCGCGCGGATTTACGTCGGAGAACTATCTGACGGATGCGTGGTTTGATATGGTGCGTGCTGCGGCAAAGGCTTGCCGGGATTTGTCTCTTGAGATGTGGATCAACAACGGCTTTGATTTTCCGCCCGGAAGCGTTGCCGGGAAGGTTCGTGCAATCGATCCGACCCTGCACGGTCAGCATCTGATCTTGAAAGACGGAGAGGTCGTCGCGGAAAAGGTGGAGTGGGGATTTCCTGCGTTTGAGCATCCGCGTTCTGCCGAACTGTTCCGTGAGCTGGTCTATGAAGCGTATCTGCGCGAGGTCGGGGACTATTTCGCTGATCCGATCGTCGGCTTTTTCTCCGATACTGACAACCGCCGCGTCGATGCCGGTGCGATGTACGGTTTTGAAAACTATAAACGCAATTATTTTCCGTGGTCGGATGACTTTGCAAATTCGTTTGAAAAGAAATACGGCTATGATATTATGCCGTACCTGAAAGAGCTTCTGCAATATCCCGATCTGCCGCAGGCGCAGGATTATTGGGAGCATGCGGGACATCTTTATCAGAGTTGGTTTGAAACAGGGGAACGCTGGGCACATGAACACGGACTTCTGATCACCGGTCATACCGGAGATACCTCGCCGTTCCTTCATAATGATGCACCGCGCAGTTCCGCATTTACGGAAGGACGGTTTTCCGATGTCGGTTCGCACTTTGATTTCCCGGGAACCGACCAGGAGCTGTATGCGCTGGATGGCGGAAAGCATATGCGCGGGGAGTGCTTTTACAATCCCAATGTCGTGTGGGGATTGCCGCAGATGACGCTGAAAATGACGGATTTCACCGATGTATCGCACGATATGCGCGCAAAGCAGGCGGCGGCGACGGCATTTTTGTACGGCAGACGCGAGGCTATGTGCGAAATGTTTGCCGCAACCAACTTCGGTGTCGAGCCGGGAACGCTTGCGCGGATTGCCGCATTTCAGATCATGCAGGGCATTACATTCATTGTGACGCATGCGTATCATCATCGCTTCTTTGGGGAAGCAAAGTATTTTGCACCGCCGGATTTCTCCCCGAAATCCATGCTTTCCCATGCGGTGCGCGAGCTCAATGACCATCTGGCGGAAATGAGCGCGATGATGGCATCGGGCAAGCCGTTGTATCCCATTGCGCTGATCGATCCGACCGAGGATCTCTGGCGGAACCGTTTTGACGGTGAACCGTATTTTGAGGTATTTACCCGTCTCAACCGCGAGGTTTGGGGCTTTACCGTCTGTGACCGTACGCGCCTTGCAAACGAAGATTACGGATTCCGCATTGCCATTGAAGCCGGCATTGTGCTGTCCGAGGAAGAACGTGCTGCCATTGAAGCAAACGGCATTACGGTGATCGGTGCGGATGCGCTTGACCGTATTCCCGACCTGCTGTCCGACTGTACAGTGCGCTGGGACGGTGAGGGAACGCCGCATTTTGCGCGCCGCATCATTGACGGAGAAGAATTTGTCTTTATTGCCAATATCGAACAAAATGAACCGATTCGCGGTACCCTGTATGCGTACGGACGCACAGAACCTTTGCTGTTGTATCCCGGCGACATCCGTTATGTATCGGCGCATTATGACAATCTCCCTGCGCGTTTTGTGCTCGGAGATGCGGTAGTATCTCTGCCGCAAACCTGCCCCGTTACCTTCCATGCACCGAATGCCGTTTCGCTGGAATACTTTATCTGCGGCGGTGCGGCTGTGACCAAGGACGAGGATGTGCCGTCTCTGGAATTTCCGTTTACTGTGACAGATGCACTCTCTGACGTTTCTGTGATGATTCCGACGTTCTGTCTTGAAAAAATCACGGCGGTGATGCTGGACGGCATCAGACTATCTGCACAGTCGGTACAGATTTTTGACGATGCGTACAGCGCGTTTGCATTGCCCGTACTGCAGCCGGGTAAGCATACCTTGATGCTTGAGAAAACAGAACCGCTGACCTCCGACAGTCTTTTGTTCTTGTTGGGTGAATTTGATGTCTCTGTGGAAGGTGAGCATGTTTTCCATAAGACAGCACGCCATACCTATAATCTGTGCATGTGGATTCCTGACCGTGCCGATATCATCCTGTCTGCACGGCGAACGGAACTGAAAACCGACAGCTCATGGTCCGAGCAGGGACAGCCGTTTTATTCCGGCGGCGTGACCTATCATATGACAGTTTCGATCCCGCAGGACGGCAGATATCTGCTGTCGCTGGGTGAGGTTCGCGATACTGTTACGGCAGCGGTCGATGGCACGGAGGCAGGGAAATGCATCCGACAGCCATATGATTTTGCACTGGAGCTGTGTGCGGGGCCGCATTGTCTTGATATTACGGTATATAATTCGTATGCCAATCTGCTTGAGGGATATGCCGAGATCGGCGGACTTTTGTCAGGCGGAACACTTTCTCCCGTTGCATTTTGCAGCACAGAGACATCCGTATGATCGCCCGTGCATCCGATGTACATATTCGTTTTTTTCTTTCAAAAACGTCTGCCTTTGTCGGGCAGGCGTTTTTTGGTACCCATTCTGTTCTGTCGGAAAATCGATATACAGCAACTTATACAAATAAGGAGGTCGATATTTGACAGAAATAGCCGAACTTTATGAAGAAAAGTGCATGGAAGTGTGAAAACCCTCTTGCAAAATGCGTCCAAATGAGATATAATATTAACAGAGAAACTCTCGGCTCTGATAGGGTGCGGGAGGTTCCGTTATGCGAAAAACACAGGAGTAATATACACATGGCACAAGGCAAACCGCAAACACCCGCATCCCACGCAAACACCCCCGATGATCTTGCCGCATACTATTTCCATCAGGGAACCACGACGTATGCATACGATTATCTTGGCGCGCATTATTCCGACGGAAAGACGGGCAGATGCTGGATCTTCCGCGTCTGGGCTCCGCGCGCACAGAAAATCGAGGTTGTCGGCGACTTCAATGACTGGGGCGACGGATATCCGATGGAGCGAGTGACGGAAGCCGGTGTCTGGGAATGTATTGTTCCGCTGCCTGAAAAGGGGAAAAAAGAAGAGGATGTCATCCGCGTCGGTCAGCGTTATAAATATCGGATCACAGGAGAAAACGGTGTTCGTCTGAAAGCAGACCCGTACGGCTTGTTCTCGGAATGTCTGCACAATACCGCGTCCATTCTGTATATCCCGCCGAAGTTTGAATGGCATGACAGAGGCTGGCGTACGCACAGACGCAGAATCTTTTCTGCTCCGCAGGCAAAAAGCAGAGCGGCGGAAGACGCTTCCGAAACTGTAGGAAACGTACTTCTGTCCGAGCAGAAGAAAAAAACACCCAAAGCGATGCGCGCATTCTACCCGGCGCCGATGAATATTTACGAGGTGCATCTCGGCTCGTTCCGTACGCGTGAGGGAATGACCACACGAAAAAATCCTGCGGCATATCTCAATTACAGAGAAATTGCAGAGGTGCTCGTTCCGTATGTAAAGGAAATGGGGTATACCCATGTGGAGCTGCTTCCTGTGATGGAGCACCCCGATGACCGTTCATGGGGTTATCGTGTCTGCTCGTATTACGCACCGACCTCCCGCTTCGGAACACCTGAAGATTTCAAATATTTCGTGGATGCCTGCCATACTGCCGGAATCGGTGTGATTCTGGACTGGGTACCTGCCCGCTTCCCTCGGGACGAGCACGGTCTGTATCGGTTTGACGGCAGCTTCTGCTATGAATATCAGAACTGGGATGCCGATGACAGGAGCGGTACCGACCGTTTCGATGTCGGACGTCCCGAAGTGCAGTCGTTCCTTGTCTCGGGTGCGATGTTCTGGCTGCGTGAATATCATATTGACGGTCTGCGCTGCTGTGATGTCACCGATATGCTGTACTTTGACAACGGTGAGGGTGCGGAATACAATGCGGCGGCAATGGCGTTTTTCCGTAAGCTGAATACCAAGCTCTTTTCCGAATTTCCCGATGCGCTCATGATCGCCGGCGAATCCATCGGGCAGCAGCCTGTGACGGGACCTGTGGATATCGGCGCACTCGGCTTCAATTTCAAATGGAATACCGCATGGATGGACGGCATGTTTGATTATGTCGGCACCGATCCCCTCTGTCGACGGGATAAGCACGCCTGTCTGACCGATCCTTTGATGGATGCGTTTTCCGAAAACCATATTCTGCCGATTCCGCACGATGCGGTGGTACACGGCAGAAAATCCCTCTTGGACAAGATGTTCGGCGCATATGAGGAAAAATTTGCCTGCATGCGTGCATTTCTTGCCTATATGATTACACAGCCCGGCAAAAAGATGAGCTTTATGGGCTGCGAATATGCACCGTTCCGTGAATGGGATTGGGAAAATCAGCTGGAATGGTTCATGCTCGATTATGATGCACACAGAAAAATGCAGGACTTTACCCGTGCGCTCAATCATCTGTATCTGGAGCGGCGTGAGCTGTGGGAGGACGATTTCTCCTGGGCAGGCTACCGCTGGATGGGTACAGAGGAGCGCGATACCAATACGATTTCGTATGTCCGATACGACAGAGCCGGAATGCCGCTTCTGATTGCGGTCAACTTTTCAGCACTTCCGCTGAACGGATATACCATGAGACTGCCTGCGGATGCCCCTGCGGTCTATGAGGAATTGTTCACAACCGACGATGCGGCGTGGGGCGGTTCGGACTGTCACAACGAAGGCAGACTGACCGCAGAACCCGTAATGGCACCCGACAACAGCGAAACGCACCGCTGTCTGTGTGTGACGCTGCCGGCAATGTCAGCTGTGATCTTTGTGCCGGTCAAACGCCAGCGCAAATCATGATCCTACATTATTATTGTACCGTTTGTTTTGCTGTGGTGTATGGTGCCCATGGCGAAACAGGAAAATAGAAGGAGGAATATTGTAATCATGTTCCAAAAGAAAGAATGTGTCGTAATGCTGCTTGCGGGAGGACAGGGCAGCAGACTGTACACACTGACAGAATCTACGGCAAAACCCGCTGTTCAGTTCGGCGGTAAATACCGTATCATCGACTTCCCGCTCTCCAACTGCATCAATTCCGGTCTTGACACCGTCGGTGTCCTGACACAGTATCAGCCGCTCGTGCTCAACGAGTACATCGGCAACGGTCAGCCGTGGGACCTCGATCGCAGCCGCGGCGGTGTTATGGTGCTCCCGCCGTACCAGGGCAAGAACGGAGCTGACTGGTATTCCGGCACGGCAAACGCCATTTACCAGAACCTCAACTTCATCGACCGCTATGATCCCGACTATGTGCTCATTCTCTCCGGTGACCACATCTATAAGATGGACTATGCGGCAATGCTCGATTACCACAAGAAGATGAACGCCGACTGTACCATCTCCGTTCTTGAGGTTCCGCTGTCCGAGGCTTCTCGTTTCGGTATCATGAATGCGGACGAAAACGGCAAGATCTTCGAGTTTGAAGAAAAGCCCAAGCAGCCCAAGTCCACGAAGGCATCGATGGGTATTTACATCTTCAATGCAAAGCTGCTCAAGGAGTATCTGATTGCCGACGAAAACGACCCGAACTCCTCCAAGGACTTCGGTAAGAACATCATCCCGAAGATGCTCGATGACGGCAGATCCATGTATGCATATCCTTTTGAAGGCTACTGGAAGGATGTCGGAACGATCGCCTCTCTGTGGGAGGCCAATATGGATCTGCTCGGCGAAAAGCCCGAATTCGATCTCTATGACAAGAACTGGAGAATCTTCTCCCGTACCTCCGCCCGCCCGCCGCAGTTTGTCGGTGAAGACGCAAAGCTGCACGGTTCCCTGATGAGCGAAGGCTGTGAGATCTACGGCTGTGTTGAAAACTCCGTCCTCTTTGACGGTGTATATGTTGCTCCCGGTGCGGTTGTCCGTGATTCCGTGATCATGAGCGGAACCAGGATCGAAGCCGGTGCACGTGTTGAGTATTCCATCATCGATGCGGATACTGTGATTGCGGCAGGTGCGGTTGTCGGTGCGAAGAATGACGAGGAAAAGATCGCTGTCATCGGTACCAAGCTGACGGTTCCCGCAGGTATGGTCATTGCCGCTGGCGAGATGGTCAATGAAGCCAAACTCACCGAACTCAAGGAAGGAGGTAATATCGCATG
>JAZTZC010000508.1:0-4034 GCA_045637265.1 Eubacteriales bacterium | reverse complement strand
CACCATATGCAACAAATCCGAACTATTTCGTCAATCGAAATTGGTTCGGATTTGTTTTTTATTACGAATATCCAAATTGAATCAGAAGAATCTCGAGAGTAACCATTTCGGTCGTTCTCGGGATTCTTTTGTTTTTCGGTTGTATGTATGTTACGCAGGTTCAGGGGATTGGGGATTCCCAACAAGCTAAAATCGGTTTGGTAGGTGGTTTGAATAAGCCATAACCGAACCGATTACGTTCTGTGATAGCACAGGACCCCGCTTGCTAACTAACAATAGCTCAAGTAGGAGTAACCGTCCTTTCCCTCTCCGTCGTCCGGATTTGCTCTGTGAAATTCCCCATCTGCGAGCACCTGCAATAGCACCTCCCCTGTTTGCTGGTCTCTGGTAATGTTCGTCACATCGTTCGCGAACTTATTCAGTATACTCACTGACAGTAAATTCTGCTGTCAAAGTATTCAGAATCAATGTATCGGGAGAATGAATCAAATTTCCGTCCTCATCTGTTATACAAAATGCAAGCGCAAGATATGTAGTTTCATCATCCTCATAAGAATCAATCAGAATTGTATCATTTGAAAATTCCTGATACATGAAATCATAGATGTCTGTTTCTGCAATCACAGTCAAATTGCTTCCGTCATGGTTCATCCGACTGACTCTGCATCCGTGTAGAATTTCCTTTCAACCTTTGGATTCCGTCGACAAGCCTTCCATTGTGAAAATATAACGGTCGGTAATGATGAAGTTCGGTGTGGCAAGTCCTTCTGCTATCGTTTCCTTTATCTGATCTGCAAGAGATGTGCGGTGCAGAGAATATGTATTCAACATGTTTTCCGGGGTTCTGCCGGCATTGGGATCAATCAATTCGGAGACACCTGTCATGGAATAGGAAAAACCGCCGTGATATGTTCCACCAGCCGTTTGACCTCCTGCCACCAGTTGTTTGTTTTGCGCCATCCGATCTGTTTTATAAAAAATCGCTTCTGAAATGCCGCTGTATTCCATCCAATAAATGCTCTCATCATCTATGGAAAGAATATTCGGATAATCGCTGTTTGAGGTAAAGCCACCTTTGGTTGCGTATTCATTTTCTAACGGAAGATCCGTGATTTTTCCGCTGATACCGTCCGCCATGTGGAGCTGATAAGTACAAACCCATGTATCATTTTCAGAGGAAAACTCCGCGGTGTAAAAATACAGTACATTGTCATGGATTCCGGCATAAACGATAGAATCAGAGTATTCCTCTAAAACACGTACATCGCCCGTTGCCGCATTGTAAGTACACAGCTTCTCGATTCCCTCAAATCCGCCTTCAGTACGGCTGATCCATCCGCGTCGGAAGAAGATAACCGTTCCGTCAGCAACACATCCAAAGCATTCGTAAAACGGACAGTCGGCATCCTCATGCATACAAAGTGGGTCGATACACACCGGTGTTGTTTTCCCGCTGACAAGATTGATCTTGATCGGCATTCCCATCGCAGTATTCCAATCAAGGGAACTGCCGTCTGCCATGCGGTAAATATATTTGCTGTGGTTTGGAGATTCTGAAATTTCGCTGTGATTTGTGCAAGATGAGCAAAGAAACAATGCAATGAGTAAGAGAGCGATAACATTCAATTTTTTCATGTTGTAATCCTCCTGTGTGTTTTAGTGATTTATGTCCCCGAAGCATCGCCAAAGACATGCAGATAATAATCCTCCAGCGTCGGAGCAACCACTCTTGCCCTCTCCGTAGGATTCGCATCCGCCAACACCCGCAATAACACCTCCCCTGTCTGCTCATCTCTGGCAATATTCGTCACGCGGAACTTGTCCTGCATCGCCTGTACCTCCGACTCTGCACACGGCACAATCCACACGCCGCCGTCGATCTTCTTCACCAGCTCATGAGGCGGTGCGTTGTCCACGATCACGCCCTTTTTGAGCATGATGATGTCCTTTGCGATGAACTCAATGTCCGGCACAACGTGGGTGGCGATCAGCACGATCTTGTTGAACGCGATTTTCGAGATATAATTGCGGATGGCGATGCGCTGTTTGGGGTCAAGTCCGGCAGTGGGTTCGTCGAGGATGAGGATTTCGGGGTCGCCCAGCACCGCCTGTGCAAGGGTCAGACGCTGTTTCATACCACCTGACAGTGCGCCGATTTTGCGTTTTGGTACATCATCCAGCTCCACGGCGGCGAGGATTTCGGGGATCTGCCGCTGGGATTCGGCTTTGGAGATGCCCTTGAGCGCCGCCATGTACCACATGAAACGCTCCACCGTGAAGTTCGGGTACAGCCCCGGATACTGCGGCATGAAGCCCAGCTTTTCGCGGAAGCGCACACCCATGTCGAGGACGTTTTCGCCGTCGTACAAGATTTCACCGGAATCCGCCTTGAGGTTGTCGGTGAGGATGTTCATCAGCGTGGATTTGCCCGAGCCGTTTGGGCCAAGCAGAGCGTAGATGCCCGCGTCGAGGGTGGCGGTGAAGTTGTTTAATGCAAGGTTTGTGCCGTAGGATTTTGAAATATTATTTATGGTTAGTTTCATTTTGTTTCCTCTCTTTCCGCTTTGATCGCCTCATGAACCATCACCGTCCCATCCTCCGCCGGCTTCAGATTCACATATTCAAAGGTAAACGACAGCTTGCTGTAGTCATTGACCGCCGCTATAATATAGCCGTTTGCCACGCCGTAAGGTTCGATTTTGAGGTTTTCGCTGTCGGTGCGGTATACCGTTTTCTCGCCTGTCGCAAGATCGCAATAGACAAGCTCACCCGTCCATGTGCGGATGAAGTCATACAGCGACTGTCCTTTTCCGTCGTAGCTTTCCTTGGAGCCGACGAGAACAAAATCCTCCACGGGAAGCATCAGCGTATACCACACACCGCCCACGTCCCACGCAAGCTGATCGATATCGGAAATCACCGTTTCAAACGCGGTGCCATTCCACTTCCACAGCCCTTTGCGTGCAAAGTTGAAGCGGGAATTGATCTGGTATTCGTGATACGCGGCGATACCGTACAAATACACATTCCCGTCATGCAGGATCAGTCCGTACGTTTCGGGCGTTGGCATCTGGACATCGGTACGCGTGCCGTCCTTGCGGTCAATGACCGAGAACATGCCGTTGTCGGTGATGTAGTAGTTGTCCGCATCGGCATAGATCTCGGCATATGCGCTGACTTCAAAATCGAGAAACGCTTCCGCTTCGCCGCCCTTGCAGGAAATACGCTTGGGAATGCCGTAGGAGTCCCCCTCGGTGTCGGTGGGATTTTGGTAAAGACCTTCCACAAAGTAGATGTACTTTCCGTCGGTGGAAATGTTCGTGACAAGTCCGTTGCACATGGAGTATTCACAAAGCGTTTCGCGTCCGCTGCCGTCGATATTCAGCGCGGTGATTGTCGCTGTTCCGTAGCTGTGCGTTTTGAGATACAGCCGCTCGCCGTCGGTCACAACGGAGCAGGCACCATTGATCTCAGCGCAGAATTCTTCTTTGGAATGGGTACAAAGCGGATCAAAGCACAGGCTCATGCCCTCGGGGGTGCTGTTGGAGAAACGACGGAGATTTGCTGCCCAGTCCATGTATACGGTGTTGTCGATCTGACAGTATGCAGGGGTATTGAGCGCGTTTTCGGGAACGGTGTAGGTGTCAGCGCACCCGCATAGCAGCAGGAGCGCGGCAAACAACGCGCAAAGCAGTTTTTTCATATTTTCATTTCCTTTTTCATATCATTCGGTTACGGCTGTACGGTTTCAAACGCGCCGAGCATCTCCATCGTCCCGGCAGATGCCAGACGGAATTTGTATACGCCGCCCTCATACGCATCGCCTGTATAATCCTTTTCGGGATTGTCCACGCGCACAATGGCAACGCCGTTTGACAGTCCGAGGAAATCCCCGCAGAAGCCGTCGTCCGCATCGGGCAGAGTCCATGTCTGCGTCGATGCGTCATCAAGATCGAACCGCGCAGCCGTGCCGTCGATATACTGATAAAAATCGTAGGGGGAAGTCTCGTCGCCGTTGCCGGTCGGCATATCCT
>JAZTZC010000507.1:0-6254 GCA_045637265.1 Eubacteriales bacterium | reverse complement strand
GCAGCTTGACCTTTTCACTGATTATGAGGAACTGGAACGGCGGCAGGCAGAGGAAAAAACGGCACTGGAAAAAGAACGGCACATGCAGGAGGCGGTACTGGAGCTAAAGAAACGGTACGGAAAGAATATCATTCTCAAAGGAATGAATCTGGAAGAAGATGCCACCGCACGTGATCGCAATGCACAGATTGGCGGGCATAAGGCATAAAAATTGAGGGGAGATGCGACATGACAGAATCCGAAACCAAATATGCGGACATCATCGGCTTGCCGCATCATATCTCACCTACAAGACCGCGTATGTCTGTTTCCGCCCGCGCCGCACAGTTTGCTCCGTTTGCCGCATTGACTGGCTATGGGGCAGCTGTAGACGAAACCGCGCGTCTGACGGATGATAGAATCATCCTTGATGAAAACGCAAAAGCGATACTCGATGGCAAACTGCAGATCATCGCCGAGCATATTGGGGATCATCCCAAGGTCAAAATCACCTATTTTGAGCCTGACAAAAAGAAATCCGGCGGCGCATATCGAAGCGTCACCGGGACAGCGAAAGAGATCAACGAATTCGAGCGGATCATGGTTCTGGTGGATGAGACAAAGATTCCAATATATCAGATTTATGAAATAGAGTCTGCTTTGTTTGCTGAACTTGGATATGAATAAGAAAAAGGTCAATAGGATGGTCGCCTCACATTCTGAACGGAAATGTGTTCAAAATGCGGTAAAATCGCCCCTGTTAACCTTTTCGTTTTATCGGTTCATGAGAGTGTACTCTATTGATCCGCATATTATTTTATGTTTCTCAAATAATTTTGTCAGAATCACCTCCATCACCAATCCTGCAAGATCTTGTAATCTTACCATAGTTGCTGCGCAGGGATGCATTGCCGGTATAGATGAAAATTTTTTGTGCTACTGTTATCATAACCGATTCCCTCACAGAATATCAATATACTCGTCATTCAGCGTTTTGTTCATGCTTCTGACGGCACAGAATTTACCGCACATCGAACAGGAGTCCTCATGTTCGGGAGCACGACTGTCCCGAATTCCTTTGCGGTTTCCGGATCGATGGAGCATTCCCACTGGGTTTCCCAATCAAAGGTTCTCCGGGCATCCGCCATTTTATCGTCAAGATCTCTCGCATGGGGGATCTTTTTTGCAATATCGGCAGCATGAGCGGCAATTTTCGATGCAATAATGCCTTGCTTCACATCCTCCACATTCGGAAGTGCAAGATGCTCTGCCGGTGTTACATAGCAAAGGAATGCCGCACCGGATGCAGCCGCGATCGCACCGCCGATAGCAGAGGTGATGTGGTCGTAGCCGGGAGCGATATCCGTAACAATCGGACCGAGCACATAGAACGGCGCACCCATGCAGATGGTCTGCTGCATCTTCATATTCGCTTCGATCTGATCCATCGGCATGTGCCCTGGACCTTCCACCATAACCTGCACATCCTTTGCCCATGCACGCTTGGTCAGCTCGCCGAGACGCACCAGCTCTTCGATCTGGCAGACATCGCTTCCGTCGGCAAGACAGCCGGGACGGCAGGCATCTCCAAGGGAAATGGTCACATTATATTCGCGGCAGATATCAAGAATTTCATCGAAATATTCGTAGAAGGGATTCTCTTCGCCGGTCATGCTCATCCATGCAAAGACCAGCGAACCGCCGCGGGAAACAATGTTCATCTTCCGCTTGTGTTTTTTGATCTGCTCAATGGTCCTGCGGGTGATGCCGCAGTGGAGCGTGACAAAGTCTACGCCATCCTCAGCGTGCAGGCGAACAACATCAATGAAATCCTTTGCCGTGAGCGTTGCAAGGTCGCGCTGATAGTGAATCACACTGTCATACACGGGAACCGTGCCGATCATAGCAGGACATTCTGCTGTGAGTTTGCGGCGGAACGGCTGCGTGTTGCCGTGGCTGGACAAGTCCATGATCGCTTCTGCACCCATATTGACTGCCGCCATGACCTTTTCCATTTCGATATCGTAATCCTTGCAGTCACGGGACACGCCGAGATTGACGTTGATTTTGGTGCGAAGCATGGAACCCACACCGTTCGGTTCGATGCAGGTGTGCAGTTTGTTGGCGCATATGGCAACCTGACCGCCTGCAACGAGATCACGGATTTCTTCCGCAGTACGGTATTCCTTTGCGGCAACCGCCTCCATTTCGGGCGTGATGATACCGCGTCTTGCGGCATCCATTTGTGTGGTGTAGTTTCTCATTTTGATAGTCCTTTCAGGCAGATTATTTTGAAAATTGGCTGTTCAGATCAAAGTTGTGCATCATAGGCCCGGAACCATGTCCCAGATCCAGCATGGCGGCAAGTGCGCCGGAGATGTAGTCCTTTGCTCTCTGAACAGACTCAACAAGCGTAAATCCTTTGGCGAGATTTGCGGCAATGGCACTTGACAGCGTGCATCCGGTACCGTGGGTGTTGGGATTGTCGATGCGCTTTCCCTCGAACCAGCGGGTTTCACCGTTTGCATACAGCAGGTCATTTGCGTCATTTACACTATGACCGCCTTTGAGCAGAACAGCACAGCCGAAACTGTTACCGATCTTTTTCGCGGCCGTCAGCATATCCTCACGATTTGCAATCACCATTTCGGACAATACATTTGCTTCGGGGATATTGGGCGTGACAAGGTTTGCGATGGGAAGAAGCTCCTCGGTCAGTATCTTCACCGCCTCGGATTTCATCAGAGCGGAACCGCTGGATGCGATCATAACGGGATCAACAACGATATTTTGTGCCTTATGGTATCGCAATCGGTCTGCGATCACACGGATCAGCGCACTTGACGATACCATGCCGATCTTTACGGCATCAGGGTAAATGTCCTCAAATACCGCATCTATTTGCTCACTCAGGAAATCCGGTGCGGACTCCTGAATTGCTCTTACGCCGGTCGTGTTCTGCGCCGTCAGTGCGGTAATCGCACTCATGGCAAAAACACCGTTCATGGTCATGGTTTTGATATCTGCCTGAATACCGGCGCCTCCGCTGCAGTCACTTCCTGCAATGGTCAATGCTGTTTTCATTTTCATGGTTGACTCCTTTCGTATTTCAGCATCGTTTTCTATAGCGGCATAAGGTGGTGCCCCCAATCTGCCGCTTTTTTGATTAAATCAGGGCAAGCTCCTGTGCGCTTGCTTTCAGTTCTTCCACCGCAATCTTCGGATCATCCGCTTTCATAATGGCGGATACCGCGCAGATTCCGGCAATCGGGATTCCTGCGAGAACATCAATATTGGTTTTGTTCAGTCCCCCAATCGCATTGACGGGAATCGGTACGGCTTTGCAGATATCTCGCAGTGTATCGACGGACGTCAGAACCGTCTTCACCTTGGTGGTTGTCGGGTAAATCGCGCCCACACCGAGATAGTCCGCTCCCTGACGGTACACATCCTGTGCCCACGGTACGGTCTTTGCTGTTGCGCCGATGATTTTATCTTCACCGAGAATCTTTCTTGCCTGTGCAACCGTCATATCTTCCGCACCGAGATGTACACCCTCCGCGTCCACGGCAAGTGCCACATCCACACGGTCGTCGATGATCAGCGGAACGCCATGTTCTTTCGTAAGTTTATGTACCTTTTCCGCCAGAGAAATATACTCTCTGGTGGTTTTGTTTTTCTCGCGAAGCTGGAGTATAGTCACTCCGCCGCAAAGTGCAGCTTCAATGCGTGCAAGAAACTCCGCTTCTTCATAAGTTCCGCTGTCTGTGATAAAATACAGGCTTGTGTCAAATTGTTTCAAGATCAAATTCCTCCAAAGATATATAAGTTTCAAATTCCACTGCGGACAGTGTGGACAGCCCGTCCATGAGATGTACCATGAACGAACCGCTGCCCGGTGCTGTTTGGGCAAGCTGTCCGCAGATGCCAAGGACCGAACACGCACAGACCGCCGCATCCATATCACGCGATACGGAGAGATACGCCGCACACAGCGCACCAAGCATACATCCTGTTCCCGTAACGGAAGCGAGTCTTGGTGTACCGTTGTTCCCGCAGATCAGTCGTTTACCATCCGTGATGATGTCTGTTTTTCCGCTCGCAAGAATGACGGTACCATATGTCTGTGCCAGTTCTGCCGCCATACGGCTGACAGCATTCTGATCGAGTGATGCATCTGCATCCACGCCGGAGGAGCGGTAATTTTCAAAATACAGCGCCGCAATTTCCGAATAGTTTCCCTTGATGACGGTCGGTGTGCCTGTTTTTAACAGCTCCCCCAGAAAATTCCGACGCAGTTCAGAGCAGGCGATACCCACGGCATCGATCACGGTGGGAATTTCCTTTTCTTTGGCTGTTATCAGCGCGATTTTCATGGACTCCATTCGCGCATCGGTAATGTTCCCGAGATTGCACAGCAGAGCGTCCGCAGTTTTGGTGATCTCCCGCACTTCGAGAGGATGCTCCGCCATGATTGGTCGTGCACCCACAGCCAGAATCGCATTTGCGCATTGGTTGATAGAAATCGGATTGGTGATGCAGTGGATCAGCGGATGCTTGTGCTGAACAGCATCACGTATTTCATGCAGTTTTTTCATGATGCTTCACTTTCTTTATAAGGTAGTAGACAAGTCCTGCGGCAACAGATACGGCAGATGCGGCATAAGCGAGAATATCCCACAGGGGCGCTTCCAGGCTGAAAATTCCTGCCGCAATTTCGATCACGACGAACAGAATTCCGCCGAGCGCAGCAATGGACAGCGCATCAGAGAGGATACTTCCTTTGTCGTTGTAGACTCGGGAACCAAGCTTTGACTGAATCTGCGCAAGGAGACCGTTCGATGCGATTTTCTTGAGAAACAAATAGGCAATACTGCCGCCGATAAGAGTTCCGCAGATGAACGATGGCACATAGAACAACCAGGAAAGGCCCTCTTTCCCCCAGAGGATACTCATGACCGGATAAGATGCAATCGCGCCGATGATGCCGGTACCGATGATCTCACCGAGCACGGCAAAAATGATTTTTCCTTTTGACAGACGGTAGAACACGCCCGACAGAAAGGCACCGAACACGGCTCCTGTCAAAGCGATGGGCGGAATCGCCATAGTCATCATGCGAATGACACCGATCAGTACGGCACAGAGCAGCGAATACCACGGACCGAGAAAGACAGAGCAGGTAATGTTGATAAAGTGCGCCATGGGACACATTCCCTCCACACGAAGGATGGGGGAGATGACCACGCCGAGCGCGATGAGCATAGCAAGCGTGACAAGTTTCAGAATGCTTTTGGAATTTTTCATTTTTGTAACCTCACAGTTTATGATATCGAGGTCAATGCCTCGTTCGGTCGAGAATCCATTTTCTCCTCTCACCCCGAAACACGGGTTCCCATCGCCGCACAAACCTGTGCATACAAAATGTGAGGCGCTCCCCTCCCATCCGCCCGAATCTGTCGGGAACAATATTTCCTCCTTCCTGTACAAAATATAAACGGAAGCTACCAGATTCGGGTAACTTCCGTGAAAATACGCATCATTTGTATCCCTACGTTGGCATTATCCAAATCAGGTCAAATTCATGTAAATCATGAATTTTGGTGGGTCGAAGTTTGATTACTTCCTCTCAGCCCGCAATTACAAGCTCCCCGTTTATTCGATTGTAAAACAAAAACAGGAGACAGCCATTTCGGATGCCTCCTGTAAAAAATCCCTCTGTATGACTTCCTACGGCGGCATTATCCGCATCAGGTTAAAGGGTCGAAGTTCGATTACTTGCTCTCAGCCTGCAAACACAAGCTCCCCTGTATTTATTTCTTAAGTATTATATCATATTTTTAACGTAATTGCAAGAGATAGTCAGGAATGTTTACAAATTATTATTACTATATGTTTTTGAACGTATACAGATCACTTTATTCCGTGTAATACTGCGCCTGTGCGTGCCATAACTCCTGATACAGCCCGTCGGCTTCCACCAGTGAATCATGATTGCCCATCTGCACTACCAGCCCATTGTCGAACACGGCGATCTCGTCGCAGAACCGGCAGGAGGACAAACGGTGGCTGATATAGATTGCGGTGCGGTCGCCAACGATGTCATTGAACTTGGAATAAATCTCCGCTTCCGCGATGGGGTCGAGCGCCGCCGTTGGTTCGTCCAGAATGATGAACGGCGAATCCTTGTACAGCGCACGGGCAAGTGCGATCTTCTGCGCTTCGCCGCCGGAGATGTTGATGCCATCGTCACTGCGATCTTTGTACAGGTAGGT
>JAZTZC010000506.1:0-2936 GCA_045637265.1 Eubacteriales bacterium | reverse complement strand
CAAGTTTGTTCTGCGGCTTTTGCGTCTGTGTCCCTTTCGCAGGATGAGAACATCAGAACAGAAAACAGGGATAAGAGAAGCAGAAAAATCGATTTCATATACGGAACACCTCCGATCTTCATTTATTCTTTGTAAAAGATGATCGATACTGCGCCATGGTCGATTTCCTCAGTCATGAGATGGGAAAAGGCTGCTTCCTCGCCCTCCACGGCTTCTCTGACCAAGACCAATTCCCGCAGGGTCAGACGGTACCAGCCGTCGTCGGGAAGTGTCATGGTGACGGATCCGAAGATGGTATACGGGGTATCAAAGATGCGGTCGGAGGTATCGTCTATGACAAAATGTACATCGCCTGCCATCAGCATTTTTGCAAAGGTTGTGTCATTCCCGCTGAAATCGGTTCCGTGCTTGCTCTCCCATACCTGCTTTTCGTCGTTCCAACGCTCGGTTTCCTCGATACGGTAATACACGGCATAACCGTCAGGATCAGCCGCGGGTGCGTTGAGAACAAGGTCCAGTGTCACGGTATCGCCGTCAAGCTTGGTATGGGACAGCAGAAGGGTAGAGAGGTTCGATGCATCATGCGGCAGAAGGACGGATTCCGGCGGCTGTGGAACGGTGCTATTGTCCTGTGCATCATCGGTGCTGCCTGCTATGTCACCTGCTCGGCTTTGGAACAGCGCGTGAACGGTTCCGTTGGTCAGTACCTCGGCGATCAGATCAACATCTTTGGTTGAATCGGGGTCATCACGCACCAGTGTCAGACCTTCCAGCGACAGACACCAGACACCTGTATAATCACGAATATCGCGCGGGATGGTAATCGCACCTTCGACTGTCGAAACCGCTTCCTGACCGATCATCGGAAAGTGAAGATCACCTGCCATAACAGCGGCAATGGGCTGCCCGGATGTATACACATCGTATTTGGTGCGCCATACGCGAACATCGGGATCCCACAGCGACAGCATGACACGGCTGTACTGAACGGAAATGCCCTTCATCGGCTCACCGTCGCGGGTAAGGTGTACAATCAAAGTCGGATAACCTGTTTGATTATGATATCCTTTTTCAAAAATCTCCAAAGAAAATCCCTCGGCAGTATTGTCGGGTACAATCAGCGCATCGGTATTCAGTGCCTGTGTATCCACATCACCCGGTACAACGTCCGTGTCAACAAGATGGGAATGCTGTGCAAAAAACAGGGCGATGTCGTGGCGGTACAGAACCGCAGCCGCAAGGACGGCAAAGCACAGACATGCGGCAAGCACCGATGCGAGAGAACGGCGCAGATTCCGTTTCCAGGTTCCCGGTTCGATCACCGTCATTTCAAACGGGGAATCGTAGGTGACATATGCATCGTCGTCGGGTGATGTATTCATTTGGATCGGTTCGGCATCAAAGATCGTGCGGTTTTGCTCTTTGGCAATTCGTGCGAAAACGGCATCCTCCAGCCGCTTTTGTCTGCGCGCGGATAGCTTCACTGCGGGCAGTATCGGGAGCTTGCCTGCGGGAATGGTGCGCAGAGTACGCAGGAATACGGACGGTGTTTTACGTAAGATCATGGTGCTTCTCCTTTCTTTCGGTATCCACAGGCTTTGCCCAGAGATGTCCGAAGCCTGCCGCGAGCAGACGCTCACGAATGGTTTTCTTGGCAAGGTACAAACGGTTTTCCACGAATTTCGGTGTTTTGCGGATGGCGCGGGCAATTTCCTTAACGCTTTGGCAATAGTAGTAGCGGCGCACAAAAATCTCGTTGTCGGGCGGTGTCAGTCCGTCAATGACAGAACGGATCAGTTCGCGGTCACAGGCGGCGGAAATTTCGTCGTCCCAAAGACCTGCGGCGCAAAGCTCTGCGTCCAGCACCTCATCGTCGAGGATTTCTTCTTTTTTTCGTGCGATGCTGTGCAGGCGGTTGATCGCCTGTCTGCGTGCAATGGTGATGAGAAGATTTCGTATCCCCTGTTCTCCCTCGTCGTACTTGTCTGCACGCCAAAATTGGTAGAATACATCGACTGTCACTTCCTCGACGTCACGTCTGTGTCCGCGCCCGAGGATGCCCGACACAACGGCGGTAACCATCGGGGCATATCGGCGCATCAGCGCGGCAAGCTGTTTTTCATCCATGCAGTCATCACTCCTGTCTTTTCGTTTTGAGGTCCTCTGACAATAGAATCAATTCAAAAGGCGGTTTTCACTAACGAAAATGAAATTTTTTGAAAATTTTCCGAATCTTTCAGTCTGCAAAGCGGGCAGCATACCAAAAGGCGAGAGCAAGCCCCCCGCCTCAATGATATAGGAAATATCTTCTGTGATTATTTGACTGCGATCGCTGCGTCAAGCCATGCGTTGTACGCATCCAAAATCGCGTCGGTATCGGCATAACTTCCTTTCAATTCCGGTCTCCACGGAAGCTCATATTCCAGCGACAGATATCCGTCATAGCCGGCGTCCTCGAGCAGAGAGAGAACCTTTGCAAGCGGGAAGGTGCCGGTACCCAGTGCGGTATGGATATACTGCGATGCATCTGGGTCATCGGACGGACGTGCGTCCTTTATGTGAACATGGGCAAGCAGACCACCATCAAGCAGTCTGACCGAGTCTTCGGGCGATTCGCAGAACTCAATGGAGTGCAGTACATCCCAGATGACGGCGAGGTTTTTGCGTCCGACGCGGTCGGAGAGTGCTTTCATCGAAGCGGCGGTGGAGTGCGAGGAATGGGTTTCCGCCCAGATGGCGACCCCGTAGTCTGCTGCATAGTCGCACAGATCTCTGACAAAGGCGACAATCGCGTCGATGTCTTCCTTGGGCGCTACGGACAGCTTCGGCTGATGACCGCCGACAAAGATGCGGATGGCAGATGCACCGACAGCCGATGCGAGCTTGACACATCCCTGTGCCTTTGTCATTTCCGCGCCAAGGTCCCCAAGACCCGT
>JAZTZC010000505.1:0-4966 GCA_045637265.1 Eubacteriales bacterium | reverse complement strand
TTTCTTGTTTAACGTTACACATATCAGAAAATTTTCAGCCGACAGCAGGTTTTCCGCCTGTCTGTCGGCTGTTTTCATGTTATGTTCTTTCGGTTACGATCAGCTCGCCGTCGCGGATGTAGGCAAATCTGCCGCCGCAGGCAGTCTCACAGTCAGCGGGATCGTCGGTCAGTCGCGTCACCGTCAGCGGCGCAATCATCTTGTCAATGATGCCGAGCACCGCGGTTCCGTTTTCATACGGCACCAGCAGATACAGACGGAAATCATCCTGATTCGCAAGTGTGAATCGATACACATCCGTTGCACCGATGATCTTCCACGCGCCGGTAAAGTATTCATACACTGCATACTGATCCGCCGACGCAAGTCCCCATACGTCCATCGGTGAAAATCTGCCATCCACAGCGGTATCTTCTGCCGACAGGTCAAACGCCGCAATCACACCGCATCTGCCGCCGGCACAGGTATTCTGGACAAGGAACGCCGCACTGCTGTGCTCGGGATCGCGCGCAAGATCGGCTTTGACAGGCATTGCCGGTCTGTCACAGCGCAGGATTCTGCCGTCATCGAGGGCGAGCGGACGTAGAATCTCGGCATTGGAGCGTCCGAGCTGATCGGAGACATAGATCGGACCGCCGGAAATCGCACGCAGAACGGAGTTTTTGACCGCCTGTCCGTCATCGGTCCACCACATATCCCAGTCGCAGGTATGGAACTGTCCTTGTACGAAGGAGTTGTATGCACACTGCAAAATGTGCTTTTTGAACCATGCACGATCCTCAGGTTTGAAGTCATCGGAGCAGCGGGAGATGTTGGTGCTCTGTCGGTTCCACATGTTCTCACTCGCCATGCCCATACAGTTGATGAGCGCATTGTCAAAGTGCAGTCCGACCGAGGCTTCAATGGCGTTCGACAGCGTCTTTGCCGTGTTTCCGATCGGTTCCAGACCGCGGTAGTGCGCTCTCATGCAGCTCTGGAAGTCGATTTTGACAAAGTCCGCACCACAGCGCTTGAGAAAATCATGGAACTTCAGATAGAACTGATACATGCATCCTGGTGCGGGTGAGGGAATCCATCTGCCGTCGGGACGTTGGATCAGAAGGTCCCGGAGCTCTGTGAACAGCGGGCTGTCGGGATCAATGCCGCGCCAATAGCCGGTTGCGGGATGCCACATACCGACGGTCATACCAAAGTCGTGCATTTTGTCAATACAGTGCTTCAAGCCATCGGGGAAACGGCGTGGATCGGCTTCAAAGGAATAGAGCGGTGAGGAATGCATCAGCTGACACATATCGCCGAAGTTCTCATATTCCGCATCCCAGAACGGGCGCACCTCCGCCCACATATCGTCCAGAATCGACCAGCGGACGGGGATGCCCTTGTCGGCAAATTCTTTGCACTTTTCAAGAAGACCATCTTCGTTGACGCGGATCTGCATTGCATCCCAAGAGCACCAGCCAAGGTATTCAAAAATTTCGGGATAACGGCGCTCTGCACGCGTTTTTCCGCCGCGTCCGAGGATATCAAGACCGACTTTGGCGCACTGCTCCATCAGGGCAAACGGATCGTCACCGCAGGCATAACAGAATGCGGGCGCGACACAGTTCTGCAGCTTGTCGTACCACGAAAACAGAACCGCCGTCAGTCCTTCCTCGCCTCCGCGCAGATCGCACTTGTAGTCATCGGAGCAAATGGGCAGAAAAACAGCATAGGTGCCGTCTGTTTTTTCAACGATCAGTCCCTGTGTACGGTCGGGAACAGCCGAAAAGTCGGTACCGAATTGCGGACGGGACCAGTAATCGGAATACATATAAATGGCGGTATAGCCGCGCGCATCTTCAAAATCGCCGGACAGCCGCAGTGTGACAGCACGGTCGGGATGCAGAGATTCCGGTCCGCGGTTGTGGATATCAACAGATACAACGGTGATATCTCCGTACACCGTCTGCGCAGTTTTGAGGTATTTCTCCGACACAGCGCCGGAGGTTGTAGTAAGATAAGGACGTACAGTCAGCATAGGATCAGTTCCTCCGTTTTTTTCTTTATTGTATCACACGATGGGTGTCTTGTCAAGCACAAACCTCACGGAAAACACCGCGTTCCGTGCGCAAATTCGACGAATCCGATTGACACAAATCGAAATTTATGGTATACTATCTGAAATTAACAGAACATAGAAAATCGTGATCTATCAAACCAAACGGAGGATTCACACCCATGCCCAAGATCAACCCGAAGCGCATGTTTTCCGCACTTCTTTCCCTGCTCCTGCTTGCGTCCGCTGTCTCCTGCTCCGCCGATGACGGACAGGCAAGAACCGGCGACAGTGCAGACACCACGGATACACAGACAATCACAGAAACCGCCGCTGAAACCGAACCCGCCACCGAACCTGTAACCGAAGCGCCTGCTGTCACCGAAGGTGTTTCCGTCACCGAGGACATCCATTCAGGCGACGGCACCGTCACGCCGATTCCGATCCGCCGTACCGATGACTGGGTCGACTGGGATGCCGATTACAACGATCCCAAGGTCAAGTTCACGGAGATCGTCGAGGGTCTGATCGCCCGTGATGTATATGTTGGCAAAGACGGCTGGCTGTTCTATACCGACTCCATCGACAACTATCTCGGCAACGACCTGTATGCCGAAACAATGCTCCGCCGCATTGCAAAGCAGATGCAGGGACGCGCGGACTGGTGCGAGGAAAACGGCATCACCTTCTATTTCATGATCGCGCCGAACAAAAACACCATCTACCCCGAAAAGATGATGTCCTCCATGAAGGAGGGTGAGCAGAAGCGCATCGATCAGGTTTACGACTATCTGCGGGAAAACACCACCGTAAAGCTGATTGACGTGCGTGACGCACTGATCGCGGAAAAGAATGCCAATCCCACGGTTGATCTGTACTACCCGCTTGATACCCACTGGAACAACCACGGCGGCTTCATCGCATACCAGACAATCATGGATACGATCAAACAGGACTTCCCGAACGCCATCAAGCACGAAAAGGACGAATACCAAATCGACTACTTTGATTCGCATTTCAAGGACTGTGCGTATTATCTCGGCTACTACGATACGCTGGAAAATTCCGGTCCCGTCTACACAAAGCTCGACGGCAAGATCGGCCGCGTCGCATGGCATGACTGGTCCGGCGAGTTCGGTCAGTTCGTCCACGCTTATGTCGATCCCGAAACCGGCTATCAGGAATCCTGCTACAACATGGGATACGTCAATGAGTATGCCGAAGACGCACCGAGCCTGTACATCATCCGCGACTCGTTCTTCATGGCAATGTCCACCTTCCTGCGCGACTCCTTCTCCAAGGTCACCAGTACCTGGCGCACGAATTTCCCGACCAAGGACATTCTGAAGGAAAAGCCCGATATCGTTATTTTTGAGTGTATCGAGGCGATGATGGATTCGACATTCGGTCAGAAGACGCTGAATTGATAACAATCAAAGACGAATATAAAATAGATGATTGTATTCAAGCATGTACCTGTAAAACAGTTCATCCTCCCTATGAGATTTCTCACAGGGAGGATTTTGTATTTTGCAATATAACTGTTCTGCGAATTGGAATTTGGCAATCAGAGGATTATCCAATACCGTCTCAGCAAATGGTGTCCCTCAACATCATTATAGGCTTTTATGGTATCTTTCCAGATACCTCCCAATGCTTCACATACATGAATGGAGGCTTTGTTTTCGTCGTTGATTGTCAGTAGCACTTTGTCCATTCCGTGCTGTTTTGCAAGTTCCAACCCAAGTCGAAGAATCGCTTTACCATAGCCTTTTCCTTGCTCCGACACTCTGACTGCATAACCAACACTTCCAATATCCAACATTACCTTTTCGGGAAATTGGGTTCTGAGTTGAAATTCGCCTATGAATTTCCCATTGTCAATTGCCCAATAGTGAAAACTGACAGGTTGACCTTCTATCAATCCCTGCTCTTTCTTGTCATACCATGATTTGGTACGAAAAAACCATTCATCATCAATATTTGTGGGGTGTGTGGGTCTGAAATAGATAACATGGTTATCAAACAATTCCTGACAATATTCTTTGTATCCCATCACATATTCAGGACATCTTTTTATAAGTTTTACCATACATTTTCCCAGTCAAATTCTTCTTTATCTGTTCGACCTATAGCAATTTGGTAAATTCATTTTCTACATAAACAATGTAAAATTGTTCCGTCTTCCGTCTTGAAAATATTTCCTTTTTCGCAAAGGATTACATCCAAACCTGCCTGGCTTGCAAACTGCTTCAAATCACCTGTTTCAAAAGCTTCCCAGTATATATCTGCATTAGCATAGGGATAAAACTTCTGTCCATCCAAACAATTCGGATAATATTCCGTCAGAAAACGGTAGTCATGTGTCGAAAAACTGCATAATCCACCTTTTTTCAAGACTCTTTTACATTCCAGCAAATAATTCTTCTTAAATTCGTTTCCATACAGCAAACCAAAAGTTTGTGCCCAAATCAGAACAACATCGAATGAATCCGTGGAAAAATTTAAGTGCGCTCCATCGTATTCATAAAAAGGAATCTGATATCCTTTGTCCGCAGATAATTGCATTACCCGGGATATGACTTCTTTTGAAATGTCAATTCCAACAACATCAAATCCCATATCCGACAACGCAAATGCTTCTCGCCCCAAACCACAGCCAATATCCAATATTTTTGCACCCGAAGGGAAAAACTTGATAACCGATAGTTCCCACTCTTTTAATGCTGAATTCCAATTCTGCATTTCATCAACATTCTTTTTGTCTTCATACCACTGTAAAACAAGGCTGCTCATATCAATCCCTCCCTCGTTTATCTGACTTTTGCGTATATTCTGTCAAATCACTGCAGCATATGTAAGATCAGCCCCGACAGGATTTCCCGTCGGGACTACAGATGTTTTTCAGACTCCGTCATTTGCGTGTAGTCT
>JAZTZC010000504.1:0-1737 GCA_045637265.1 Eubacteriales bacterium | reverse complement strand
GGGTGACCCTTTCGCTGTGTGCCATTGGTGTGAGAACATTGTGGCTGATTTTTCCTGCCTCACAATGTTCTTTTTTCTTCATTTTTCGGTGGATGATTAATTGCCAAAGTCGGTTATAACTGATTGTCATGACTGTCACCTCTTGCTTTTATCGATTTCAGTATAACATATAACTGTGAACAGTACAAGAATAAAGCTTATATTTATTCAAAAATTAAGATTTTTCATCTTTTTTGAAAAAAAAGCGATTCGAGGCAAAAAATCCCCGAAAGCAGGACGTTTTCACATGCCTTCGGGGATTCTGTTCAGTTGTCGTCCGTTTCACCAATGATACCTAATCCATCCGCTGTCGGATAGAACTGTAAAGCATCTTGGATGGTTTTGAACGCTCCTACATTATTCGAACTGTGCGCCATACGTTGCTGCTTTGCAGTGAGAGCCGGATATTGCGCCCATGTTTGCTGATGAGTGTAGTTAATCCACGCATCCACAATCGCACCGTCACGCATTTCCTTGATGGTATAAGCGATATAGCCACGTTGGTTATCACCATCATTCGGCAGGGAGAATTCTGCAAATATATCTGTAGAAACAGATTCACCCCAGAAAAAGCTATTCTTGGTATAAGTTTCTTCTCCAAGACTGGTATATGGTGCGATGTAAGTTTTATCTTCCTTGTCATAAAGCACTCGTCCTGTACACTCACTTGCTTTTTCCCAACCCTCATTTCCAGCACGATATGCAGGCCAAAGTTGGATGGATTCTGTTCCAAAGTGTCCGGGATCAGCTGCCCATCTGAAATGATGTATGATTTTCCAATGCTCGCGCTCAGTGGGAAGTTCCACGGCAATTCCAGTGAGGATCAGTTCTTTGACATCGTAGACGGTCTGCATATGCCATCCTGGTTCCATGAATGTATGAATGGGATCTTCAATATACACCATTTCTCTCCGTCCCTCATTGAACGGATGCTCACGAACACACAGAGCCACTCTCGTTGCATCTTTGCAATCAAGAATGTCTTCGTCTGTCATATCATCGAGAATATCTTCCGGGAAGCCGAGGGTAATAAGGTGTTCCTTGATTTCAGTTACTTCCTCATTCTGCGTAACTTCAATCGGCTGCCAATCCATGTGGTATGTACCGCCGAAGATATACGCAAGCGCAAGTCCGAGGGCAAGTGATCCCACGATGATTACGGTTAAAAAGATATCCGGCACACGGACGGGAGCAGCTTCAATCATATACCCTGCTTCATCCATCTCGCCTGCCAGCTTCCACAGACTGCGGATGGCAAGAATATAGACGATAATTACAATCGCAGCGATGATAATGCCACTGTAATTGATGATACCAAGCAGACAGATGATGATAAACCAGATCATAAGTCCCACAGCGCCACCTGCGTGTTCTTCCAGCCCCGCTTTGCGCTGTACGGCTTTGATGCCTTGCCACAGGCAGACAAGCTGAATGAACTGCAGAATCAGATTGCCGATCGTCAGATACCATGTCCATCCCGATTCGTAGAAGGTCTGCTGATAGATGGTCGCGTTCAGAATCAGCATCGGGAAAAAGTATACACTGCGGATGAGCGTGATTGCATAGCAGGCTTTGAAGGGAGTGTTTTCCCGGTGCATTGTGCGGAAACCAAGCAGCATCAGAATGAATCCGATTGCGGGGAGTATGTAGTTCAGACACCAGAAGTTCAGCGTCAACGACGAGAGCGCAAGACCGATG
>JAZTZC010000503.1:0-17468 GCA_045637265.1 Eubacteriales bacterium | reverse complement strand
CTTGCATTTGTTTCCTATTTGCTCTCGGATGAAGCACAGACCGATTCCGCCCTGACCGACTATGCACTGCCTGTCACCCCCTCTGCCATGCAGGCAATGCTCGATCTGCACCGCTGGCAGTATTATGACAAGCAGCTCGCGCGGGATCTGACAGAATCCCCTGATACGCAAACGCTGTTCCTTTCATGGCACGGCACAACCCCGGAATTTGATCCGGGATACGGCAATTCAAACCAAGACGGAACACCGGGCGATAAAGCGGCTGAGCTTTTCCATGTCATGACCTTTACCGAAGAGGAAGACCGCCGTATCATGGACTTTTTCAATAATGTCACGACCTATATCGCCACCGATGATACCGTGGAAAGGATTGCTAACGAGGAACTATCATTCTGGCAGGGCAACGCAAGAACACTCTCCGAAACCACAAAAATCATCGACTCCCGCGTTTGGATTTACTTAAACGAATAAACCATATTCCTGATATTGGATTCCCTCTGAACGGAGTGCTGCGGTGCTCCGTTCTTGTTTTCGTGAAAATTCATACTCCGCTCACATAAAATTGTCCGCTATCCCTTGATTTTCAGCCGAAAATGATGTATAATAATATAATAAAATGGTATCTCTGTACCCACAATTCCACATCGCCGTTTTTTAACAATCCGCCACTTTTATCATCACAGGAGGATTCTATTATGCCAGAGCGTGTATCCAAAACCAATTACTACCTTGATATCGCCGAAACGGTCTCCGAACGCTCCACCTGTCTGCGCAAGCACTACGGTGCCATCATTGTCAAGAACGATGTTATCGTTGCCACCGGCTACAACGGTGCGCCGCGCGGAAGAAAGAACTGCGTCGATCTTGGAACCTGTATCCGCGAAAAGCTTGCGATTCCGCGCGGAGAACGGTATGAGCTTTGCCGCGCCATTCACGCGGAAGCCAATGCCATCATCGCGGCTCCCCGTGATCAGATGCTCGGTGCGACGCTGTATATGGCATGTACCGATCCGGGCGACGGCTCCATTGTTGCGGGAACCTGTTCCTGCGCAATGTGCAAGCGTACCGTCATCAATGCCGGTATTGAAACGGTAGTGATCCGCGATACCAAAACAGAATACCGTACCATTTCGGTTTCCGATTGGATTGAAAATGACGACAGTCTGGAAGGCACCTTCGGTTACTGATCTATACTATACAGGAGTATCCCGATTCATGAAAACACTGCTGAAACGCATTCTCTGTGCGGCATTGATTCTCGGTTCCGTCTCTCTTGCCGCGTGCAAGGAAAAGATTCGTGTCGATGTCCATTTGACCTATGACACGGAGCGCGATGCACTGGTGGAGGACAATCTCGGTCTTGACTACCGTTTTGCATCGATCTCATATGAGCCTGCGACGATCACCGAGCCGTATGCCGACTGGGAGGATGTGATCCTTTATACCGTCAAGGGCTGGAACCCCAAGGAACTTCTCACCGAAGCGTATTCCGGTATCGGCGGTCTTTTATACGCCGCTGATAAGCCGCTCCCGGAACTGGCCGCAATGAACTGCAATGAAATCTTTGTCTGTACCGCATCACAAACGACGGTATGTCTGAACACCATCGATGACGCCGATGTGGTGACCGATGCTGTCAATCAACTCACACAGGGTGAGGCGGTCGATCTGCCCGAGGACGGACAGATGACGTATCATCTGAAATTCCACTCCGCAGACTATGAAGGTCTTTATTACAGCGTACTCTTCATCATGCGCGGAGAGGGCGAGGAGGGTGACTACTTCCTCTACGACCGCGGTACCAAAAAATGCGTCGAGGTTCCGTATGAGTTGTTCTTCGGATGGATTTATGACGATACCGAGGATACGTATCCGACCGAGGGCATCTATGAGGTTGTTCCGGGAGATGACGGTGTTGAGATCGGATTTGGCGATCAGTAACAGCAAACAATTAAGGGTAAATACATGAAAATAACACTTGAACTGACGGATATCGATTACGCATCTGTGGTGAAATTCGCACTGCCGCTTCTGCAGGGAAAGCTTGCGGAGGGCGATGGCGAGGCATCCAAAATGCTTGCACAGATTGCGAAAATGCCGCCGTCCATTGCCGCGGGTATGGTTGATTTCCTCCCGCAGGATACCAAAAACGAGCTTGCTGTCATGCTCTTTAATCAAAACAAAGACAGCATCATCAAGGCTGTGACCTATTATGCGGAGAAGAAGGGACTCTCCTTCCGCATCGATCAATTCACGGCGGAAGAATAAACACTGTTATAACAATCGGAGGTCAAAGTTATGCTCAGACTCGGTTTATCTACCTGTTATTTCAAAGAAAAAACACCCGCAGAGTGGGAATCCGTCAAGGCGGCAGGCATTACCGATATTGAAATTTCGATGAACTGTCCGCTGGAAGAATATCTGGAAAAGGGAGAACCGCTGGCGGCAGATCTGATTGCGGCAGGACTCAACATCTGGTCTATCCACATTCCGTTCGGACGGCCGTTTGACTTAACCGATCCCGATCCCGAACATTTTGCGGATATCGAATATCGCTATAAGACGCTGATCGATGCCGGTGCGCGCTGGGGTGCGAAGGTCATCACAACGCATGCATCGACCGAGCCGTTCCCGCAGGATCAGAGAGATGCCCGCATGGAACGCGGCAAGTATCTTTATAAGATGCTCGGTGATTATGCAGCTGAACGCGGTATGAAGATCACCGTTGAGGTGCTTCCCCGTACCTGTATGGGTAACTGTTCGCAGGAATGTATGGACTTTACCGACGGTGAGGTTTCTTTTATCAACTTTGATGTCAACCATCTGCTCCGTGAATCCCATGCGGATTTTATCCGGAATGCCGGTTCCCGTATCATCACGACGCATCTTTCCGACTATGATTTTGTCGACGAGCGCCATTGGGTACCCGGTGACGGCAAGATCGATTGGCGGGAATTTTATCAGATGATGGAAGAAGCGGGATACGAAGGTCCGTATCTGTTTGAACTCGGCGAATCGATCTCCGGCAGAAAGATGACGCCGGCTGAGCTGGTCTCCCGTTTCAAGGAAGTCATCGGCTATGCTGACTGATTCCGTTGTTGTCCGAGCGGCAGAGGACGCAGACATCCCTGCCATTGCTGTGTTGGAAAATCTGTGTTTTTCTGCTCCTTGGAGTGAGAACGCGCTGTCTGACACGCTGCATTCTCCATATGGCAAACTGTTCTGTGCGGAGCTTGACGGTCAGATTATCGCATACGGCGGTGCATATCTGCTCGGAGACGATGCGGATATTACCAACATTGCGACGCATCCCGACCACCGACGGCGCGGTGCCGCTGCTGCCATTTTGAAGACTCTGATTGCATACGCAAACGAACACGGTGTCGGAGCACTGCATCTGGAGGTCAGAGCCTCCAATGCGCCGGCGACAGCACTCTATGAACGCTTTGGCTTTGCCGTGGACGGTATCCGAAAAAATTACTATAAAAATCCGACGGAAAACGCCGTTTTGATGACGCTTTCCTTATCATAAAGAAGAAACAGAAACGATGTATATTTTAGCCATTGAATCCTCCTGCGATGAAACCTCCTCGTCTGTCATCCGTGCGGAAAAAGACGAAAACGGGGTTCCGCAGCTGCAAATTTTATCCAACCGCATCGCGTCGCAGATTCCTCTGCACACGGTATACGGCGGCGTTGTTCCCGAAATTGCAAGCCGTGCACATGCTGAGGCGGTTTCCTCTCTGACATATGAAGCACTTGCCGAGGCGGGCATTACGCTCTCGGACCTCAGTGCTGTCGGCGTGACCGCATTTCCGGGTCTGATCGGTGCATTGCTTGTCGGTGTCAATTTCGCAAAATCGCTGGCATTTGCAAACAAGATTCCGCTCGTTCCCGTTTGTCATATCTGGGGACACATTGCGGCGAACTACTTCACACATCCCGATCTGAAGCCGCCGTTTCTGGCATTGGTCGCATCGGGAGGACATACCTCGATTGTCCATGTGAAATCCTACACCGAATTTGAAACGATCGGCCGTACCCGTGACGATGCCATCGGAGAAGCGTTTGACAAGGTTGCGCGCGTGATGGGGATGCCGTATCCGGGCGGCGCGGAAATGGACCGTATTGCCTATGAAGGCGACGCCTCGTATCTGAAGCTTCCTTCTGCCGCAATTGCCGATGATACGCTGGATTTCTCGTTCTCGGGACTGAAAACAGCGGTCATCAACCATCTTAACACGCTTTCCCAGAAGGATATTCCCTACAACCGTGCCGATGTTGCGGCTTCCTTTACGCAGGCGGTCGTATCCTCTGTTGTCAAGAAGCTGGATATGGCGCTGCGCCGTACCGGGGAAACCAAACTCGTGATTGCCGGCGGTGTTGCGGCAAATTCTCATATCCGCAATGCATTGGACGATTACTGCAAAAAGCATACCAACATCCGTCTGTATCTGCCGGAAAAGAAGCTGTGCGGAGACAACGGTGCGATGATCGCGGTACAGGCCTATTTTGAGTTTGAAGCCGGTGTGCGCGGCGATACCTCGCTGAATGCGCGTGCGACGCTTTGAGTCGGTTGTCCACAAGTTGTCTGCAACCCCGCTGTGACTTTGCTTTTATGTGGAGAAATCGGGAAATACGTGCAAATTTGCCGCTTTTTCTTATGAAAAACCTGTGGAAAAGTCTGTGCATATTGTGGAAAATTCATTGTTTTCCACATGCAGTCTGCTCCATTATCAACATTTACCCATAGAGGAGAACATTTATCATGAACAGAAATTATGACGAAAACATCAAGGCTGCCGTTGCTAAGTTTGAAGAAATGCTGCGCGGTCAGCTGGAACGCAACGAAAAGATCTGCGCCTCCAAGGACTTCATCGATTATGCCGCACTCGATAAGATTATCATCGGTGTCTGCGGCGGTGACGGCATCGGTCCGCGCATTACCGCATCCGCAAGACGTGTTCTCGAATATCTGCTGGCTGACGAAGTTGCCGCAGGCAAGGTCGAATTCCGCGACATCGAAGGTCTGACCATCGAAAACCGCGCGGCGCACAATCAGGCAATCCCGGATGATGTCATGGAAGAACTTTACAAGTGCCATGTTATCCTCAAGGGTCCGACAACCACGCCCCGTGCCGGTGATCCGTGGCCGAACATTGAATCTGCAAACGTCATGATGAGAAAGAAGCTCGACCTGTTTGCAAACGTCCGTCCCGTCAAGGTTCCAGAAAAGGGCATCGACTGGACATTCTTCCGTGAAAACACCGAAGGCTCTTACGCGGTCGGTTCTCAGGGTATCAATGTTACCGATGAGGTTGCATGCGACTTCTGTATCACCACGACCGAGGGTACGGAGCGTATCGCGCGTCTGGCATATGAGTATGCAAGAAAGAACAAGAAGGATCACGTTTCCATCGTCACCAAAGCGAACATCATCAAGACGACCGACGGTAAGTTCCTGCGCATCTGCGAGGAAATGGCGAAGGAATATCCGGAAATCCGTACGACCGAATGGTTTATCGATATCATGACCGCAAAGCTCGTCGACGAAAAGCGCCGCACCGACTTTAAGGTCTTCGTGCTTCCGAACCTGTACGGCGATATCATCACCGATGAAGCGGCTGAATTCCAGGGCGGTGTCGGTACGGCAGGCTCTGCCAATATCGGTAAGCGTTATGCGATGTTCGAAGCCATCCACGGTTCCGCACCGCGTATGGTTACCGAGGGTCGTGACATCTATGCCGATCCCTGCTCCATGCTCCGCGCTTCTGTTCTGCTTCTGTCCCATATCGGTTACCAGAAGGAAGCCGATGCGCTGGAGGCGGCACTCGACTTCTGTATGTTCGAGGATGCGGCTCTGAAGATGACCGGACGCGATACCGGCGCAACCTGTGACGCATTCACCGAATATGTCATGGCAAATATCAAAAAATAAGTAAAGATAAAGAGGGTAACGAATTTGTCGAATTCTGAATCCGCAAAGGAAAGTAAACAAGCAACAGATATGCAGACGGAACAGGCGGAGGAAACCGTAAAAACCCGTGCATCCCGTACCTATAAGCGCGGAAACGATTATTCTGCCGTTTCTCCTGCCGTCATCAAGCGTCTGCCGCGGTATTTCCGTTATCTGCGTGAGCTTCTGCATCATGATATTCTCAGAATTTCCTCCTCCGAACTGTCGGAAATGATGAATGTCACGGCATCCCAGATCCGTCAGGACCTAAACTGTTTCGGCGGCTTCGGTCAGCAGGGTTACGGTTACAATGTCAAGTATCTGTACGGAAAAATCAGCGATATTCTCGGCGTCTCCTCCAACTTCAACGCGGTGATTATCGGTGCCGGTAATCTGGGACATGCCATTGCCGGTTCCAATATGTTTGAACACCGCAATATGAATCTGATCGGCATTTTTGATGTAGCGCCTGCGATCATCGGAAAGAAAATCGGCGATTACCGCGTCATGGATATGGCGGAGCTGCCTGCATTTGCAAAGAAGCGTCCGATCGATATTGCCATTCTCACTGTACCGAAGGAATTTGCGCAGGAAACCGCGCAGACCATTGCCAATATCGGTATCAAAGGTCTTTGGAACTTCACCAGTACGGAACTGGATTTGAAGGTTCACGGCATTATGGTAGAGAATGTTCACATGGGCGATTCCCTGATGCGCTTGATGTATGAAATCAACAACAACGAGCAATTGAACGAAACATGAAACTGAATCTGATGTACGGCACGGGCGTGATTGTTCTGCCCGAATCGGCGTTTTCGGCGTATATGCCGCCGGATGCATCGTATCTGTATGTGCTGATCGCCGTCTGTGCCAATCCTTCGCTGCTTGCGGACACGGATACGCTGTATACCGCTGTTTCCGAGCAATGCAGACTGCCGATGGCGCTGGTCAAAAACGCGATTGCCTACTGGCTGGACTGCGGTGTTCTGGCAGAAGCATCGGATGCCGGGACTGCTGCGGTCGGTACAGCCGCGGTTGTGCCGGAACCTGCGCAGACAGAAGCGCCTGTCCCCAAAACGACAGGTACGGAAGCGTCGGCGGAAAAGAAGCCGGTGCGAGCGTCTCTGCCGACCTATCCGACAGAGGAATATTCCAGAATCCTGTCAGAGACGGACGGTCTGCGGGATACGCTTGATGAGTGTGCGCGGATTGCCGGAAAGCTGTTTTCCGAGCATGAAACCAAGCAGCTTGTGGCATTGTATGACAGCTATGCCCTGGACTGCGAATATCTGCTCCTGCTGTTCATGTACTGCAAAAACACGCTTGGCAAGACTGCGGTTTCTTATGTTGTGCGGACAGGACTTGGACTGTACGATGACGGTATCCGTTCCGCCCAGGCACTGGAGGCACACATTGCGGCAAGAGAGCGATGCAGAGAAGCGGAATACCAGATCCGCCGTCTGCTTGGTCTTGGAGAACGCGCACTGACCGCAAAGGAAAAAGAATACATCGAAGCATGGACGACGACCTATGCGATGCCGATGGAGGTTATTACCCGCGCGTATGAGATTACGGTGAAAAATATCGATACGCCGCGGATGTCCTATATCAATAAGATTCTTGCCGGTTGGAATGAAAACGGAATCCGTACAACGGAAGCGGTGGATGCCGCAGAGGCAGCGTTTGAAAAGAAGAAGAGCGCGTCTGCCGGACAGAAGGATTCCGGTACGCAGTCCACATCGTCGGCAAGCTACGATGTGGATACCTTTATTGAACTTGCGATGAATCGCAGTTTTGAAGATAACAATTGAAGATGAACCGAAAGGAGGCCTCGCAGAAATGTTCAACCGTGAAAATTATAAACGCATCAAGCAGGAATTTACCGCAAAGCATCTTGCGGCAGGCGAAACACAGCGGATGCGCATGCGCGAAGTAGAGGCGAAGTGCCCCGAAATTGCGCAGATCAATGAAGCGCTGGCACAGACGGGGCTTCGGGTTTTTCAGGCGGCGATGAGCGGTCGGGACGCGCTGGATGAACGCATGGCGCAGATCCGGAATGATAACAAAGAATTGCTGTCAAACCGCGCCGATATCCTGAAGATGGTCGGTTATCCCGCGAATTACCTTGATCTGAACTATGAGTGTGAGAACTGTCAGGATACCGGTTTTGTGGATCAGGGCAAGACGTTGTGCACCTGCATGCGCCGTGCTTTGGTGCTGGCAGGATATGAATCCTCGGGCATCGGTGCGCTGATGGAGAAACAGACCTTTGAAAACTTTTCCCTGCAATATTATCAAGACCCTGCAGACAAACAAAGGATGAAGCAGGTTCTGGATACGGCACTTCGGTATGTTGAACTGTACGCCGATCAGAAATCACAGAATATGCTGTTTTTCGGTCAGACCGGTCTTGGAAAAACCCATTTATCCTCGGCAATCGCAAAACGGCTGATCGATCGTGGGTTTGATGTCCTGTACGAAACGGCACAGAACCTGTTCGGCGATTTTGAGGATGAGAGGTTCAACCGTACATACAATACCGGGATGGACGAGAAAAAGACAGACCGTTATTTTGAATGTGATCTTCTGATCATCGACGATCTCGGTGCGGAGCTTTCCAATCAGTTTACCGCAGCGTGCCTGTACAATCTCATCAATACCCGCCAGAATGCAGGAAAATCCTGTATCATCAATACCAATCTGACGCTGAACGAAATCGAAAAACGGTATTCCCAGCGTATCTTTTCCCGCCTTTGCGGGCAGTATCAGGTTCTGCAATTTACCGGACGCGATGTCCGCATGATGAAATTAACTTAAAGGAGACAATCACCCAATGGCAACCAACATTCAGAAGCCCCGCGGCACAATGGACATTCTGCCCGATAAGGTCGCGGCTTGGCAGTATATCGAAAAGACAGCAAGAGAAATTTCCGCAAAGTACGGCTTCGGCGAAATCCGTTTCCCGACCTTTGAAAATATCGACCTGTTCCAGCGTGGTGTCGGCGATACAACCGACGTTGTGCAGAAGGAAATGTATGCGCTCGAATCCAAAGGAAACGGTGAAGCACGCTATGCGCTCCGTCCCGAGGGTACAGCTTGTATTGTCCGTTCCATCATCGAAAACGGCAAATGCTCCGACGCAATGCCGCTGAAGCTTTGCTATATCATCAACTGCTTCCGTTATGAAAAGCCGCAGGCAGGACGCTTCCGCGAATTCTTCCAGTACGGTGTTGAAATGTTCGGTGCAGATACCGCTCTGGCCGATGCCAATGTTATCGCGCTGGCACATGAAGTTATCAGCACACTCGGCATCAAGGGTGTTGATCTGCATGTCAACTCCATCGGCTGTCCCGAGTGCCGTCCGAAGTACCACGCGGCGCTCAAGGAATACTTCAACAGCCACAAGGAAGAGCTCTGTGACACCTGCCGTGAACGTCTGGAAAAGAATCCGCTTCGTATTCTCGACTGTAAGTCTCCGATCTGCTCCAAGATTGCAGACGGCGCACCGCGTACGATCGATCATCTGTGTGAAGGCTGTGCCGATCATATGGATACGCTGACGAAGGCGCTCGATTCTCTGAAGATTCCGTACGTTGTCGACTCCCGCGTTGTCAGAGGACTTGACTACTATACAAAGACGGTCTTTGAATTTATCGCACCGATCACAGGTGCGGCACAGTCCACCATCTGCGGCGGCGGTCGTTATGACGGTCTGGTCAAGGAGCTCGGCGGTCCCGCACTTTCCGGTATCGGCTTTGCTGCCGGTATCAACCGTCTGATCGATGCCATGGAAAAGTCCGGCGTGATCATTGAGAATACCGAAAAGCCGCTTCTGTATGTCGCATCCATGGGCAATGAAGCCGCACTCAAGGCATTTGAGATCATTACACGTTTCCGTGCCGAGGGCAAGTGGGCGGAATCCGACATCGTCGGTCGTTCTCTGAAGGCACAGATGAAGTATGCAGACAAGATCGGTGCACGCTATACGCTGATTCTCGGTGACAATGAGCTTGCCGCAGGCGAAGCTCAGCTGAAAAATATGGAAACCGGCGAGCAGACAACCGTTTCCATCGATACCTTTACGATTTGATTTGTATGGATTGCCCTGCCGCGACAGCCGCGGTAGGGTATTCTGCTATAAGAAAGGAACGTCATGATTCGTTTTCTGTTATCCCGATTTGTCTATTGCCGCGCGAATGGTGATGTGATGGAGATGCGTACGCATCTGACCTTTTTCGCGGGGATTCTCGGTATTCTCTGCAATCTCTTTTTGTTTGTATTGAAGCTGGTGATCGGTATGCTTGCCGGCTCTGTCGCCATTACCTCCGATGCATTCAACAATCTGTCCGATGCAGGTTCTTCTTTGGTTGCCGCCATCAGCGCGCGGCTGGCAGGGCAAAAGCCCGATGCCGAGCACCCGTGGGGACACGGACGGCTGGAATACATCGCGTCGCTGATCGTTTCGTTTCTGATCCTGTTTGTCGGTGTGGAGCTTCTGCGCTCGTCGTTTTCCGGTCTGTTTTCTGCGGCGACGCCGACCTTTTCGCCGATCGCGCTGATTTTGCTCGGTGCATCGGTATTGGTAAAGCTATGGATGTGGTCCTATAACCGTTATATCGCATCCCTGACCGATGCCGCAGTGCTCCGTGCCGCCGCCGCCGACAGTCTTGGAGACGCGCTGTCATCGTCCGTTGTGATTCTTTCCGCGGTGGTCGGTATGCTGCTGCCCATTCGGATTCCGCTGGATGCCATTATGGGTATGCTGGTATCGCTGATGATTCTGAAATGCGGTTGGGGCATTGCCAGAGAAACGGTCGATCTTCTGCTCGGTACACCTGCCGATAAAGAAACAACCGATGCGCTTGCCGAAATTCTGCTCTCGGGCGACGGCATCATCGGCTATCACGATCTGCTCGTGCACGACTATGGTCCAGGCAGAAAGTTTGCATCCGTTCATGCAGAGATTCCCGATACTGCCGACATCCGTCATGCACATGAGGTTGTGGACGCGCTCGAGGTCCGCATGTTCCGTGAGCTGGGTATTACCGCAGTCATTCACACCGACCCGATCACCGTGGGAAATGACTTTGTCGACGGACTGCGGCAATCCGTCAATGAGATCATTGCCGCGGTCAATCCCGCGCTGTCCATGCATGATTTCCGCATTACCGACGGCGAAAACCGCATCAATCTGATTTTTGATCTGCTGGTACCGTTTTCGCTGACAGCGGAGGACAGTGTCCGTGCCGTTGAGGAAATCCGCCGCCGCATCGGAGCACTGGATTCCCGTTTCCGTACAGTGATCAAAATCGATACCGATTATACAGCCAATTAAGGAGGTTTTCGATGAAGTATACAGCATCTGAAATCATTTCTGTCGGCACAGAGCTTTTGCTCGGCGATATTGTCAATACCGATGCGGCGTTTCTTGCACGTGAGCTTGCCGCACTCGGAATTCCGTGCTATTATCAGTCTGTCGTCGGCGACAATCCCGCACGACTGCAGGCAACCTTGAAAACGGCGCTTTCCCGTTCCGATCTGATTTTTCTGACGGGAGGGCTCGGTCCGACGGCAGATGATCTGACAAAGGAAACCGCCGCCGCTGTGATGGGAAAAACACTTGTCCTGCATGAGCCGTCCTATGCAAGAATCCGTGAGGTTCTGCAAAAGCGCAATCTGCCCGAAACCGAAAATCAGAAAAAACAGGCGATGCTGCCTGCCGATGCCGTTGTTTTTGACAACGACTATGGAACAGCACCGGGCTTTGCGATGACCTCACAGACCGAGGACGGTGAGAAAACGATGATTCTGCTTCCGGGACCGCCCCGTGAGCTGGAGCCGTTGTACACCGAGCGTGTACGTCCGTATCTTTCCGCTGTGACCGAAGAGCTGTTTTATTCGCTGAATATCGGTATGTATGGCATCGGGGAGGCTGCGGTGGACCGTGTGCTTTCCGATTATATGGAAAACGGCAGAAATCCCACCGTCGCGCCGTATTGCGGAGAGGGTGAGGTACGCCTTCGTCTGACGTCCCGCGGAAAAACCGAGGAGGAATGTCGGACGCTCTGTCATCGGGTGGCAGAGGAAATCCGCTTTGTTTCCTGTGAGCCGTACCGTCCCGGTGTTCTCAACGATTATATTTGGGGCATCGACTGCGATTCCGTTCAGGAAGCACTGGTCACAATCCTCCGCGAACAGCATCAGACAGTATCCTGTGCGGAATCCTGCACCGGCGGTTATGTCGCCAAGCGGATTACTGATATTCCCGGTGCGTCCGAGGTGCTGTCGGGGTCATTTGTCACCTATTCCGAGGAAACGAAAATGGCAATGGTCGGGGTTAAAGCCGAAACCTTGCAGACCTGTTCTGTCTATTCCGCCGAGGTGGCAGAGGAAATGGCGGTCGGATGCCGCCTGACCGTCGGGGCGGATATCGGCATCGGTATCACCGGTGTTGCCGGGGTGGACGATGCTGTGGTGACACGGAACGGAGAATCTATTACCGTGTCTGCGGGAACGGTCTATATTGCCTGCACCGACGGAAAGACGACGGCTGTGGAGCGCCTGGAGCTGTCTCCCGGACGCCGTGCACCGCTCGAGGCAAGAGAATACGTCCGCCGTCGTGCATCGACACATGCACTGTTTATGGCACTGCGAATGGCAGAAAAACGGTAAAAGCATAAAATGACCGCCGATCGGGAGTCTACTCCGTGATCGGCGGCTATTTTATATCAATAAAGAATATTTCCAAGACTCTTTTCCGAAACGAGATAAATCAGATAATCGACATCTGCTTTCTTGATATCGACCTTCTTGAACTGATAATCCCACGTATAATTCCAATGAATCTTTGAAAATGCCTGATTGAGATAGGCAAATGCGTTGAAGGAGAACGAATCGCGGATAATCATGGCGGAGGGCAGGTTCTTGTCTTTTGCGTTCGGATTGGTGATGACCTGGTCTTTGGCGACAAGGTGATTGTCGATTTCACAGCGGTTGTCGACGTAGATGTTCGGACGGTTCGGATAATCGACCAGCCATTCGGCAAATGTTGCGGTTTCGGAGATCAAAGCATTGTCGATCTCAAAGTGCGTCATCATGTCGCCGGCTTCCACCGATTTGGTATAGAAGCTGATATCCTCTCCGATGACCATCGGTGCGACATCCGGGTAATCCTTTGCGATTTCGGAAATCAATGTATGACAGCCCCAGTATGCGCCGTAATCTGTCCAATGCGAGTCGGTCTTATGGTAGATTTTGAACTCGTCGTTTTTGTGTGCTTCCATAACAGGGTACAGATCCAGTACAATCGCACCGGCTTCTTTTGCCGCGGCGGTGAACTGATCGAGCAGCGTATCGTCTGCCGCAGAGCGTTCATAGCGATCGGGCATCGTTTCGGGATAGATCAGGCATTGGTTCGGTACGATCATGTAGATGAGCTTAGTATCGAAATTCTCGCAGAATTTGACCTTATCCTGGATGGCGCGTGCCATCTTTTTCTGTTGATCCTCGTCCAGCAGATTCGTTCCCATCCAGTCATCGAGCTGCTGGACAAAATGACCCTGGAAATTGTCGCCCATCAGCGCAGCATAAATGCCGTGGTCGGAGAAGTCGACGCGCTTGTCATAGGGAACCTCCACTGTCAGCGGAACGGACATTGTGCCGTTCACCTCCTGCCGGATTTTGAGCAGACCCTCTCCCTTATCCTTGATCTCTACCTCGACCAGCCAGGAGTTATAATCAGTACCGAAAACATAATCCTTGATACCGCCCTCGACATGGATTTTTGCACCGACAGCACAGGTGCCGCCGAGAATGACGCGGTCGGGAGCGCTGTGCGAGGTGACGGTCATCGTAAAGCCGTCTTCTGCCGCCTGCTTGACGGGATCGGTCAGTACAATGACGGGTGTGGTTTCGGTCTGCACGGTACTTGTCTGCGTCAGGGCTTCAGTCACAACGGCATCGACAGATGCACCGAGCAGCGTGCTGACGGTGTTTTTGACCTGTGCGTTGTTGTGGGTTGCCAGCAGAAGGACATAATTGCCGATGCGCCAGACCTCCATATCGTCAAGCGCTTTCAGTTCATTGGCAGAATCGGGATCAGTGCTCAGATAGTGCTCAATCTGTGAGCGGAGCGCTGATTTGATCTCCATTCGCGTTCCGAGGAGCATCTCAATTTGATCGGCGGAAGCGGTATCTGCGGCTTTGAAGATGTCAATTTCAAACGCGAACAGCGCGGACGGAATGGCGTGTGCGTATTCCGCGATGACACCGTCCTCGGCTATGACCGCGCCGTATTCTCCGAGAAAGATCTGTCCGGCAAGACCTGGATCAAAGTAGGTATCGTCGTTCTCACCCGCATCGGAGTGGTAGATAGCGACGTTTGCATCATTTTCAAACAGAGCCAGCGTCTCTGTAAGCAGGGTTTTGGTCGGGATGTCAGAAAGCGGTTTTTCGCCGCAGGACAACATCATCGGGCACAGCAGTACCAGCATGAGCAAGATGGAAATCAAACGTGTTCCGGACATAAGGAGCTCCTTTTCAAATCAATATAAAATACTGCGCATGTTCTTTTCCGAAATCAGATAAACCAGATAATCGACATCTGCCTTTTTGATATCGGTCTTTTTGAACTGATAATCCCAGGTGTAATTCCAATAGACGGTCGAAAAGGATTGATTGATAAATGAATGGATACCGAAGGAATAGGAGTCGCGGATCAACATGACGCGGGGCAGATTTTTGCCGGCGGCATTGGGATTGGTGACAACTCTGGATTTGGAAATTTCGCTGTTTTCGTTTTCACAACGATTCGGCTTATAAAACTCGATGCGGTTCGGACAGTCGATCAGCCATTCAACGAAGGTTGCCGTTTCCGGAACCAGATGATTGGGAACACCGAAATACGTCATCATATCACCCGACTCGACTTCCTTGGTATAAAAGCGCATATTGCCTTCGATCGCAAGCGGTGCCGCATCGGGGAATTTCTTTGCGACCTCGGTCATTAGTGTATGATATCCCCAATAAGCGCCGTATTCCGTCCAGTGGGAGTCGGTTTTGTGGAACAGCTTGAATTCGTCGTATTTGTGTTCTTCAAAAACAGAATACACGTCAAGCACGGTCGCACCTGCCGCCTCGGCAATTTCGGTGAACTGATCGAGCAGCGTTTCGTCTTTCGTGGATTTCGGAAATCGGTCTTCAAGCATGATCTCGGGGTAAAGCAGACATTGGTTGGGAATGACCATGTAAATAAGCTCAATGCCCTGAAACTCACAGAACTTCATTTTATCTTCGATGGCCTTGGCAACGCCCTGTTTTTCTTTTTCGCTTAACAGATTGGTTCCCATCCAGTCGCCGAGTTGCTGACGGAAAAGTCCCTGGAAATGATCTCCCATGCTCGGAACAAAATCACCGTGGTGAGAAAGGTCGGCTGCGTTGTTCTTCCCGACCTCAACGGTCAGTGGAACGGACAGTTTTCCGTCCAGCTCCTGACGGATTTTCAGAAGGCTTTCGCCTGTTTCTTTGATATCGACCTCGACCATCCAGGAGGTGTAGTCTGTGCCGAAGACATAATCACGGATGCCGCCCTCAATATGAATCTTTGCATCGACGGCACATCTGCCGCCCAGCACCACACGAGTCGGTGCGGAGTGGGAGGTAACCGTCAGCGAAAAGCCGTCCTCTGCCGCCTGTGCGACGGGATCGGTCAGCTCCGGGACGGTTTGTGCTTCCGTTTCTGCGGCGGGTTCGGATATGTGAGATACGGATGCACTTTCAACCGCAAATCCGGCATCCAGCAGGGACAGAACGACGTTCTTTGCGCCGGTATTATCGTGTGTCGCAAGCAGGAGAACATAATTGCCGATCTGCCAGATTTCCATCTGTTCCAGTGCTTTTACCTCATTGCCTGCATCCGGAGTCTCGCCAAGATAGTGTTCGATCTGTGTGCGGAGCGCTGCCTTGATTTCATAACGTGTTTCGAGCATCGCGGCAATTTTGTCGGCAGATGCTGCATCTGCTGCTTTGAAAATGTCAATTTCAAATGCAAATAATGCGGACGGAATGGCGTGTGCGTATTCCGCAATCACACCGTCCTCGGCTATGACCGCGCCGTATTCGCCGAGAAAGATCTGTCCTGCAAGACCGGGTTCCAGATAATGCTCGTCTCCTTCCGCGGCGTCGGAATCATAAATTGATACATTTTCATTGCCGCCGAAGTGGGCAAGCACCTCGGAAAGCAGCGTTTTTGTCGGGATGTCTGCAAGCGGCTTGTCACCACAGGAAACAAAGACGGAGCACAGCATCACCATAGAAAGCAGGATCGCGAGAAAACGGTTTGCTGACATAAAGAATCCCCCGTATATCACATGGAATTTGTTCCATTTTACCATATACGGGGGATTTTGTCAAGTTATTCTAACAGAATGAACATCAAATGCGGTAGACTTTCATCTGACCGGGGGCAAGCCAGTCACCGCCGATATTTGCGTCTTCGGTTTCGGTATAGAAAGCATCCCAGTGTGCCGCTTTGACTGCGGTAAAGGTGCCGTTCCAGTTCATGCGGTCAAGGCGTCCGTCCTTGGGTGTATGGATCTTGAACAGACCGCTGTCAGTCCAGGAATTGTTGACGAGCGCCAGATACCGCTCACCGTTCAGCTCAAAGAAGCCCGCAACGGCATCCAGACCCTGATCGCAGGTGATGTCGAGAATCGCGGGATCGGTTTTACCCGGTTCAAACGTCTCGTAGCCGCCCCATGCGTGACCGACATGGTAGGTTGCGATATGGTTTGCGTTCATAAAGAAATCACCGAACTGATGTTGGAAGTGGCGGTTGACACGGGACATCCAGGTATAGGTCTCGGTGCGTTCGCCGAATTCGTCGATCGGTGCCAGACGGTAGTTGCTGACCGGTGTGCGCATGTAAACAAAGAACCACAGAATGCCCTTCATGCCGGATGCGATAGCGGTATTGAGCTGCCAGCGCAGATCGTCTTCACTCGGACAGCGGTAACGGAAATGTCCGACAGAGAGCAGGGTTGTCCACGGAACGATGCCGGTCGCATCTGCTGCTTCCGAGAATTTACGCAGATTCTTGAAGTATTGGTCAACACCTTCTCCGTTCGGGTTCATCTGGCAGTAGCAGTCATAACAGAGAATACGCAGATCGGACTGACGTACCATTTCCTCTGCCCATGCGGTGAAGGACGGCTTGATATCCTTTTCCGCACCGCCGGGAATCCGTTTGACAAGCTCATTTTCCTGATTGTCCCAATAGGGAAGGAAGTTCAGATGCGGGGTTAATTCAGGTGCGACCTTGAGCTGAATCTTGTGTGCCATGATGCAGTCAGCAAAGGTTTCCTCACTCCACGGCTCATCACCGACATGGAAGCCGATGACAGCGGGATGATGACCGAAGTCCTGATAAGCCGCACGGAACTGCTCCTCGTATGCCGCGGGATCGGTTGAAGCCCCGCCCCAACGTGCGCGGTGGTCGCAGACAATGACGCGGATG
>JAZTZC010000502.1:0-21033 GCA_045637265.1 Eubacteriales bacterium | reverse complement strand
CCCTTTGATATGCGGGACTGGGAAGAACGCCTCCGTGCCATGTTCCGTGTCCTCGTGGAGCGCGGTGTAGGACTTGAATTCAATGCCGCACCGATGCGTGTGCCCAACCAGGGGATTCCCGATCACACGGTCGAAACCTTCTTCCGCTGGTACCGTGAGGTCGGCGGCGAGATCGTCACCTTCGCATCCGACGCGCACTTTACCGCACATGTCGGTGCCTACTGCGACCGCACAATGCGAATCCTGCGAGAGCTCGGCTTCCGCTATGTCGCCGTATACGAAAACAGAAAACCCGTTTTCCATAAAATCGATTTTTGATCAAAATGCTTTCCGAAAAGAGAGGAACTCACTATGAAATCCATGCTTGAACTGCTTGAAAACGACAGCACGCTGACCGCAGAACAGCTTGCTACCATGATCGGCGCCGAAGTCGAAGAAATCAAGGAACTGATCCGTTCCTATGAAAAGGACGGCGTCATTGTCGGCTACAAGACCCTGATCGACTGGGATAAGACCGACCGTGAATTTGTTTCCGCACTGATTGAACTGAAAGTCGAACCGCAGATGGACCGCGGCTTTGACTATATCGCAGAACGCATCTGCAACTATCCCGAGGTCGAATCGGTGTTCCTGATGTCCGGCGGTTTTGATATCGCCGTCATGATCGAGGGTAAAACGCTGAAGGAAGTCGCGTTCTTCGTTGCGGAAAAGCTTTCCACGATGGAAGGTGTCACCGGCACCGCAACCCACTTTGTCCTTCGCAAATACAAGGATAAGAACACCATTTACCACCGCAAGCCCGTTGATGAGAGAGGAATCTGTGCCCTGTGATGAACTATGAATCCATTCTTTCCGAACGCATCCAGGAGATCAAGCCGTCCGGAATCCGCAAATTCTTTGATCTGCTCACCAAGATGCCCGATGCCATTGCGCTGACGGTCGGTCAGCCGGACTTCGTCACACCGTGGCACATCCGTGAAGCAGGTATCCGCTCTCTGGAGCAGGGCAAAACGTACTACACCTCCAACGCCGGACTTTCCGAGCTGCGTGACGAAATCGCCAATTATCTTTCCCGCCGTTTTTCTCTGACATATGATCCGCATGATGAAATCATCGTTACCGTCGGCGGCTCCGAAGCCATTGATGTCGCCCTCCGTGCTCTGCTCAATCCGGGTGATGAGGTCATCATTCCGATCCCATCCTTTGTCTGCTACGGACCGCTCGCGTCCCTTGCAGGCGGAACACCTGTCTATGTTCCGACCTACGAAAAGGACAAATTCAAGCTGACCGCCGATGCGCTCCGTGCGGCGATCACCGAGAAAACCAAGGTTCTCGTTCTGCCCTTCCCGAACAACCCGACCGGTGCCATCATGGAACAGGAGGAGTTGGAAGAAATCGCCGCGGTTCTGCGCGATACCAACATCGTCGTTCTCTCCGATGAAATTTATGCAGAACAGACCTACGGCAAGCATCATGTTTCCATTGCATCTCTGCCCGATATGTGGGAACGCACGATCCTTGTCAGCGGCTTTTCCAAGGCATATGCCATGACCGGCTGGCGTATGGGGTATCTCTGTGCACCAAAGCCGATGGCTAAGCAAATTTATAAAATCCACCAGTACGGCATCATGTGTGCACCGACAACAGCACAGTTTGCCGCAGTGGAGGCAATGCGCAACGGCGATGAAGATGTTGCGTATATGACCGCAGAATACAACCGCCGCCGTACCCTGATCGTCCAGGGTCTGCGCGCGATCGGTCTTGACTGCTTTGAGCCGGAGGGCGCGTTCTACGTCTTCCCCAACATCAGCAAATTCGGACTTACCTCCGAGGAGTTCTGCGAACGTCTCCTCTATGAGCACAAGGTCGCCATTGTTCCCGGAACCGCGTTCGGCGAATGCGGTGAAGGCTTTGCCCGCATTTCGTATGCCTATTCTGTCAAGCACATTCTGGAAGCGCTGGAACATATCGCGGACTTCCTCGATGTTCTGCGCGCGGAGGGTCGGGGTCCTGCTCCGACAGTGCTGTGAGTATGCACCCGTCGTTTGATCCCACGTCCCCGCTTGCCCTGGTACCGTGCGGCGAATACGACAAAACGCTTTTAACGCAGAGCATTGCCGCCATGATGGAGCAGCTTGGTATAACGCCGTCGTTTTTCGCCGGAAAAAAAGTTGCAATCAAGCCAAATCTCGTTATGAAAAAGCCTGCGGAATATGCGGCGACGACGCATCCTGCTGTTCTTGATGCACTGCTTGCGTATCTCGATGGCTGTGACTGCGCCGATGTTGTCATCGCCGAAAGTATGGGCGGTCCGTATACCGAGGGTGCTCTGCGCGGCGTATACGCGGTCTGCGGCATCGAAGAAGCGACCAAGGGTCACCATGCCCGTCTGAATTTTGACGTCACCTCGCGTCCTGTATCGGCTCCAAACGGTGAGACATGCAAAAGCTTTGACATCATCACGCCGATCGCAGATGCCGACATCATCATCAATCTCTGCAAGCTGAAAAGCCATTCCCTGACCCGTATGAGCGGCGCGATCAAGAACACCTTCGGCTGTATTCCGGGTCTGACCAAATTTGAATTTCACGCACGTTATCCCGATTACGCCGACTTCAATCGGATGCTCGTCGATCTGTCCGCGATGCTCCATGAGCAGAAGACCTGTATCGATATCTGCGACGCAATCGTCGGCATGGAGGGCAACGGTCCGACCGGCGGATTGCCGCGCAAAATCGGCTGTCTTCTTGCCTCGCGCAACCCGTTTGTGCTCGACACCGTATCCTCCGCCCTGCTTACCTGTGAAGGTGAGGTACCGATGATTACGGAAGCCTGCCGCCGCGGATACTGTCCTGAAACAGCGGAGGACGTGCAGGTAACCGCAGATTTCCACAATCTGGTCCAATCGGATTTCCGCGCGCCCGATACCGCATACAGAAGCAAAAGTGCCTTGCATTGGCTGCCGAAAGTCCTGGGCGGCAAAGTATTTGACTGGTTTGCACCGCGTCCCGTCATCCGCACGTCCACCTGTGTCGGATGCGGAGAGTGTGAGCGCTCCTGCCCGGTACACACCATTGAAATGATCCGTGACAAACACGGCAAAAAGAAAGCAGCCATTCACGCGGACAAATGCATCCGCTGCTTCTGCTGTCAGGAGCTTTGTCCGATCCATTCCGTCGATATCCGCAAAAATGCTGTGCTGAACCTTCTTGCACAGCTGCGAAGATAACAAATCGAAGAGACATATGACAACCATCAATATTCCCGCATATGCGAAAATCAATCTCTATCTTGCGGTCACCGACAAATTACCGAACGGCTATCACACCGTCGAAACCGTCATGCAGGCAATTTCCCTGCACGATACGGTTACGGTGGAAATCACGGAAAACGCTGTCGAGCCGATCATGCTGACCTGCTCCGCACCCTATGTTCCGTGTGACAGCACCAATCTCGTCTGGCGCGCGGCGGAACGCTTTTTTGATGCTGCTGAAGCACAGAACCCTGATTTCAGACGCTTTTCCGTGCGGATGCTCATTGAAAAGAATATCCCTGTTGCGGGCGGTCTTGCGGGCGGTTCCACCGATGCTGCTGCTGCGTTAATTGCGCTCAACCGTCTTGCACACGACATTCTTGATACCGATGCCCTTTTGGCAATTGCCGCAAAACTCGGTGCGGATGTCCCGTTCTGTGTGCTTGCCAATCTCGGTCACCCAACGGCACTCGGACTGCACTGGGGTGAGCAGATGACAGTTCTGCCGTCGCTCCCTGCCCTGCATGTCGTTGTCGCGGCAAACGGTGAGGGCTGTCCGACCCCGTGGGCATACGGTCGTATCGATACCTTGCCGCACGATCCCGAAAACGGATATCTCCCGATGGTCGATGCACTGACCGGGGGCGACCCGGATGCCGTTTTTTCCCGTATGTACAATATTTTTGAAACAGCCATTTTCCCGGAGCGCCCCCAGGCAAAGCAATGCCACGATATGCTGTCCCGCTATGCCGACCGTGCTCTGCTGTCCGGCTCCGGCTCTGCGGTCATCGGTTTGTTTACCGATCCGACACGTGCTGAGACCGCCTGTGCAGAGCTGACAGCAGCCAATGCTGTTGCGTATCTTTGCCGTACCTTGTGATATTGCACAGATATTTTCGCTCTCTATTCTTTTATCATAAATAAATGCTGTTTTTCCCACCACTTTTCGTTTTTTTCCCCATTGACTTTTTCGTCATAATTTAGTACAATATTACTATAGAATGTGTCGGTATGTGCCGGCACGCAAAGATCCACGAATATATCATTTTTGGAGGTACAATAATGGATTCTCAGTACTATGGCAAGCTCAGTATCATCGGTATGAGAGGCTGCGACAGCTTTGTTGATCGCGTCAATCAGTATCTGCATCAGTTCCGCGAAGGCGAGGACGCAGAAAACTTCATCGTCACGGCAGACTGCCCCAGATTCGGTACCGGCGAAGCAAAGGGTATGCTTCACGACTCCATGCGCGGACATGACGTTTATATCATTTCCGACTGCTTCAACTACGGTGAAACCTACACCATGTACGGTCAGAAGGTTCCCATGTCTCCCGATGATCATTTCGCTGATCTGAAGCGTGTCATCGGTGCCATCGGCGGTAAGGCAAGAAGAATTTCCGTTATCATGCCGATGCTTTACGAAGGCAGACAGCACAAGCGCTCCGCACGCGAATCCCTCGACTGTGCAATGAGCCTGCAGGAACTCGTTTCCATGGGCGTTTCCAACATCATCACCTTTGACGCTCACGACGCACGCGTTCAGAATGCAATTCCGCTGTCCGGCTTTGACAGTGTCCGTACCTCTTATCAGATGATCAAGGCACTCGTCAAGAAGGAATCCGAAATCGATCTGCTTGACGGCAACACGATGGTCATTTCTCCCGATGAAGGCGGTCTGACCCGCTGCATGTATTATTCCTCTGTTTTGGGTCTCGACCTCGGTATGTTCTATAAGAGACGTGACTATACCACCGTTGTCAACGGTCGTAACCCGATCGTCGCACACGAATACCTCGGCAACTCCGTGGAAGGCAAGAACGTCATCGTCGTTGACGATATGATCGCATCCGGCGACTCTGTCTTTGATATCTGCTACCAGCTCAAGGAAAAGAAGGCCGCGAAGATCTTCGTCTTCTCCACCTTCGGTCTGTTCACCGCAGGTCTTGAAAAGTTCGACTCCTGCTACAAGGAAGGTTTGTTTGACCGTATCTATACCACCAACCTGATCTACCGTACACCTGAGCTTCTCTCCCGTGAATGGTACTGCGAGGTCAATATGTGCAAGTATGTCGCATATATCGTCGATACCCTCAACCGCGATGCTTCCACCTCCGATCTGCTCAACCCCGTTGGACGTATCCATGCTCTGATGGATCGTGTCAAGGCTGGCGAATTCAAGAAGTAATTTTCCATACATACAAAACAGCGATACCGCACGGTATCGCTGTTCTTCTTTTATAGATTCTGTTTTGCCATCCGCCGAAACGGATTCCATCTGCCTGTGCGGTAAAAGATGACAAACAGCACAAACAGAAGCATATTGTGTGCAATCATACATCCCCATGCCGCAGCAAGTGTACCCGCAAGAAAACGCGTACAGACAAACGTCCCGACAATACGGACACCCCACATGCCGAGCAGATTGAACTTGAACGGTGTGATGGTATCGCCAATCCCCTGCAGAACGCCTTCCAATATGATCGATACGCCGTAAAAGGGTTCCGATATGGCAACCATTCGCAGAACCAGTGCGCCGAGTGCAATGACCGCAGGATCGTCCGTGAAAATCGTCATCATTGTCGGTGCGAGCGCAAAGAGCAATCCGCCGGAAAGTGTCATCAGCGCCACCTCCAACGGCAGCATTGTACGGATCAGCTTTTTCATGCGTCCCTCATCACCTGCCCCGAGCGCATTGCCCGCAAGGGTCGCGGCGGCTGTCTGCATACCGAAGCCGGGGATATAGAACAGCGACTCGACCGTATTTGCAATCGTGTGAGCGGCGGTAGAAACGTCCCCAAGCGCATTGACCATTGACGCAAACGCGACATAACCGAGCGTTGTCCCGAAGCGCTGGAGCATATTGGGAATGGCAACACGCAGACACGGCTTTAAGATTTCCGGGTCGGGACGCAGCTTTTGTCCGCGCGGAGAGATCACGGGATGTCGCCAGAACATCACCGTCATGTAGATGCCGCCGACCGCAAATGCAATCGCAGATGCCACAGCCGCACCGATGACTCCCCAGCCAAAGCCGGGGATGGTCAGCGTCATGCCGAAAACATTCAGCGTTCTTGTCTCAAAGATCATGAAGAAATTGAGTATGACATTGACGAGGTTGACAACAATACCGACACGCATCGGGGTTTTCGTGTCCCCTGTCGCGCGAAGTGCTACGCCGAAAATGATCGTTGCCGCACGGAACAGCATCGGTGTATACAGAATGAAAAAGTACGTCGATGCCAGTGGGCGGATGGATTCGTCCACCTGCATCCACGCGGGAATGACGCCTGCCAGTGACAGTGTCAGAACGGTGAACAATACACCGACTGCAAGCACCGCGAGAACGGCTTGGGTCGACACGCGCGATGCGGTCTTTTTGTCCCCTGCACCGTACGCCTTGGCAATAAACGATAAAAATCCGACACCGAGCGCGGAGGTGGAAGAACCGACCAGCCAGCTGAACGTGGATGTCGCGCCGACAGCAGCCGTTGCCTGTGTGCCGAGCGAGCCAACCATTGCCGTATCGATATACTGTACCGTGGTCTGCATCAGCTGTTCCAGCATCGTCGGCCACGCAAGGGCAAAGACGGTGGACAGCATCGCGAAATCCACAGTACCGCGAAGTTTTTCTTTGATGTGCATAGTAGAATTCCTTTGACCGATATGAAATGTCATATGCTATTATTATAATCGATATCGCGGTTTCTGTCAATGCGCTTTTCTGTTTTTGCTGTTTTCTGTGTGCGAAAGATGAAAAACCATGCTTTTTTGATCGGTGCAACCGTCAGTTGCGCAATTTTCAAGTCCGGTTGGTTGACTTTTGACATATTTTTTGCTATAATTGCACCAACGAAAGTCAATGAAAGGAACACAACCTATGACCAAAACACTCGGACAACGCATCATCCGTCTGCGGACAGAACGCGGAATGTCGCAGGGCGATTTAGCCGATGCGCTTGACATCTCCCGTCAATCCGTCTCAAAATGGGAAAATGACATCTCGACACCCGAGCTTGATAAGCTGATTCGTCTGGCAGAGCTGTTTGATTTGTCGATGGACGCACTGATTCTCGGCAAAGACGAACCCGAGCCGACACCGCCGCAGAACGAACCGGAACCACAGGTCGTTCCACCAATGTCAGCGTCCGTCAACCTCGGATATCAGAAAACGCCGATCTCACAGACACAGAAATTTGTCGGGCTGATGCTCATCGGAATCTCTTCGCTGTTCGCATTGATCTGCCTTGTATTTTTTGCTTGGGGTGGACTGCTATCCGCAATCATGCTGTCCTCACCGCTTTGGGGATGCGGGATTCTGTGTCTGATGGTGCGGAAGCGGCTGGGCTTATCCTGCTGCTGGTTGACCTTTATCATGGTTTCAGGGTATTTTTATTATGCCACAGGAACCTCGCAGGGTGCGGTCTTTAACTGTCAATTTTGGATTTACGGAAATGTGTTTTCACAAATCACGGCAGTTATTGAAACCGTTCTTCTGGCGCTGTTGTATCTGTGGACGTTCATTTCGTTCCGCTTGATTCGGGCACCCAGACGTCTTCATCTGCGTAAAAAGCAGCTGATATCTGCGTATATCGGCTGTGTCGTCGGGTATATTTTGTATTTTGTTCTTTTGGAAGTTGCTCTGCCACACTTCATACTGAGTAAAATCTCCCTGATAGAGTGGGGATGGATATACCTGTTGACCTCCTTTATCATCTATGTCGGCAAGCTCGCATGGTATGTCGTTCTGCTCCTCGGCGCGCGGATGCTGTATAACGAACACAAAGCCGCAAAACTCAAAACCGAATAATTTCACACAAAACGGGAGATGCTTTTTCTGAATGTCAAAGAAAAGGAGTCTTCCGTTTTTATGTGTACCGCCGTTTCCCTGACCGCCGCGGACCGTCATTACTTTGCACGCACACTCGATTTGGAATATCATTATAACGAAGCCGTCACACTCACGCCGCGCCGTTATCCGTTTTCGTTTACCGACGGTACCGAAAGCCGTGAACATTCAGCCCTGCTCGGCATGGCATATGTTGTGAACGGATATCCGCTCTATTACGATGCAATGAATGAGCACGGTCTGTGCATGGCAGGACTTGCATATGCTCACTTCTGCACGTATGCCCGAAATGAGCCATCTGCCGCAGGACATCGAATCGCCCCGTGGGAGCTGATTCCCCACACGCTGATCGGATGCCGCACTGTAAACGACGCACGGGCGCTGCTGTCGGATGCCGTATTGGTCGACCGACCGTTTTCCGACAAACTGCAAAATCAACCGATGCATTGGATGATTGCCGACAGCACAGCGTCCATCGTCCTTGAAACCGATACAAATGGCAAAATCATCATTTACGACAATCCCGCAGACGTGATGACCAACGCTCCAACCTTCCCCGAACAAATGGAACATCTTTCAAAATATGCGCATCTGACACCGCATCCGAAAACAGAGAACGGAATCTCTATGCGCGGCATGGGTGCGTTTGGACTCCCCGGTGACTGGTCATCCCCCTCCCGCTTTGTCCGCGCATCCTTTCTGCGCCGTCATATGCTGCCCGACAGGGCGTCCTCGGTGTTTCCCCTGCTTGATGCGGTCAAGGTTCCGCGCGGCGTGTCGTTATCCGAGGACGGTCAGCCGATCGTCACCGTGTATTCTGCGGTCATGGAGCCTAATCACTTTTGTTATCGGTATCGGTGGGAGCAGGATTCCGTACCGCACATCTGCACCCCGTCTGCATTACAGATGCGAGGAACTTCTTGTGTTTCCCTCTCCTCTGAAAATTGATGCCGCACTCTTGACAGTCCGCCGCCGCCATGATATAATGAAGAAAAAACGGAAAGGATTTGACACACAATGAAACGTGCGTTTTTCTTATTCTGCGCGGTGCTCGGACTGGCAATGTGGATGATCTGTCCCACCCTCGCCGCTTCCGATCCCGACACCGGCACTCCCTATCCCACCGTTACCGAAACACAAGGAGACGGCGGATGGTATTATATGGCATCTCCCGAGGGAACCGATTTTCTCGAATATATGCCCGTCTTTGTCGGGGACAAATGGTGGGCAGGCGAAAACAATTTCCAGATGGGCATGCATGAGCAGGATCACATCCATCCGGGTCTGAACTATGACGCAGTTCTGGCGTTCAAAGTCCCTGCCGCAGGCAATATTACCATTCAAATTCCGGGCGGCGTCACGGTCAACGATTCCTCATGGGCAGACCGTCCCGGTGACGGCGTGACCTTCGGTATTTTCTACCGCGATGATGACGGCGTACATACGTTGCTTCCGATGACCGATATCGGAAACGGAGAGACGCTGACCGTCGAACCGATCACGCTGGATGCCGCCAAAAACGCTCTGCTCCTGTTCCGCTGCGGCAACGGACATGAGCACTATATGGATTATGACAATACCCATATGGCACCGAAGATCACCTACAATGCACTTGACGATCAAGACAAGACCGCACACAATGTCAAGCTCCCGCCGATGCCCGGAGAAAAATATCCCGTTTCCATCGGATGTGAACCCCCTCACTCGGACAATCCCACCATTGTTTCCGGCGTGACATACGAAATCGGGAATGACAAAAACGGTACGGTGCTGTCTCTTGCCGACATACAAACAAACGGTGCGGAAGTCATTATTTCTGCCTCCGACGTGGCTGTTGTGGATTTTTGTGTCAACGGCGGTTCTGTCACGGTCACAGGTGAACGCGTTACGATGGTCAACTGTGCAGTCAATGCTCCGATGACCGTCGAAGGTGCGGGCTTCTTTGCACAGAACTGTGATTTTGTCGATGTCACCGTGTCCGGCTGTGATGCTGTCATTGCACGTTCCGCGCTGTCGGGTGCAGTTCGGCTGACGGGCAGAAATCAGACCTTATACGGCAATACGATTGAAAAATCTATTTCTGTCGACGGTGCGTCGGATATCTGTGTCATCGCCAATCTATTTGATCGGGATGCTGCGGGTACGGTTGCCGCATCCGAATATATCAATCTCTCTGACAATACATATAACGGTGATACCGCACCGCTCTGGCAGTACGATGACCGCGATGTGATCTGGGGCTCCGACATTCCCGGAACCATGGACGGGACCGATTATGCGGGCATTGACGCATCCCGCCTGCCGCAGAACAACAATGACCGCTTTGCAAAGAGTATCACCCGCACACAGGTTTACTATGCCGGTGAATTCGTTCAGCCGTCTGTTTATCTGCTGTCTGCTGCCGCCAATTATGAGGAAGTGATCTTCCCTGCCGGCATCTACGAAAATCTGCCGCCCCTTTCTCTGCTGGCACAGGAAAACACCACCGTTGCGGCTTACGGCATGTGCGCGAAATTTGCGTCCTATACAACCTCTGCCATCACCGTCAATCAAAGCGACAACATCCGCATACTCGGCATGACGATCGACCATATGCTGTCGGCAAATGCACAGGGAACGGTCGTCTCCAACAGCGGCGGAAAGCTCGTCTGGAAACCCGATGCGGGCTACGACTGTGAGATCACCAACGAATCGCTGTACGCAAAAAACGGCGCATCCCTCGGCTTCAAGGCAGGCGAAAAACTGCCGTATGTTGATCAGTTGATGTCCAGCCGTCAGAAAAATGATGACGGCACGTATACATTGACCGTCGATTCTCCGCTGTCTCCCGGTGACCGTCTGACGTTCCGCGGACTTGCCTCCCATATCTGCACCATCAATTATGCGGGCGCGGTTACATTTGCCGATGTCACGGTATGGGGCGGTTCGGGATTTGCATTCTCCGGTTGGATGGGTGAGGATCGCGTCACGCTGACACGCTGTACCGTCACGCCGGGTCCCAAACCTGCGGGAGCGACAGAAGACCGTATGCTGTCCACCTGCGCCGCCTCACACTTTTCCAACATGCGCGTCGGTCCCGTCATCGAGGACTGCGTCTTTACCGATATGACCGACGACGGCACCAATATCAACGGTCACTATATGCTGACATCCTCGTATGACGCTGACACAAACCGCTTCACAATTGACCCGGAGTTTGACGTTGTTACGGGAACTTACACCTCGCATACCGAAGGTGTTGCCGTCGGCGACCGCATCCGTATTCTGACGCTGGACTATGCGTGGATCGGCGATACGACTGCCGCAACGACCGCCGACAACGGAACCATTACCCTTGCCGACCGATTTGATGGCATGACCGATCATATGGTATTGCAGAATCTCGACCGACAGTCCAACGGTTTTGCCATCCGCAACTGTGTCGTGGAACGCATCCGCAGCCGCGGTCTGCTCATCAAGGGTACCGACGGTGTCATCGAGCATTGTACCATCCGTGATGTCCGTATGGCAGGCATCCTTGTCAAGCCGGAATCCAATGAATGGCCGGAATTCGGATTTGCACAGAATCTCATCATCCGAAACAACCACATCATCGGTACAGGTTACGCCGCTCCGACCAACAATCTCTATGCCGCCATCAATGTTTCCGGCGACACGGCACAGAGCGGGGATCCCCTATATCAGCTGCACCGCGGGATTCTCATTGAGGGCAACTGCATTGAAAATCGCCGCAATGAATCCGCCATTAAGATTTCCCATGCGCTGGATGTCACCGTAAAGAACAACACAATCACCGCGCGCGACAAATCCGTTCACGGCAATCCCGAAAAGGATGTTCAGATTCCGATTACGGTGATCTCCGCAACCAATGTGGAAATTTCGGGCAATACCGTTCCCGCATCCGCACGCGGATATGCTGAATTGAAAACCGGGACAAACAACATCTGGGGCACCGATCTGAACACAGAAAATGCGCCCATCACCGTCACCGATCCCAAACCAATCCGTGAGGAATCAGCAGAAACCGAGGTCTTAACCGATCTGACAGAATCCGAAGCATTGGAGGTCATCGGCGGTGCAGACGGTCCGACAGCGATCATGACAGCAGGTTCGCTGTTGTGGCTCTGGATCGCCGCCGCAGTGCTTGTCCTTGCCATTGGCATTACAGTCGGTGTTCTTGTCATCAAAAAGAAGCGTTAACAAAAAATCAGCACTGTCCGAAACAGAACTTCTGTAACGGGACAGTGCTGTATTCTTATTGTTCGATCAGACCAAAATGCCCGGCAACCGCGGCAACCGCTTCATCAAGCGTACTTTCCTCGGTGCGCTTGTAGACAAAAAATCCGCTTTCCTCAAAGGCTTGGTAGATTTCGGGACTGTTGCACTTTTCAAGGATTTGCCGATAATTGGCAAGTGCCGCCTCGGGGTCGGGACATTCAAGCAGCTTCTGATAGATAAACTGTTTTTCCGCATCGGGACGGTCAAAAAAGCGGGAAACAGACATCCAACCGGGTGCGAGCATCAGTGCCACATGAGATTCATCGGAGATTTCGCGCAGAAGCTCAACCGAGATGTTCGTATCAACGAAAATCTTTTTATCGGGGTTATTAAGTACCGTCTGTGTCAGAATCAGAAGCTCCATTTCCGCAGCTTCCTTTGCCCCTCCTGCAATCCAGGCAGCGTAATCCTTGGGCGTGCGTGTTACAAACTCCTGCCAGCCGGACATTGTCTGAAAATAGGACATGTTCGGCTGATATTCGGGGACAGCGGCATCCCGCAGTGCAAGGTGATAATTTTCCCCACATTCGATGCCGTCATAAGCTTCCGAGAGCATCCGCACCATCGTGGACTTTCCCGCGTATGCCGTTCCGTTGATAAAATATACGTTCCGAAAAAGATATCGATACAGATTGGCCTCAATTCCGATTTTCATAGGCTAACACCTCCCGTTTTTCTCCATCAAAGATCTTTGACAAGAATACTTCTCTGCTCTGTCATGCCAAGCGATTCATAGAGACGCCGTGCGCCGTCGTTGAAGTGCCAGCACATCAGATTGAGCTGGACCGCACCCCATTCCTTTGCAATGCGTTCCGCCTCTGCCATCAGCGCATGACCGATGCCATGTCCGCGGCAGATCTCGTCGACAACAATGTTTTCCACATGGACATTCTTCATCTCAACCCAGCCGGAATGTTCGCGCAGGGACAGATGGCAGACACCGCAGAGTGCACCGTCTTCATTGTCTGCGCAGAACAGCACCTGGTCGTCTGCACCAAGAACCTCTGCGTACACTTTTTCATTGAGGGATTCTTCCAGCGGCACAAAAAAGTCGGGAACACCCGCCGAATGGATCACCGTAGACTGGTATAACAGGCGGTTGACCTCCGCGCGGTCGTTTTCATTGCATAAGCGAATTTTCATGGTCTTGTTCCTCCAAATGCGCGTCCGTTGTCTTATTTCAAAAACGTATCAAACAACCCGCGTACAATCTTCTTTCCGATCTCGCGTCCGATGGTATTTGCCGTCGATGATGCCGCTTTGCTGATCAGAGAGGTTTTCTTTCTGGACGAGGTCTTTTTCTTTGCCTTTTCTTTTTCCTTTTTCTCTTTTTCTTTTTGCTTTTCCGCTTCTTCCTGTTCGCGTGCTGCTTCTTCCGCGGCTTCCTCGGCGGCTTCCGTCAGAACTTCGTATGCCGATTCGCGGTCGACGGTACGTTCGTATTTCGACTGCACAAGACTGCCGTCAATGACGCACTGCAGAACATCCGCGGATACTGCCTTCATCGAGCTCTTGGGCGGGAGAATAAACGCACGGTCAACAATGCCGGGAACACCGTCGGCATCGAGCACCGATACCAGTGCCTCACCGGTACCGACAGCCTGAATGGCTTCCGCCGTATCAAACGCGGGATTTTCTCGGAAGGACTGTGCCGCCGCACGAACCGCCTTCTGATCGGCAGGAGTATAGGCACGGAGCGCATGCTGGACACGGTTACCGATCTGACCGAGCACAGAATCGGGAATATCGGTCGGATTCTGCGTGATGAACCAGACGGAAACGCCCTTGGAACGGATCAGACGCACAACCTGTTCCACCTTTTCCACGAGAGCCTTCGGCGCATCCTTGAAGAGCAGATGTGCTTCGTCAAAGAAGAACGCCAGCTTGGGTTTGTCAAGGTCACCCGCTTCCGGCAGCATTTCGTAAAGCTCGGACAGCATCCAGAGCAGGAACGTGCCGTACAACATCGGATGCTGGAACAGCTCCTGACATTCGAGGATGTTCATATAGCCGCGTCCGTTCTCGTCCCACTCAATCCAGTCCGACAGCTCCAGCGACGGTTCACCGAAGAAGACATTGCCGCCTTCATCCTCGAGTGCCAAAAGCGTACGCTGAATGGCACCGACAGACTGCGGCGCAATGTTGCCGTAGGTGAGCTTGAATTCCTTTGCGTTGTCGCCGACATACTGCACCATACTGCGCAGATCCTTCATGTCGATGAGCAGCAGGTTCTTTTCGTCGGCAATGCGGAACACAATGCGCAGAATCCCTTCCTGCGTATCGTTGAGCCCCAACAGACGTGCAAGCAGCGCCGGGCCCATTTCCGAAACCGTCGTGCGGACAGGAAGACCCTGTTTTCCGTAAACATCCCAGAACTGCACGGGATAGGAGCAGTAGTCATAGCCGAATTTGTCAAGTCCCATCGAATCGATGGAACGGCGGATGTGCTTGTTCTCCGAACCCGGCTCGCACATGCCGGACAAATCGCCCTTGATGTCGGCGACAAACACGGGAACACCCATATCGGAAAACGATTCCGCCAATACCTTGAGTGTGACGGTCTTACCGGTACCTGTTGCACCGGCAATCAGACCGTGTCGGTTTGCCATCGACGGCTCTAAATAAATGGGATTCTGCCCCGTTGCAAGCCAGATTTTATGTTGATCCTTGATATACATGGTGATTCCTCCGCTGTGCACTTTGATATCTTCAATTATATCACAGCGGACACAAAATGGCAAGAGATTTGATGAAATTGGTATCGCAAACCGAACATCGGAAAACCGTAAAACCGCTGTCAATATGGTATAAGCAGTGGCAAAAACGTGTAGGGACAGGCGTCCCCGACTGTCCCTTTGCATTGTTACGGCAATTGGACACAACACTTTTTCTGTAAAAAATAAAGCATCACTTCAGTCAAAATGTGAATCTGCTGTGTGGAAAAAACGCGAAAATGTGTTATAATAGATTCACAAAAGTGCTTTTGAATATTTTTGAGGAGGCAAATACAATGTCTATCGGATCAACCATCAAAAAACTTCGACGTGAGCGTGATATGACACAGGAGCAGCTTGCGGAGTATCTCGATATTACTGCCAATGCTGTTTCGCAATGGGAATGTGACAAAACTGCTCCGGATATTTCACAGCTTCCAATTCTTGCCAATCTATTTGAAGTAACAACTGATTTTTTACTTGGCGTTGATATATCACAGAAGCAAGCTGCGATTGAACAAATATGCAAAGAAGCGTGGCAATTATGCAACACCGGAGATAAAACCGGCGCTGTTCAAACCATGCGACAAGCACTGATCAGGTATCCTAACAGTTATCAGATGATGTCCGATCTTACGATTTTTCTGTATCAACGTGCTTTTCAGCAAAACTGTACACAGGAGGAGTTCGATTCATTCTGCACAGAAGCTGCTACTGTGATTGACAGAATCCTCGCTGGCTGTCACGATATGAAAATTCAAGGGACTGCAATCGAGCTCGCATGCAGCATCTATCCGGTAATCGGGCGATATGATGATGCGCTCCGCTTGATTTCCGACATCCCGGACATCTCAAAAGATGAAATGCTGACCGCACTGTACACTGGTGAAAAACGAATTGCCCATATCAAAGATATCATATGCAAATCAGTCAGTGCAGCAGCCGATCAGACCATCTGGCTTGCATCACAGCACAAAGAGGACGGCTCCTCTTTGTTTGACGAACAGACTCGAATCGCGCTGTACGAAAAAGCAATTTCATTTTACAAAACACTCTATGAAGCAGAAGACTTTTTCTTTGATGCCGAAAGCCTTGCCTTTGCAGAAAAACATCTTGCAAACATCTATGCTTCCCAAAGGGATTCCGAAAATACTCTGTTTCATCTTGCAGAATGTGTCAAATATACCCTCATCTTTGACACTTATGACGAAACAAAAGAGACACATGCTTCCATCATTCCCCGCGGACGCACACCTGTCGGCATCAATCGAAATCAGCAATGGAATACAAGTCATGAAATGTTGATGCGATTGCATCAGGATGACAATTATGAGTTTCTGAGGGATACTAACACATTCAAAGCCTTGATCGAACGGCTGAAACAAACGGACAATATGCTATAAACCATTTGAGGGCTGCTGCACTGATTGCGCAACAGCCCCAAAATTTACCCCGCCATCCCCAACATATTCTCAATAAAAATCCCGTATCCACGCTGCGGCTGGTTGACCATGACGTGCGTAACGGCACCAACAAGCTTGCCGTTCTGCAAAATCGGTGACCCCGACATGCCCTGAATAATCCCGCCTGTTTTTCCGAGCAATTCCGTATCGGTCACCTCAATGACAAAATTTTTATTGGACACATCCGCAGGATCGCCGATGGACACAATGCGGATGCTGTATTCCCGCGGTGCACCGTCATCGAGCGTACACATAACAGTCGCGTCTCCCGTCTGCAAATCTCTTGCATGTCCCATCGGAACCGGTGCAATATCGGGCAAAGACGTAAAGACCCCGATGACGCCGCACGGTGTGTTATCAAGCAGCGTCCCCGTGCGCACCCCTGTAAAACTGCCGCGCAGCTCACCCGGATTGCCTGCTGTCCCGCGCACAATTTCCCCGACCGTCACACCAAGCGTTGTTCCCCGTGCCAGCGGCAGAAGCGCCCCCGTGGATACATCGCAGATACCGTGTCCGAGCCCGCCGAAGACGCCCGTTTCGGGATCAATGAATGTCACCGTCCCAATACCCGCCGTCTGATCACGTGACCAGATGCCTGCGCGGAAAATCCCATCCGGCGCACGGCACGGTGTCACCGAAATCGTTTCGTTTGCACTGTCCTTGCCGCGGATGACAGACAGTACCGCTGTTTTCCCATCCAACCCGTCCTTGGATACCGCCGCCGACAGTGCCGCCGCAGATGACACCGTCGCCCCGTCCACCGCCGTGATCACATCGCCGACACGCAATCCTGCATCCTTTGCCGGACAGCATCCGCTTACCACATCCTCAAGTCCCACAACAAGCACGCCTTCCAGTCCGCACCGCACCCCGAACAGCATCCCGCCCGGAATCAGACTGCGTTCTTCATACGCGCGTACCGTGACCGTTTTGAGCGGAACCACGCCGCCCAGCGTCAGCGTCACACGGTCGCTTTCGCAGAAGACGGGATTCCGATTCGGCAAAGGCATATCAATTCCGGGAATCACACCGCCGTCAGAGGACACAATTCCCTGTCCGTAAACCGAGATGGTATCCGGGCAAAGATAATCCACTCCGCCAAGCATACAAAGCATCGCGGCATAGACTGCCAGCAGTCCGATGAGCATCCGCTCCAGCCGCGGAGGACAGCGTCTTTTGTAAACGCCCCGCGTCTTGTTTTTGATATCCTGTATCATAATCGTTTTTTCCTTTCCCCTCGCACATCGCCGCAAAGCACAGCGGCAGTTCTGCATCATACGCCGATAGTCTCCGCCGACAGATACACCGTTATGAGTGACAATATGCGGTGCATCATCGCCATTCTGACAGAAACGGCAAAATTCGTCTTTTCAAAAAAATATCAGCGGTTATGTTGACAAGAAATCCTGTTTATGATACACTATGTGTGACCGTACAATACTCCGATCAGAGGATATCCGCATATCCGCGGTTTCATTCCGATCGGACAAAAATCAAAAATTTTCAAAAAAGGATGCTTTTGTTTTTGCGAAAGCAATGGTAGAACCATGCATAAAATAATGGAAGAAATGCAGGCTATCCGCGTTCGTACAACGCTTGAAAACCTGCGCAGAAACAATTTTGAAGCAGTATTCGTTCCCACCGCCAAAGACGCACTTGACAGACTGAAATCGTATCTGACACCGGGATGCACCATCGGTGTCGGCGGTTCGGTTACACTCGATGAAATCGGTGCAATCGACCTGTTCCGTTCAGGAGACTATCAGTTCCTCGACCGCTACGCACCGAATCTGACACCTTCCGAGCTGAAGGACATCATGGGCCGTGCCATGACATCCGATGTCTTTGTCATGAGCACCAATGCCGTCACCGAGAACGGTGAGCTTTACAATGTCGACGGTCGTTCCAACCGTGTTGCACCGCTGCTGTTCGGTCCCGATTCCGTGGTTGTCGTTGCAGGTATCAACAAAATTGTTGCCGACATTGACGAAGCTGTTCACCGCCACAAGACTGTCGCCGCGCCCGCAAATTCCGCACGTCTGCGCTGCAATAATCCCTGTGTCCGCACGGGTAAATGTGTCTCTCTGATGCGGCAGACCGATGAAGAAATGTGTGCCGGCTGTGCCTCCGAGGATCGCATCTGTGCAAACTATGTCATTTCCGCACGCCAGAGAGAAGCCGGACGCATCAAGGTCATCCTCGTCGGCGAACCGCTTGGCTTCTGATTTGTCCAATATGAAACTTGCTTCCTATAATCTATGGGATTCTCCCGCCGGTATGCCGTACAGACGGGAACAGATTGTTTCTGCTTTATCCGCTCTGAATGCCGACATTCTCTGTTTGCAGGAGGACAGTGCGGAAATTGACTTCCCGTCAGCGCTTCCCGACCTGCCGTTCTGTGCCTGTCATCGGGAGGCAGGTCTGACAATCCTGAGCCGATATCCGATCAAAGACAGCCTGTGTATGCCATACGCGCTCGTGATCACGGTGTCCTATGGCATATACACGCTTTGCGCTGTCAATATCCATCTGCCGTGGCAGAGTGCTCTTCTTCGCGAAGAAGCCATCGTTGCGATTACCGATGCACTTTCTGCAACAGACGCAGATTATACCCTTCTCGCAGGGGACTTCAACTGCTCCGACACTTCTGCCGTCCATCGCTTTCTGCTTGGTGAGCAATCTCTGCACGGTCATGATGCATCTTATTTTGACCTTGCTGAAGCGTTTGCCGAAAGGACAAATACAGCGCCGAACATCACCCTCGATTTCCGGTCGAATCCCCGCTGGGGAATCGTTGACGCACCGAATACGATTGAGAAAAACCAGCGTTTTGACCGCCTTTTGATGCGGAATCCCTATCCGGCAAAATCACCGGCACTCACGGACTGCGGAATCTTCGGTACACAAATATCACCGATCACCCACCTTGCCCCGTCCGATCATTGGGGCGTATATGCCATTCTTGATTTTTGAATTTTATCGCAATTATTTTTCAAAAACGCTTGACAACGCGCATATTCCGTGGTATAATATCATAGTAAAACAAAGCAGAACGATCTCCGTTCTCACCGTCATTGTATTATATGCCGGTTGATAACATCGATAAACACCCTCGCTGTGGAATTTTCACGCGCGGATTCGGATGGATGCGGAGACCGATCTATGGTTTTCGCATTTTTTAATTATCAAATGGAGGTGCTTGGTTATTAGCACAAAAGAGCTGCAGATCAATGAGCAGATCCGCGCAAATGAAGTCCGACTGATCGGAGCGGACGGTGAGCAGGTCGGTATCGTCAAGCTTGCCGCAGCGCAGGACATGGCAGATCAGAAAAATCTCGACCTCGTCATGATTTCTCCGAACGCAGAACCGCCGGTATGCCGCATCATGGATTACGGCAAATACCGCTTTGAGCGCATCAAGAAGGAAAAAGAAGCCCGCAAGAATCAGCAGGTCGTTAAGGTCAAGGAAATTCAGCTTTCCTGCACCATCGACACGCACGATTTTGAAACCCGCGTCAACCACGCGCACCGTTTCCTCGCAGACGGCAACAAGGTCAAGGTCATTGTCAAGTTCAAGGGTCGTGAAATGAGCCATCTTGACAACGGACGCGAAGTCATCGGTCGTTTCCTGGAAGCATGTGCCGATGCCGGCTCCACAGACAAAAAGCCGACCCTCGAAGGTCGTTCGATGTCTGTCATCCTCTCTCCCCTTAAGAATTGACCCCGCTCACTGCATCGGTCAGCCGTGTGCAAGTCACCGGGTACCGTATCAAACACTGTTAAAATTTCACCCGAAAGGAAGTACAATACTATGAAACTCAAGTCCCACAGAGCATCTGCTAAGAGATTCACCCTCACCAAGAGCGGTCTCGTTAAGATGAACCATTCCCACCACCGTCACAACCTCGGTCTGAAGACCGCAAAGAGAAAGAGACACCTCCGCACCGGTACGTATCTTTCTTCCTGCTTTGCTCCTACGATCAAGGCTATGATCGCTCCTGCACATAAGTAATTTTCTGCAGAAGACGTCGAACAATACAAGAATTACACGAAATAACGGAGGATTAAATAATGGCAAGAGTTAAGGGCGCGATGATGACGCGCAAGAGAAGAAATAAGGTTCTGAAGGCTGCTAAGGGTTACTGGGGTGCAAAGTCCAAGCACTTTAAGATGGCTAAGCAGGCCATCATGAAGTCCGGCAACTATGCATTTGCAGGCAGAAAGATGAAGAAGAGAGACTTCCGTTCTCTTTGGATCGCTCGTATCAATGCACAGGCAAAGGTTAACGGCATCAACAAGTCGGAGGCCAAGCGGTCTTAGGAAGACAAAGTTGGTCTGCAACTCCTTGGCTCACAGAACGACATGGCTACGATCCGACTTTAACTACGCATTCGCTGGTAGAAAGATGAAGAAGAGAGACTTCCGTTCTCTTTGGATCGCTCGTATCAATGCACAGGCAAAGGTTAACGGCATCAAC
>JAZTZC010000501.1:0-2755 GCA_045637265.1 Eubacteriales bacterium | reverse complement strand
AATGTAACGGTGAAGAATGTCAAGCACACCATCGAGCAGACGAAATCCTACCGTGCCGCATACGGCGGATTCTTCTGCGTACAGTACTGCAACAACGTCCTCATCAAGGACTGCGGCATCCAGTGCCACGATAATTCGTATTTCACCAATGCATCGGGTACCAGAGTCGGCCTCGGCTCCTATGAGCTTCTTGCCACCGCGACCAATAAAGTCACCTACGAGGGCGTTGTCCAGAACAACCTCTTCGATAAGAACGGCAAGCTGATCTCCAACGGCCTGATGGGCACCAACTACTGCCGCAATATCTCGATGATCGACTGTACCGTCGCACGCTTTGACGCACACTGTCAGGTGTACAACGTCACCATTCGCGGCTGTGAAATGGAGCATATCAATCTGATCGGCTTCGGTACGGCTCTCGTCGAGGATACGACCATCCACGACCGCTATATCTTCAATCTGCGCGCGGACTACGGCTCGATGTTCGCAGGGGAGATCATTCTCCGCAATATCAATATGGTAAGAGAGGGAACCCAGCGTCTGTCGCTGTTCGACGGTGCATGGCAGAACCACAACTTCGGATACCCGGTCTATCTGCCGCAGAAGATCACGATTGACAATCTGACCGCTCCCGAGGGTGCATTTGTTACGGCGTTCTCCTCCGCCTTTGACAGCTACGAGGACGTAACAAAGGAAACACTCCGCGACGGTACACCGAACAAGAACCCGCTGATCCTGCCGCAGTCGATGCAGGTGCTCTCCAATCCCGCAGGCACACGCTTCCGCCGTGCATCGGGTGCGATTCCGTTCCCGGATTTCACCGACGCGTCGGGAAACTCGCTTGAGACGGGGAATGCATACGAGGAAAACAACAGCGGCCTCAGCGATATCTTTACACTCGGCTTTGAAGGCGATCTGCGCACGGTCGGCGACGGCTTTATCCCGACGATCAACGACATTGCGCATGACGGCGGTGTCGGTTCCGCGATTCTCTACGACGGCAATGAGGTTCACGCCGACATGAATCTGCGGCAGGTGGAAATCGACGGCACAAAGGCGCTTCTGTGGACAGGCTGCGGCAACCCGAATGGTGTATCCAAGACCTCCAACATCACGCTTGATGTCAAGCCGGCATCGGGCGGTCAGAACATGGATGCATTTGTCTATGCCGATTACCGCGGACGCGATTTCGTTGTTTCCTTTGATATCCGCGCGGTGGAGCATGAACCGTATCGTTCTGTCACGACCGAGCTGTTCCGTCTGACGAGCTTCTATTCACCCAATGATAAGAATGGCAATACCGTAACCTACAGTGAAAGCCTGCTTGCCATGAACAGCAATACGTACAAGGTGACTGTTCCCGGTGTATCGGGACGGAAAGCACCGAAACTCGATATTACCGTTCCTACCGACCGTTTTATGAACCTTGCCGTGCATGTGCATCCGATCAAGAATACCTATGATCTGTATGTCGATGGGGAGATGATCGCCGCGGACATTGTGCTGTTATCGGGTGGTGAGCAGAAGAAGATCGGCACGTATGATGAGACAGGTGCACTCGTCAAGTCCGAAAAAGAAAATCCGATGGAGGATTTCTGCATTTCCTACGCGCGTCTGTGCAATTCCAACGGCTGGATGATCGACGGGGATCTTTATATGCTTGACAATGTCAGGATGTATTACGCCGATACCTATCAGAAATAATCCGATATAGTAACAGGAGTAGTTGCAAATTGAAATTTGCAACTACTCCGAAATTTTTACATCAGGCAATGCTTTGCCCACGCTTTTAGAAAACGCGAAACCAATCGTGTGCCCCGCCGGGGGAACGGTGTTACGTTCTCTCCCATGCGAGAGAAAGTAACCAAAGAGCGCATTTGCGTTCGTTCTGAATTAATGCCATATAAATAGCAAAGCAAATAAACTTATCAAGGCATCAATAGGAACTCACTTCTCTGGCGGAATTATTATACTATCTATAAAGATGTGGTAATACGAACAACGATATGTGGCTGTGTGCGCCTTTGTATAGGGCAAAGCGAAAATGATATCGTTTTCACTTCGATATAAGATGTGGCTATCGCATGTCAATGCAACAGTCTCTTACTTTTATGCCCAGATATCCGTATCGTCGGGGAAGTACACCGGGTATGGGACAGAACCCGACAGTGCGCGCAATGCGTCATAACGCGAGGGCGGCATGACGTGGACGACGGCGAGCGCTTTCGTTTTTGCCGCTGCAAGACGTGCATACAGTTCTGCCGCGTCGAAATGCGCACATTCGATGACGGTCAGGTCGGTTTCCTCATCATAAAGCATTGCGGGCAGATCTTTCATGGACGGGTGCAGATCGCCTGTGATGTAAATGCGTTTGCCATCCACTTCCACAAGAAAACCGTAGGACGGACGGTTGTGCAGCTCCATATGGGCACTTGGGTATGCCGTGACGCGGATGGTATCCTCTTCATAGACGGTACCGCCGCCGTAGAGGAGCAGGGGCATACGGTGGGCAGGATGTCCGCCGCACTGCATATCGTTGTACGCGGTGAACGCATCGATACCGCGCTGTTCGGTCAGATACACGGGACAGTTGATGTCAAAATACGCGCAGAGGTTGAACATATCGAAAAGTCCGTTCATGTGGTCGCCGTGCAGGTGGGAGATGAAGATGGCACGCAGGCGGTTCGGCGCAAGTCCTAAATTGACCATGCGGTCAAGCACGGGCGCACCTGCGTCAAAGAGGTACAGTTCGCCC
>JAZTZC010000500.1:0-3234 GCA_045637265.1 Eubacteriales bacterium | reverse complement strand
GATGGTCGTCCTCTTTTTTTGATTGCTATCCCTGCAGCAAGTTTTCGCTGACGTTCGTTATATGCACAGAAGAATTCTTTTATTTGTTGCTTACTGTATCCCAATGCTTCACCCATTTCTCGATGTGTGAGCCCTTTTTTTTTCATTTCAAGTAATTCTTTTTCATATTGTTTTATTTGTTTGTACTCTCTTGGCATAGAAATCCCCTCCTATGTCTTATTATACCATAGGAGGGGATTTTTGTCATTGTCCGTTTTTACTGGACCTGTTCAAAATGCCGCAGGAGGTATTTTCATTCAAAAGTATCGTGTCATTGATCTGCGGCTGCCGCTGTTCCGTTGAAAAAACAAGAACCCGGCATAAAAAATCTCCAAAACCCATTGACGGGATGGCAAAGTTATGGTATACTGAACAAAAACGGAATGGAGGCGTACTCCTATCCGAGTAAGAACACACAAGAACAGAAAGGAACTATCTTATGATTCGACTTGGTGTCAACTCTGTGCTTTTCAAAGCGTTCACATACCGTGAGGCTGCGGAAGCAATCAAAAAGTGTGGCTATGACGGCGTGGAAATTTCCGCAATTGCCGGCATGTGCGAGCATCTCAATTTAGCGGACTGGAAAAACCAGAAGGCAGAACTCATTGCCATCCGCGACGAACTTGGTCTTCCGTACCATGCAACCGAGGTTGCATCGCTGGACCGTGACCGCCTGAATACCGCATTTGAAGCATGTGCGGAAATCGGTATTCCGATTGTCAACATCGGTCCGGGCGGCAAGATGGATGATGAAGAAACGCTGAAGGCATCCCTCGAAACGATTCAGATGCTGGCGGAAGACGCAGAACAGTTCGGTATCAACCTCTGTGTCAAGGCACACGTCGGTGCTGCTGTCTACTCCACACCCACAACCCTGCGCATGATGGAAGCAATCTCCTCTCCCGCGTTTGGTGTCGACATGGACCCCTCGCACATTCACCGTGCAGGCGAAAATCCCGCGCTGGCTCTCCCCGCAGTCCTTTCCAAGATGAAGCACATCCACATCCGTGACTGCAAGGGCGACGGTCCTTCTCCCGGAGCACCGATTGATCAGGCATGCGGACGCGGTGATATCGACCTGTTCGGTTATTTCAAGGCTATGGTCGACGCAGCATACAACGGTCCCGTTTCGCTCGAGGTCATCGGTCCCGATCAGGACTATGCAACCGCAACGATGATCGCGGCAGAGAGCTACGGTTATATGAATGCAGTGCTCAAGCAGCTGGGCGCAAGATAAATTTCAAAATATAAAGGAGAAATACCATCATGGCAAAGAAGTTTCCGAATATTTTATTCTTCGGCATTGACAGCCTTCGTTCCGACCATATGTCCCTGTACGGCTACCACCGTCTGACAACGCCCCACATCGACCGTTACATCGAAGACGGCGGCGTTACTTTTGACAATATGTTCTCCCCGTCCATTCCGACAACTCCCGGTTACGCATCCATGGTCACCGGTATGGACTGCTTCTCCACCGACTGTGTCGCTCTGCGTCATCAGGGCGGTCTGACGGAAGCTGTCCGTACGATGCCCGAAATTCTGCGCGATTACGGCTACACCTCTACCTACATCGGCGGTCACTCCTGCCGCGGCTGTGATAAGGTTATCACCTATGCCGACTGGGATGCATCCGAACCCGGTGTCCTGAAAGCAGAAGCCCTCAATAAGGTTGCCATTCCCGAACTGGAACGTCTGGCAAAACAGGATCAGCCCTGGCTGCTCTTCATGCGCCACATGGATCCGCACTCCCCGTACTACACCAAGGAGCCGTTCACCCGTCTGTTCTATCAGGGCGACGAATTTGACCCGAACAACAAGTCTCTCGCGCCCGTTTATGCGTTCAAGCCGTTCCGTGATTATTTCTTAACCTGGTTCCCGGAAGGATGCACCGACGCGGAATACATCATCGCGCAGTATGACTCCTCTGTTGCTTACATGGATATGTGTATTGCACAGCTGCTCGAAAAACTGCGTGAGCTGGGTCTGGAAGAAGACACCATCGTTGTCTTTACCTCTGACCACGGTGAAACCCTGTACGATCACGACTGTTACTTCGACCATCACTCCATCTATGACTGTGTTCTGAATGTTCCGTTTATGTTCAAGTATCCGAAGTTTGGCTACGAAGGACATGTTTCCGATATCACCCAGGTCAAGGATGTCCTCCCGACCATTCTGTCCCTCTGCGGTATCGACGCCGGCATCAAGTTCGACGGCCGCGATATGACCAAGGCAATCACGGGCGAAGGCGTTGAACAGGAAAGCGAATTCTATATCACGGAAGCTACCTGGATGCGCAAGCACGGCTGGAGAACCCCCGAATGGAAGCTCATGGTCGCACTGGAACCCGACTTCCACTCCAAGCCGGAAATCGAGCTTTACAACCTCATCAATGACCCGGAAGAGCTGCATAACCTCGCAGACGAGGAGCCCGAAGTTGTCGCATTCCTGCGTGCACGTATGGAAGCACACATTGCAAAGCGTGAAGCAGAAGTCGGTCATGCGAACCCGATGTACACCAACCTCAACTGGAGCGGCTTCGGAAGACCGTTTGTCTCCTCCGAGGAAGCATACAATACGCTCCACATCGGCGATCCGGCAGCAGCACAGAAGCTTCAGTCCAAGCTGAAGGAAATGGGAGTTGAAGAATAAATGCAAAGAGCAGTTGTTGTAGGTATGGGTCCCATCGGCAACCGTCATGCCCGTGCCTACACAGAATCGCCGCAGGCAGAACTGGTCGGCGTCTGTGACCGTGATCTCTCCCGTGCAAAGGCGGCAGGTGAGAAATTCGGCGTCCCGTATTTTCTCTCTGCAAAAGAAATGTTTGCGGCTTTGAAGCCGGACATTTGCAGTGTTGCAACCGGCGGCTTTGAATATTCCTCCGATCACTATGAGCCGACGATGCAGGCGATTGAAGCAGGATGTCATGTCCTCGGCGAGAAACCGATTTCCAACGATCTCAAGCTTGCAAAAGAAATGGTCGACTATGCCGAACAGCAGGGCGTCTGCTACGGTATCGATATGAACCACCGCTTTACGCCTGCAGCACGTCAGGCAAGAAAGTGGCAGGAGGACGGCAGACTGGGAACACTCCTGTTCTGCAACATGGCACTCTGGATCGGACGTCCGGAAATGCTTGAAACGCCGTACTATCACTTCAAAGCGCTGAACCCCCACAGCGTCAACATCATG
>JAZTZC010000499.1:0-5536 GCA_045637265.1 Eubacteriales bacterium | reverse complement strand
AGACAGCGTGACCTCGGTTCCCTGATCTTTATCGACCTGCGCGACAGAACGGGTATTGTCCAGCTCGCATTCGGCGAAACCACCGACCGTGAAATTTTCGACATGGCATTCAACGTCCGTGCAGAATTCGTCCTCTGCGCACACGGTACCGTTCGTGCAAGAGGCGAGGGCGCAGTCAACAAGAACATCCCGACCGGCGAAATCGAAATCGAAGTCACTTCGATGAAGATTCTCTCCAAGTCTCAGACACCTCCCTTTGCCATCGTCGAAAACAGCGACGTCAAGCCGGAACTGCGTCTCAAGCATCGCTATCTTGACCTCCGCCGTCCCGACCTTGCACACAACCTGAACGCGCGCTCCGAAATTTCCAAGATCGCACGCGACTACTACGCAGAAAACGGCTTTATCGACATCGAAACCCCGTGCCTCATCAAGCCGTCTCCCGAGGGCGCACGTGACTACCTCGTTCCGTCCCGTGTTCATAAGGGCTCCTTCTACGCACTTCCGCAGTCTCCCCAGCTGTACAAGCAGCTTCTGATGTGCGCAGGATTCGACCGTTATTTCCAGATCGCACGCTGCTTCCGTGACGAAGACCTCCGTGCCGACAGACAGCCCGAATTTACCCAGCTCGATACCGAAATGTCCTTTGCGACCGCAGATGACGTCATGAACATGCACGAGGGCTTCATCAAGTACCTGTTCAAGCGTTACTTTAACGAAGAACTCAACTACGAGTTCATCCGTATGCCGTACCGCGAAGCTATGGAACGCTATGGCTCCGATAAGCCCGATATCCGCTTCGGATTTGAGTTAAAGAACCTCTCCGACGCTGTCCGTGATACCGAATTCAAGGTCTTCCGCGGCGCGATCGATGCAGGCGGATCCGTTCGCGGTATCAACGTCAAGGGCGGCGCATCCATGACCCGAAAGGAAATCGACGCGCTGACTGATTTTGTCAAGACCTATCACGCAAAGGGTCTTGCATGGATGAAGATTTCTGAGTCCGGCGACGTTTCCTCCTCTTACGCAAAGTTCCTCACCGATGCAGAAAACGAAGCAATCAAGTCCGTTCTGGAAGCAGAAAACGGTGACCTTCTGCTCATCGTTGCCGACAAGAACGCTGTTGTCTTCGACGCACTCGGTGCACTCCGCCGTCACTGCGCAAAGAAGATGGGTCTGCTCAATCCGATGGAATTCAAGTTCCTGTGGGTCACCGAGTTCCCGCTGCTTGAATGGAGCGAGGAAGACAACCGCTTCTACGCTATGCACCATCCCTTCACCTCTCCGATGGATGAGGACCTTGAATACCTCGATTCCGATCCCGGCCGTGTCCGCGCAAAGGCATACGATATCGTGCTCAACGGTACCGAGCTCGGCGGCGGTTCTGTCCGTATCCACGACAGCGAGCTGCAGGCGCACTTGTTCGACATTCTCGGCGTTTCCAGAGAGGACGCAGAGGAGAAGTTCGGCTATCTGCTCGAAGCATTCAAGTACGGTGTTCCGCCGCACGCAGGTCTTGCGTTCGGTCTTGACCGTCTCGTTGCGCTCCTGCTCGGACAGGAAGACATCCGTGACGTCATCGCGTTCCCGAAGGTTCAGAACGCAAGCGAGCTGATGTCCGGCGCACCCGGCATTGCTGACCCCAAGGGTCTGGAAGAGCTGGCAATCGCGATTGTCGCTGAAAACGAAGAAAACGCATAAATTTAGAGGCATCTCACAAAATGTGGGGTGCCTTTTTGTTGCCTTTGCACAAAATTTATGGAAACTTTTTGGAATATTCATAAAATTGTGGTGTTGAACACTTGACAAATGACGTGCGGTTTGGTATAATCAAATTATGGAAAGGAGATGAATCGAATGAAAACTTGTAAAATGTGGTGGCTGATTTTGGCGGTACTGTTTGTGCTGGTGGGATGTGATACCGATACCGCCGGGAAAACAACAGACGGCACAAATGCAATGGAGTGGGACGGAACCTATGTCTACACATCCCATGTGGTATCCATTCCGACCGTGGAAAATGAAAATGAGTATACCTATATCGGTGATGAAAATCTGAATGTGACACCTTACATAATCGAACAATACTATTCGGCAATTTTGGGAGATGATGTATACCTTCCGTTTTACGGTAACTTTAAGATACCACACCCGGAATACGATTATATATATTCTTTGAATCCCGGATTTCTTGTTGCAAATGCACATACCAAGGAATTGCGTCAGGAACCAATGGACAGCCGGCTGGAAAACAGCGACTATATCCTGAATGTGGATGCATCCATGCTGCTTTCTCATACAAACCGCGACGGTGAGGAAGAAATCGGTGCTGTGATGCAATTTCATGATCTGTTCGGCATGGCAATGAATGGAAACGGAGACAGGATGATGCTGTATGCGAATTCCCGTCGTACTTTGCGCGAAGATTACGATCCGTTTGAATACAAAGTCATCACAAGACCGGATGGAACAGAAGCACATATGTACACAAATCCGTATCAATCGGAATCGGAAATGACGCTTGCTGTGTACAATGCGGACGGGACTCTTCGATATGAAAATCCTGTCACCGAATATCTGAACGACATGGATTGGTGGGAATATTCTCCCAAAATTCATTCCTGTATCATTTCCGATGATGGGACAGTCTGTCTGCGGCTGAATAAAAATCTATTTTTCTTTGATGCTGAAGGTAACTGTTATGCACAGCAGGAGTTGACTGTCAATGATCTATGGAAGAGTAAGGTTACACTTCATAGAACGCCGGATGATGTGATTTATCTGAAGCTTGGGGATGAACAAAGCTATACATGGAAATATTGTACTGTCGACATGAAAACAGGTACACTCGGAGAATTACAGGATGCGCCAACAGCCTCTGTCACGGAAGATGTATATTTCGGTGCTGACGGCGTTCTCTATACCTCGGACGATATCAATCTTTACAAGCATGACGCACAGGGGAGCAAGGAATTGCTGTTTGACTGGATGTCGGTCGGTGTTATCGGTGCAAATATTCAGAATGTTCACATCCGCGGGGACAATTTTACGGTGCTTGCGCGTGATATGTACAAAGAAGCACCCGAATTGATTTTTATCGATTATGTCCGCTCCGACAGTGTAAAGCCTAAAACTGAAATCGTCATTGCGGCGGGCAACTATACCGGTCAGGCACTCAAAACCTTGCAGACCGCTGTTCAGCTGTTCAACCGCAAAAGTGAGGACTATACCGTCACCGTCGACTACTACGACCCTGCAGGTTCCGGCATGTTCTCCGTCAACCAGCAAATCGCCAACGACATGGCAAACGGCAAGCAGATTGATTTAATCGTGTTCCACAACGATATCACGATGGAATACTTTGACAACCTCGGGATTCTCGGCGACTGGTATCCGCTGATGGATGCGGACGAGGTTTACACCCGCGATGCGTTTCTGCCGTGCATCCGTGCCGCCTACGAAACGCCCGACGGCAGACTGCCCGTTTTGACCACCGATTTTTCGCTGACCACGCTGGTCGGTTCCACCGAGCTGATCGGAGAACGCGATCACTGGACGTATGAAGAATGCCTTGATTATGTAAACAGCCTTGATTGGGATGAAATTCTGTTTCAGATCGAGCGTCCCGAGGGCAGTACCGAGCCCGATGCGATGCTCGTTCTGCGCAGCTTTCTGCCGATGGTGCTCGATGACTATATTGACGAGGAAACGGGAACCTGCACGCTTGATTCCGACAGTTTTGCGGAACTTCTGAATCTGTGTGAATCGGTCATCATCGATCACGAAGTGGCGGCGTATAAAGCAGACGATCTCCATGTCGAGCAGATGCTCTATGAGGGCATGGGTTTTGTTGGCGAGTATCGCAGCGGCAACACGCGGCTTTACAGCAATGGCTCGAATGTGGGCTACGGAAAAGGCACGATCAGTCATCCGGCGACAATATTGAATCTGCTTGTCAATTTCTACAAAGACCATGAATCGCTGTCGTTCATTGGTTATCCGATGCCAAATGCAGACAGCGGAATCGGTACGGCGGTCACACCGATGCTGCAATTCGGTTTGACGGCATCTGCCGCGCATACAGACGGCGCATGGATGTTCATGCGGGAATATCTTTCGTACATGGAAACGAGAACGCAGTCAAGCGCATACGAAAATGAGAATGTCTACGGTCTGCCGTGTACCTATGCCGCGCTCAATGCGTTGATTGATTACTTTGAAACCTGTGAATATCTGATTGCAGGCGGTCCCGGTATGCAGGAGTTTGAGGGAACGGGACAGTCTGAAAGAAGTTCCTATTATCACAAAGCCGACCCGCGCGTCCGTGGAATCCTGACTGATCTTTTGGAAAAAACAACGCGCCGCTATTCCGGCAACACGGCGGTGATGGACATCATCTACGAAGAAGCCTCGGCGTATTATGGCGGTATCCGCACGATTGAGGAAACCGTAAAAATCATGCAGAGCCGGATTGGAATCTGGCTTGCGGAGCATATGGGATAACGATATCGGATGTATGTGATATTGATATTTGGTTGGAGGTGTCTTCATTGAGAAAAAGTGTTTTGATATGGATAATTGTCGGTATTCTCTGCATCGGCACTGTATTCGGCACGCTGTCGCATCTGAAGTTGCCCGAAAAACCGCAAAATCTCAACCCCGATCATATCCCCGGCAGTTCTATCGGCACGGTGGAGCGCAACCGCTACATTCGCAGGATTCTGAAAAGCTATGTATCCGACAAGGATAACGGGATTCTGATTTCTCAGCCGATCAAGGTTTATACGGAAGATCAAACGGAAAACGACCTACGGACGTATTTTATCGTCTCGGACGGCGGTACGTATCAATGCAAACTGAATATCGGATACGATCCCCAAAGAGATAAATATTACAATGGCTATTCGCACGGTGCCGATGAATGGTTTGTGGATATTCTGTACAGCGGAACGCCGTTTGCCATGGTGGGACTGTCAAACGGTCTGGTCTTCGTTGTGACGGAAGATGAGGTCTATCAGTACACCTCTGCACTCGGCGTTTACCCCGAGCGTTTTGAATTCCCGCCGTATGAACTCGAGCCTGCGCGGTTTGTGCCGCTGAATCCGTCCTTTGAGGAAGTCCATTGACAGTTGACTTGACATCCCCCTTCTGTTGTGGTATAATATACCCATCACAACGAGAGGGGGATTTTCCCTTTTGCATACCTTAACCATCGGAAAAAACGACGCGGGACAACGGCTGGACAAGTTCTTGTCCAAAAACTTCAAGACGATGCCGCCCGCGCTCATGTACAAATACATCCGTCTCAAAAAGATCAAGGTCAACCGCAAACGTGCCGAGCAGAAGCAGGTTTTGTTGGAGGGCGATACGGTCGAGATGTTCATCAAAGAGGAATTTTTTGAGACGGTCACCGCCGACAATGCCTATCAGCGTCTTACGCCGAAGCTTGATATTGTCTATGAGGATGACAACATTCTGCTCTGCGATAAGCGTCCCGGTCTGATCGTCCATGCCGATGACGGCGAGGACGTCAACA
>JAZTZC010000498.1:0-14813 GCA_045637265.1 Eubacteriales bacterium | reverse complement strand
GCAAATCCGACAGTTGGCAGCATGCAGTTTTCGGGGAAGGCAATCGGCAGATACTTTGCAGCTTCCTTCATGCCTGCGCCGATGCGTTCTTCCATGGATTTTCTTCTGTTTTCAACGAATGCCCGACCGAAGGGTTCGATTTCAAATGAAAATGTTTTCATAGTAGTCTCCATAATATCGATGCAGCTTACACTGCGCAGATTCATTGATTTTTATATTGACAATTCATCCATATGATGATATAATGAGCCAAAGAATACGAATTCCATCATTTTGCAAAGAATATATTGCAAGGCTAATGTATGCTATTGTTATCTGATGAAAGTGTGCCGAAAACACTTTGGCAGGCTTTGATATAGCAATCAATCTCACGCAGTTTCGGAGAGTCTGCGCGCCAAACTGCGGCATAACTCCGATGCGCATTTCCTCCGGCAATGCGATAACAACGTATTTTTTGTGTATCTGACAAAGGGAGGATCACATCCGGAACAAAGCCGATTCCCATTCCGATGCTGATCATATTGATGACGGTATCCCAGTTCATGGTTTCAAATGTGACGCGCGGTGTAAATCCGGCGACTTCGCATAATTGATATGCAAGTGCGGCTACGCGTTGCTTCTTGTTCAAAAACACCCAGCCATCATCCTTGAAATCGGATAATGATACCGTCGTCAGCGGTTCGTGTGTCTGTGCCCATGGATGGAATTCCGGCAATGCCAAATATAGTTCCTCTTCCTTCAGAACTTTGCTTTGCAGTTCTTCTTTCATAATCGGGAACGGAACCATAGCGAGGTCCAGCCGTTTATCTACAGTTAATGTTTCCAGCGTCAGCGAAATTTCCTCTGTAAATGTGACATTGATTTCAGGACACTGTTCGTGAAAACGCGGAACAATTTTGGGCAGATAATGCTGACCGTAATAATTGGAAATACCAACAGAAAGTGTTGTCGTTCTGCATAGTCCGCGCATCGTTTCCCGCAGATCATCAGCCATCTGCAAAATGCGCTTGGCTTCTTCCACAAACAGAATACCTGCTTGTGTCGGATAGAGATGATTCCGTTCTCGGATGAACAGAATGGTATTCAGTTCGTGTTCCAATCGTCCGATGGATTGACTGAGTGCCGGTTGGCTGACAAACAGCGCATCTGCCGCTTTGGTAAAGCTGCGATGCTCCATTACTGCAACTGCATAGCGCATTTCTTGTAATTGCATATGACTCCTTCCGATGAATCCATTGATATCATCTATTCTTTATAACTGAAAGGATTGAACAACCATGAAACTGATCGCGCACAGAGGAGCATCGCTTCTCTGCAGAGAAAACACCTTGGAAAGCTTATTGACCGCTACTTCATACGGGGCTTATGCGGTGGAATGTGACCTATCCTTCCGTACGGCAGACGGAAAATATATCGTTTTTCACGATCCTGATCTCATTCGGATTGCAAACGATCCCGCTGTGATATCCGAAACCGCATATGAACAGATTTCGGACATTCTATGGGAAAAAGCGGGCTATCGTCCCATCGTTCTTGAGGATCTTATTGCAAATTATCATGCCGAGACACCTGTTCTGCTGGATATCGGTCTGCCTGCTGAACAAGGACTGATTGATATGATAAAAACAGTTCCGTTTCCGTTCATTTTGGGTATCAGCAGACCACAGGATGTTCGTATCTGGCGCGAGGCATTTCCTGACAAGCCAATGCTCGGCTTCGTACCTTCACCGGATCACATCGAAGCGTTTGTCCGTGACGGTGTCAATTTCATCCGTTTATGGGAACAGTGGCTCTGTGATATCACACCGTCGGATGTGAAAGCAGTCGCTCCGGATATTGAAGTATGGATTATGTCGAACCGCAATGGATGTATGGATGGCAGTGCAGAATCTCTGGATTATTTTGAAAAACTTGGTGCAGACGGTGCGCTGCTCAATGATATTACCTTGGCAAATCGGCGATAATTCCATGCTGTGATTGTCAGCAACATCGGAAAAGCACCATTCTATTTTTATTATACCATATTGTTTTTGAAAAGTCAATTTTCACAGAATAACACCGGGAGCATTTTGGGCATTAAGGTTCAAAGACTGCTCCCGGTGCTTTTGTATGCTGATACACCAAAAGGTTATGCTTTATTCATACATCCCTTTCAGCATATCAATATTTTCCATGAGTTGTGTAATTACTTTTTCCGCTCTCTTGAGATTCTTGGAAACAGCGGACGCATAATCCGCTTTATCACTCTTCAAGCTATTCATCCACGGACCGCGAATGGCTTCATAGTCCATCGCACAACCAACATCATATGCCGATGATGCCGTAATGATCTCCAGCATCTGTACCGATTCGGTATCGCGGACATAACGGTCTTTCAATGAGACATCGTAATACGCCGGATAATTGATATTCAGCGATTCGACAGACAGATATTCCTTGATGATGCTGACTTGATCAAGATCCTTGGACGAGGTACACGGAACTGCAATACGGCTTCCGTCCAGACCGCAGTAATAACGTTCCTGCGTTTCAGTCCACTTGGGATATGGTACAATACCGTAGTCATCCTGCATATCGCCCAACTTGATGAGGTTGCTGACATATGCTTGAATGAACAAACCGTGACCACCTGTGAACATATCAAGTTCCAATTGCATAATATCGGCATTGGCAGAATTTTTGAAGAATGTCGTTGCATTCAAAATCGCATATGAATCAGATTTCTGCTCGGAAGCAAGCATAAACATGTCAAACAGTGTTTCATTCTGATTGATCACCGGTGTTCCGGAAGAAAAGTCGACAAGTTTCAGACCACTTCCATAGTACGAAAAGTCGGTGTAATCGTCCATGGCAGTGATAAAGCCAAACAGGTCATTTTCGTCTGCAGTGCCGTTGCCGTTGACATCTTTACCGACTGATTTGACGAGACTGTAAAACTTATCATACGTCCAAGTACCGTCATTGACTGCGTTATACGGCAAATCGATATCGTTGTCGGTGAGAATCTTTTTATTGAATACCAAAGCTTTACCGCCGGGGTTTTTGTCAAAAGCTGTATAACAAAGCAACTGTAAATCGCCAATATTCAGGTTCTCATTGAGTGCGATAAAGTACCATGGCTGTGTCGGATCGGTATAGTTCAGCGTATAGGCAGGAGGTACTGCACCTTCCATAAGCCCCTTGTAAGCGTCACCAAAGACCACATAATACAGGTCATAATCATCGGTACCGGACATGGCAGCTTTGTGCAACAGGTCATAGACATTGGAATAACCGGCACCTGCATAAGTAAAACGGGTTTCCTCAATATTGATGTTATATTTTTCCTCTGCCAGTGCATTGCGCTCATAAATGGCATCATCAATCATGTTGCCGCTTCCTTCATCCATATGCAGAGGGTATTCCTCATATGCGGCAATCCGAAAAGAATCACCGTTATAATCTGCGTCGGGAAGATAATCTGCGGTGTATTTTGTGGATTCTTCTTCTAGTTGCGTTTCAACATAAGGTTCTGTTGTCTGTGCTGCATCGACTGTTGCTTCCTGATCGCCGCAGGAAATGGAAGAAGCGGCACAAAGTAAGCCAAGCACGAGCAACGCAATGTTTTTGCTTTTCATAAAAATCTCCTTTCGTTTTTTGGACTTCATGTAAAATGATGTCCGATTGGGATATTTTCACGCTATATTTGGTGTTTTTTAATATTATAACATGCTTTTATGCTGATTGGAAATATTAAAAATCAATGGATAGCATAATGAAAACTTATGACCTTTATGGGGCGGCAAGTATCAATAGATTGAACCTATATAGAAAATTTATCATAGAGATGAACGAATCATCATTTCCTCCAATGCACAGCAGTTCTCATAGGCAGTTCTGACAAAAGTGAGCAAAGCATCCTCGTTTTCATAAAGATGTTCATATACCAATTCCATTGTCAGATATCCGGAGTAGTGATTACTGCCCAGCGCAGCCATTTCCTTGCTCCAATCAATGGTTCCGGTCATGGGGGTCCAGTGATGATCGCCCTTCTTGTCGTTATCGTGGACATGCGTGGCGCAGATGCGGTTTCCGAATGTAGACAGTACAGCCGCAGGATCCTCATGCGTCAGATAGGCGTGTCCGAAATCCCAGACACCGCATACACCGGCAGGATCCAGATTATCAATCAGTCCTTTATGGATATCCGGATCATGAGAACAGAATGTCATAGCCCATCCCGGAAAGACAGGCAGATTTTCCACACCGATGCGGCATCCACAGCGGATTGCCTCATCTACTAACGGACGAAGATTCCGGATGTTATATGCGTATGACTGTTCCGGTACTTCTTTTCCGTTTCCGTAGAAACCGTTTTCTGGTACCGGATTTTCATCCCGATAATATCCCCGCGGGTGAATTGCCATGATTTCGCCGCCCAGTGTCGCAGTTGCCTGTACACATCGAAGTAATGCTGTTTCCATTGCATCATCAATAAAATCCGCAGAAATCCGTAAATCATAATAGGGTGCATGTGTCATGACACAGCGCAGTCCGAGTGCATCCAGTTTACTCCGAATCTTTCTTATTTCATCTGCCCAATCATCACAGTGAAAACATTTGCTGGAACCGAAACCCATCGAAATATAACGAAATCCGCTTTTGGCTGAGATTTCAAGCATTTGTTCCCAGTTATTGTCATGCTGGATCTGAAGTGCTACTTTTCTCTCCATAATACGATACCTCCAATGACTAATTTGAATTGTTTATATATTTGTCCCTGCAAAGACTGCAGTTAAATGATTAGATATTCGTTTTGTACGACGTGCTGTAGGATATATTCCGTCAGTTGAGCCGGCGTATGGATCATAAGTTTGGCTCCGTACTCCTGTAAAAATAAACTGTCGCGTAATCCCCACGTGACAGAAACATCATCGATACCTGCATTTTTCGCAGTTTCAATGTCCACCTCGGAGTCCCCTACATACAGGCATTGATCTGCCGGGATATTGTGTTCCAGAAGGATTTGAAAAATCATATCAGGCGCAGGTTTACGTCGAATCCCGGCAGCTTCCTGCTCTCCCATGCAGCAAGAAATCGTTGGAAAATAATGTACAACAAGTTCTTTGGCGGCAGTATGAAACTTGTTTGAAACAACAGCAGTAAAAACGCCCTTGTTTTGCAGCATGTCAAGTAATTCCGGAATGCCGGTATACGGACGAGTGTGATTTTGAGATATTTGAGGATAGATGATCCGAAAATCATTCAGACAATCTTCAAAGCGAATATTCGTCTGTCCTTGCGGTATAAAAGTTTCAAAGAGGTGAACGATACCATTACCCAGCGCAGTACATACATCGTCTCTTGTTTGTGATGGAAATCCATTTTTCCAAAGGGCATAATTTACAGCATCTGTAAGATCATCCAGTGTATCCAACAGGGTTCCGTCTAAATCAAAAATGATAGCTGTGTATTTTTTCATAATATAATACTCTCGAATAAATATTGAAGGATACCATAGGGAAGTCCTATCATTCCATATAATAACACACAAAGGTTAAAATTGGAAATATTATTAAATGATATGCTTATAACAGAATATTATAGATGTTGTTTTTAACTATGCTTAAAATATTAAGTGTTGCAAATTGTAATAACAAGTTGCTATTATTTGTTTAGGGGATAATTATGAATACAACAACAAATCGCCATCCAATTACATGCGTAAAGAATATTACCGTAAAGTCTATTCTAATACCACTTATATCGTTCAAATACACTACAGAGAGACTGAAAATAAGTCTTTAGAGCAAAAAATCAAGTGTTCACTTCGAAAAGAAACAAAAAACGCTTGATTTTTTTGCTTGAATGATGAAAAATTCCAAAATAGCAACAGGAGGTAAAGACCGAAAATGCAATGCAGGCTTGTGTGCGGCATTTGAGGAAAACGAGGGAGGAGCAGAAGCAACAGCGGACGGAGAGAAAGAAAACGGGGGATATGGAGCGGTAATGAGTACCGGGCATATCCCCTGTTGGATTATGAAATTATGGAGGTTTGAAAATGGATCAGAGTAAAAATCAGAATGATAGTCGACAGCCTTGTTTTCGCAAGGTTATTGGAAATACCACTTATGTGGTTCGTGTGCATTTCAGTGAGACATCGAAGGAGACGTTGGAGGAAAAAATTAAGAGATTGATCACAGAGGAGATACACGTGTGAACGGAAAATACATCGCAAAATATTTCACTTATGACAAATTATATGCTTCATGGATTGGCAGATTAACGAATATCATCGAATAAAGATTTACCCCGATAACCAAGCGCACGCGAGATTTGTTCCGCGGCAGCAATGACTTCATCTGCTGCTTTTTCTTTCATTTCGTTCGTAAACGAAACGTCAAGCATGGAAATGCTGACAGCAGCACAGCATTTCCCGGAAGCGTCACGAATCGGTGCGGCAGCACATCTGACATGTGGATTGTCTTCTCCCATATCGTATGCACAGCCCCTTTCTCGAATCGTAGCACATTCATTGAGCAGATCATCAAGTGTGGTAATCGTTGTCGGTGTATGAGATTCCATGCCGCGGGATGCAATTTCGCGGACACGTTGTTCCGGTAAGCCTGCAAGAATGGCTTTTCCGAGTCCTGTCAGATACATATAGTTTTTGGAACCAATGTTACAGGTGGAACGAATGGGAGACGAGGATTCAACCTTATCAAGATAAAAGATATAACCGTCTTCCTCAACTGCAAGATAACAGGTTTCGCCCAATTTGTCACGCATCGCGGTCAGAATGGGATGCGCAATGGAATATAGATCAGTGGTGTTGATGTATGCCATGCCGATCTGGTAGGCTTTGACGCCGATCTGATATGTCTTCGCGCGTTCGTTTTCTCGGCGTAAGAATCCTTCCTCACAGAGAATCGTAACGATATCGAAAACGCTGGTTTTCGGATATCCGAGAGCGCGGCAGATGTCGGTTACGGTCAGCGGTTCCTTAATTTCTGAAACATAAGTCAGAATTTCAAGGACTCGTTTCGCAGAATTGTTCATGAAAATCCTTTCTTTGAAACATCAGTATTGTTCGCAAATACGAATTTGTGATGGTATTATATCATACAGCGCGTCTTTTGTCAATTCTGTATTGACAGGGTGGTTTATATATGCTATAATAAATCCGAGAAAAAAGAACGCGGTTCGCAAATGCGAACGAACGGAATGAAGAAAGGATACAGCTGTCCGCGGCAGGTCGGCTGATACTACGGTTTTATGGAAACATACGGAATTTTCAAGCATCTCGCGACAGAAAACAACTATACCGCCATGTCAAAATGCATCAATTCTGCTGTATGCACACAGGAAACGCAGAAAAGTCTCAAGCGCATTACAAAAAACAATATCGTCTATGCGCACATGGGACAACTGATCATTTCTGATGGGATTTGTTATGCCTCATTTATACAGAACACGGGAAATGACGGTGAGGATCACGCCAGCACGACAAGCGGCGTTGTGCTCGCTGTATTTACGCTGGAGGCCATTTCCTCTGACACCTTTGATGCGGAACGGGATGTGGAGATTTATCCTGTCGGCAGTAAGGGAGATCTTTGTGCAGGACAGCACGCTTGCTCAATCTTTAAGGACAACTCCATGTGTCTGGTCGATAATGCACTGTATGTGTGCTTCAGTTTTATTGCCGAAGATGGACGCTCTCATATCTTCAGAAAGATATTTGACATCAAAGAAAAGGTGTGGCGGGATGAGGTTATGGTGGTTTTGGAGTACGACGGAAAGACCTATGATTTTTCCGACGAATCACTGAATATCATCTACCGCGATAAGGGTCTTGCGCCGCGGGCAAAGGGTCTGATTGAGTTGGTATCCGCATGGAATGAATACGAGGGCGAATATTATGCAACCGGCGTGACCATCGGCGGTCCGAACAATGGCTTTATCGTAAAGACATCTGATTTTAAGAAAATGACGCTTGTAGATATTGTCCCGTTCAACGATATGGGATCCGCGGAAATTGCATCTTATATTTATCTCGGACGTCTGTACGTTGCCTGCAGACAGGATTACGGAATTCCGTATCTGTATTTCAGCTACCTCGATCTGAAAACCATGCAGTGGAAGCACCATTATAAGCTGCAGGACGGCAATGTCCGCCCCTGGTTCTTTGAATATCGGGGCGAGCTGTATTTACTCAACACAACCGAGGAATACCACCGCAGATATACGAACATTTCGCGTGTTCGTGCAGAGGAATCTCCCATTGCGTTCTACAACCATTACAGCCCCGTTGAAATCATGGCGACCATCAAGGACTGCGGCAATTATTTTGCGGTATATCCGTACAACGATGACGTCTATTTTGTAACCACGCTGAACACCGTAAGCTTCGGCAAACTTTCCATGCATTATTTCGACCCGGATGCGGTCAATCAGAAGCTCGCGGAATTGTTCGGGGAACTGAAAATAAAAATAAAAGATAGAATGTATCGGGATGAATGAAATGAACTTTATGCGAAACCAACTGATTGAAACCATTCAAAAAGAAAAACTCATTGTGATCGTGCGCGGTGTTGAACGGGAAAAGCTCATACCACTGGCCGAGGCATTGTATGACGGCGGCATACGGCTGATGGAGGTTACATATTCCGCGGACGGTACTGTATCGGATGAGGAAACAGCCGCGCAGATTGCCATGCTGTCATCCCATATGGACGGAAAAATGACCGTTGGAGCAGGTACTGTTCTGACAGAAGAACAGGTACAGCGCACAGCAGATGCCGGCGGACGTTTCATCATTTCGCCGGATACGTTCCCGGATGTGATTCGTAAAACGCGGGAATGCGGAATGGTATCCATCCCGGGCGCGATGACGCCGACAGAAATACAGCATGCCGTACGAGCAGGTGCTGATTTTATCAAGCTCTTCCCGGCAGCGACATTCGGCACGGATTACATCAAAGCAATTACCGCGCCGCTCTCTCATGTAAAACTGCTTGCTGTAGGCGGAATTTCTCTTGACAATATCGGGCTGTACCGATCTGTCGGTATCCGGGGATTTGGTATTGGCGCGAGTATTGTAAAGAAATCCTTGATCGACAGCGGAAATTTTGAAGCCATCACCGCACTTGCCAAGCAATATCGGGATGCAATTTGTGCGGAGGAATAGTCTATGGCAGTTTATATAACCATCGACGGCGGAACAACCAATACCCGCATCCGTCTTGTCAGCGGCGGTGAGGTGGTTGCCTCCGAAAAAATCAGCCGCGGAGCCGCATCCGGTATCTACGGCAAAGATGCCTGGTGTTCCTCGATTTCGCAAACGATCTGCCAGATTCTGGCGAATGCGCCGCAGTATGCTGATCGTGTGACCTGTATTCTGGCATCGGGCATGATTACCAGCGAATTCGGGCTTTACAAGGTTGATCATATTCCCACGCCCGCAGGAATTGCAGAGCTGCATAATCATCTGGTCGAGGTGATGCTGCCGGACATTTCGGAAATTCCGTTTGTCTTTGTTCCCGGTGTCATCATGCACGGTAATGATATCGACATGATGCGTGGGGAGGAAACGGAACTTGTGGGAATCTTGAATCCGTCGTACGGTGAATGCATTTATGTTCTGCCGGGATCGCATACCAAGATCATCGAAACGGATGAGCAGGGACGCATCCATCGTTTTTCAACACTGCTGACAGGTGAGATGGCAAATGCGCTGTCTTCTCATACAATTCTTGCCGATGCGGTCGATCTGACGATTGATACCTTTGATACAGCAACACTTCTGGAAGGGTACCGGTATAGTAAGGAATACGGAATCAACCGTGCGCTGTTTCAGGTACGGATTTGCAAAAACGTCAAAAGACAAACACCGACCGAGGTTTACAGCTTTTTCCTCGGAAGTATTCTCGCAGCAGAAGTGGATGAAATCCTGCGCTATCCGCAGAATACAATTGTGATCGGCGGCAGAGCACCGCTGCGGAATGCGCTGTATACGCTGTTGTCGGAATATGGGGACAGGGATGTGATCTGTCTGACCGATGAAGCGGTGGAGATGTCTGTGATTCGCGGGATTATCCGAATTTATGAATACCGCGGTGATGAACCCATATAAGAACAGAGGACAAATTTACTGTATGGAAAAATTATACAACAATATTATTCTGGAAGACAATTTTGCCGATGTGCCCAATGACGCACAAGCAGTTCCGTATCTGCAGAATCCGCCGGAGGTTATCGATGTCACGGTCGGCAGACAGCTATTTGTCGATGATTTTCTGATTGCCGAGACCGATCTTGCATCGGTATACCACAAAGCAAAAAAATATGAGGGCAATCCTGTCCTGAAAGCAGAAACCCCGTGGGAGATCGCGCAGTCTCCCGTTGCCTGTCCGAAGAGCGGCGGTGTCTTTTACGATGAAAAGGAACATATTTTCAAGATGTGGTACGAGGCCGGATGGCTGCATCAGATGGCATATGCGACCTCAAAGGACGGCATTCATTGGGATCGTCCGTCTCTTGATGTCGAACCGGGAACCAACAAGATTCTGACCTTTGACGGCTATGACATGAACAAAATGTCCGGTGATATTACCTATCTGCGTCCCGATTCCACAACCGTCTGGATTGACGATGACGGTCCGGCAGAGGAACGCTACAAGCTGTTTCTGCGCAATCCCGGCGGCGAATACCCCGGTATTGTCGCGGTTTCCGATGACGGTATTCATTTCCGTGATTTCAAGTTCACATCACCGATGTATGACAGAAGTACGATGTTTTATAATCCTTTCCGTAAAAAGTGGGTCTACAGTATCCGTACGGTCTGGCAGGGACGCTCCCGTGATTACCGTGAATGTGACAATTATCTCGACGGTGCGACATGGCAGGACGACGAAGCGCATCATTGGATGGCATGTGATGTACTTGACAAGCCCAATCCCTACATCGGCTTTATGCCGCAGCTGTATAATGTCGATGCTGTCGGTTATGAGAGCATTATGCTTGGTATGTTCCAGATCATGTACGGTCCCGAGAACAATGTCTGTGAGGCAGCGGGTGTGCCCAAAGTCACAGAGCTTCAGCCGATGTTCAGCCGCGACGGCTACCATTTCTCCCGCCCATGCAGAGACAGCATCATCAACGCTTCTCTTGTCAAAGGCGCATGGGATCGCGGTTATGTGCAGTCTGTCGGCGGTGTCTGTATCATCAACGGCGATGAATTGTGGATTTATTATGCAGGCTTCGGCGGTGATGAAAATTACAACAATCAGTCATGGTTTACAAACGGCATTTACCGAAACGGTGCGACGGGACTTGCAACATTGCGCCGTGATGGATTCGTTTCCATGGATGGTGACGGATGTCTGACCACGCGCAAACTGACATGCCGGGGGAAGCATTCTCTGCACATCAACGCAGTCGGCAGCGTTACCGCAGAAATTCTGTCAGAGGACGGCACAGTGCTTGCGGTTTCCGAGGTATTCAGCGGTGATAGCACGAATGCCGCGCTGCGCTTTGGCGGCTTCGATATCGCCGCGCTGAATGATACAGTCTTCCGGATTCGATTCCGCGTTTCGGGCGCTTTGTATGCGTTTGGTCTTGCTGATGAAAACGGTGATTTCGGCGGTGCACATGCAGCGGGTATTGTAACATATGTTATCCCTAATCAGTAATTTGGCACATCGTGGATATTTCATATAACCCATATCTCCCTTTTTATAGTTATCTATTACACTGTAGTGCAAAACAATAGATATATTTAACACTCAGTTTTCAAATTGTTCTCTTTATTTATTTTCCTGAAAAATTGAGGGAGTGCCCTTAATCGGTTTGCTCCCTTTTTCTTTGTCTACAGCGTATCAGTTTTTGATTTTACCTAATCCCAAACTCCGCTTTCATTTCCTTGATCAGCTCCTCAAGTTTCTTTTCGTACTCTTCCTCGCTACCGGCGTAAATATTCCGCGCGATAAGAAAGGAACAGGATGAACATCGTTCAGTGAAAGAGAACAGGGGACTTGGAACGGTAATGTATACCGAACTATATCCCCGGATGGATTATGGAGGTTTGAAAATGGAACAGAGAGCAAATCAGAATAACAATCAACAGCCCTGTTTTCGCAAAGTGATTGGAATACCACTTATGTGGTTCGGGTGCATTTAAGTGAGACTTCAAAGGAAAGGTTGGGGGATAAGATTAAGAGGTTGATTGGGGATGAGGCTGGAGATAGTACCCGGTATGGAGTTGAAAAACTGTTCAACTGATAATTCCAGTTATATACGGGATGGAAGCATCTTGTTTTCGTGATCTCACGCAGTTCATTTACGAAATTCACGGCGAGGGTTTTATCTTTGGACTGTTCTGCGATATAGATTGCGATATTTCTCAGATCATCCTTTGCAGTACCGAAATTCAGAAAAACGTGATTCGGCATCATCAGGCAGTGCCGACATAATGGTGATGGTGGCACTGTTATAGTCGGTAACAGGGAGCACTAATGGTTCTTGATGATATTGGGTTTCTGTTGTACTTTCTTCGAAAGTAAGGAGACGGGAAACCGACAACGATCATCAGGCCGATTTTGTGCTTCAGTATCTGCTCCATAAGGATGCTCCTTTTCTTGCGTCACAGACTGGGGATTCTGGATTTGTATGTCTCCAGAATGTTCTTGTTGGCACTGTCGCCCCGGTCGGTATTGGCGCTGGTAAAGACAGGGGGGGTCATACCCTTCTGCAGCAGCAACTCCACGGTGTTCACCAGGACCAGGTTTACCAGCGTGATATCGATGACGGAGGAGGTGGGAGCGATCTTCTGAGGAAGACCATCCAGAGTTACGGCGGCATCGCCCACGATGCCGCCGTTGTCCAGCACGAAGTCGCAGACTTGATACAGATTCAGGCTGCTGCTGTGGCGGGAGGTCACATTTGTGGTATGGTTCATGGAGGTGATGGCCACGGTAATAGCACCCCGTTTTTTTGCTTCCAGAGCCGCATCGATGACGGCGCAGTTTCGTCCGGAATTGGAGATCAGGAACAGCACATCACCCTTGCCCAGGGGGGTATGGGAGACCACCACATTGCCCAGACCTTCCAGCCGTTCGTAGCTGCTGGACTTGCTGGCACCTTCGTGGAGCATCAGATCTGTCTCCAGAATGGGGTAGATGCTAGCCAGACCGCCGGCACGGTAGAAGGGCTCCTCACAGATCATATGAGAATGACCGGTGCCGAAGAAATAGAGCAATCCGCCATTGTAGATACATTCGGCACAGACTTCGGCAACCTGCTCGATCACCTGCTCCTGGGTGTTCTCCAGTTTTTCCAGAAGATTCTGGATATTTCTCAAATACTCTTTATTCATACACAAATGCCCCTTTCCCTTATTCAGCCATCAGCGCAGCAATCAGATCGATACAGGTCTGAAGCCGTTGCAAAATGGTATCTGCTTTTACATATTCATCTATCGTGTGGGAAAACTCACCTTCGGCACCCATACCGTCGATCACCGGGATGCCCGTGCAGGCAGCAAAGGAACCGTCACTACCACCGCCGTGGGTACGGGGCTCCATGATCAGGCCATTTTGCTCTGCGCAGACCCGGGCTTTTTCGTAAAGCGTTCGGGAACAATCGGTTTGCTGCATGGGTGGTCGCCGGGTAAGGACTTTGACGGTTGAGCTGACATGAGGATCACCGGTGTCGGCGGCAATACGATGGATCGCTTCCAGCAGAGGTTCTGCCATTTCTGGTTTGTAGAAGCGAATCTCGGCAATGAGTCTTGCTTCTGCGGCTACCACATTGCTCTTGCCGGTACCGCCGGAAATGCCGCCCACATTGATGGAAATACTTCTCTCGTCGTCCCGGAGGGTGTACAGATTGCAAATGATCCGGCTCAGTGCCTGAATGGCGCTGTGTCCCAAGTGGTAATTGACACCGGAATGGGCCGCCACACCGGCGGTCGTAATGGTAAAGGAAATCAATCCCTTTCTGGCGACGGTGCAGTAGCCGGGTTTGGAGGGTTCCATGCACAGGCAGGCTTCGCTCTGCCGGGCCAGTTCCAGAATCCGGGAGCTGCTCTGGAGAGATCCGATTTCCTCATCACAGTTGAGTAACGTCACAACAGACCAATCCGGCGGTATGTCTGCAGCGAAGTGGCGCAGGATTTCCAGAATCATCAAAACGCCGCTCTTCATATCCAGAACACCGGGACCCCGAAGGATATCTCCCTGCCTGGTATAGGGATGCTTGGCCACGGTTCCTGTCGGAAAAACCGTATCCATATGGCCCAGCAGAAGAATCTGTCTGGGACCGGTTCCGATCCGGCACTCCAGCAGGTTGCCGCCGGGCCTTTCGTGGGTGGTCACCTGCGCACCTGCGGCCAGAAATTCTTCCTGAAGCTGGATACCTTGGGCATCAAGAGCGGCCTTGTCCCCACTGGGAGTATCCAGATTCACATAGTGTTCCAGTCTGGAAAGGAAAGTTTCCAGATCGCCTATATAACGTCCATTACACATTGCTTTGCACACTCCCAAACTTGCTCCCGGGACTCAGGCAGATACCGGGATGCAATATCTTCGTAGCTACTTTCTGCGGTTAAAGGCGCGCCACTGGGCAGATATCCGTCATAGCCGAAGGTGTAGCACACCAGATGCACATCCTGTCCGGCAATTTGAGATAGGATGTATTCCAAATCGGATCCGTCGGCATAATCCACTTCAAAGGGGACACCCACCAGAATGGTTCCGACGAAATTTACTGCACCGATGCGAATCATCCTGTTTTTCTCCGCCCCCACGGCGCTGCGCTCCAGCACTGCAATCCGGGAA
>JAZTZC010000497.1:0-2287 GCA_045637265.1 Eubacteriales bacterium | reverse complement strand
TTGGTACGACAACGAAAACTCCTACACCTCTCAGATGGTCCGCACCATCAAGTACTTCGTAGAACTCTAATATTATTAGATTCTATAAATTCCAGCACCTCAATCGAGGTGCCCGTTTCCTATTTCATTGCAAATGAACGTCTGATGATATGATATCAAACCACCCCCACGGCATCTCTGCCCACTCCGGCAAACACACGATATCAGGGTTTTCAAATACCGGCTTCTTTGCCTGCCGCTTCTGCATCCGTGCGGACAGCGGCTTTTCCTGTTTTGACTCGGATTTCGGCATGTTTGCCTGCATATTTGCAGGGTGTACAAACACCAGATGGTACGACCACAGCGCAATGCCTGCCATCGAAACATCCGCAGGTCGGTGCCCTCCGTACTTGCCGTCACATAGAATCGGCGTGCCATGATGGGACAGCTGACAGCGAATCTGATGACTGCGGCCGGTACCGAGCGTGACACGAAGAAGCGAGTAGATTTCCCCATCCCGCTCGACCGTCTGCAAAACACGATAGGAAAGCGACGCTTCCTTGACGCCGTTTCGGGTTCTGTCAACAACATAGACCTTATTGGCTTTTGCATCCTTCCACAGAAGATCGCGGTATTCGCCCGCATCTTCCTGCGGTCTGCCGCTAACGACACACAGATATTCCTTGGTAAAATCGCGTCCGCGGATTGCCTCAGACAACGCTGCGGCGGCATACGGCTTTTTGGCATAGACCATCGCACCGCCGACACCGGCATCCAGACGGTGCACCACGCCGATATACGGTTCGGGATTGCCAAGCGCAGCTTCACGCTCCGTCAGCAATGTCACCAGATCAGGAAGTGCGGAATCTCCCGTACCGCTCTGTGACAGCACACCGACAGGCTTTTCCACACAGACAAGGTGTTTATCTTCATACAGAATCTTCATTGCATCCACACTCCTCCTCCGATTTCGGAATCGGTCGATCTTCCTCACTGTCCAGAATTTCATGCAGGATGACCGGGGTATCGCGCCGCGCAACGGCCAGTGTATAATCCTCATCCTGAATGAGTCCTTTGCGCCGCAGCGCTGCCTGCGCGGTCAGATACGCAAGCTCGGGCGTGTTGTTTTCAGGCGACAGATGCGCCAGCAGAAGATGTTTTGTGCCGCCGTCTGTCAGCTCACACAGAAATTCCGCCGCACAGGTGTTGGACAAATGCCCGTGATCGGACAGAATCCGCCGTTTCAGATCATACGGATACGGTCCCATCATCAGCATATTTTCATCGTGATTGGACTCCAAAATCACTTCTCTTGCGCCGCAGAGTGAGGTACGGATCTCGTCTGTCACACAGCCCATATCCGTTGCGATGGCAGAACAGAACCGATATCCGTCCCCTTCCGCACAGAAGCGATAACCGACACAGCAGCGGCTGTCATGCGGAACAGGAAATGACTGCACCGCAAGAACCGGCGCATCCTTGTCTGCCGCAACCTTGACAGAAAAACAAACGGGATGCACAGCAAAGCAGTCCGACGGAAATCCGCTGCGGCACAGTTCTTTTGCCGTGGCGTCGGTCAGATGTACGGGAATCGGATGCTTTTTCAAAAGCACGGGAAGCGCTTTTGTATGATCGGAATGTTCGTGGGTGATGAAGATGGCATTGATATCGGCAAGCTGTTCTCCGACCGTGCAAAGCGCACGCTCAATCGCCCGACAGCTCATACCAGCATCGATCAGGATACGGGTATTGCCGACACGCACCAGCGTACAGTTGCCTTTTGAGCCGGAAAACAGAGAAATGATGCGGTAGATGGGGGTTTTCAAAACAAATTCCTTTCATGAAAACGGGCTGCCGCAGATCGGGCAGTCCGTAGGATGATATTCAAATGGGTCGTATCAACGGTTCTTGTACAGATAATACAGAATCAGAACAGCAATGCCGATCACGCCTGCAATCGCGGAAAACACATAATCGCGCCGCCGCACCGTGACCTCGACTTTGCCGGGAATCAGATGCATACGCTGTAAAATCGGCACAAGACGACGGTACAGCACCAGCATCATCACAGCTTCCGCCGGCAGAATCGCAATGTTCTTGATCGCACCGGAAATGAAATAGACGATATAGGCATTGCCGTACAGAATGTGCTTCCAGACACTGCCGAGGATGACGTTGATCAGCACATTGACCGTCAGACGCGCGATCACAATTCTCGACAGGGACAGATGTGCACGGTAGAAAAACAGCGCATAGATCAAAAAGGACAGCATCGCCGATAATGCATATCCCGGGAAATACCCCGCAG
>JAZTZC010000496.1:0-1994 GCA_045637265.1 Eubacteriales bacterium | reverse complement strand
GAATTTTTGTGACGAATGACGGAAAAGATGCAAGCAGATGTGCCATCAAGGCGTAAGCCGCAAATTGTGCGGTATTGCCCTAATATTATAACACATACGGCAGAAAAATGCAAGTCACGGCACCAAACCAAGGGTCGTCCCGGGATAATAATGTGACAGAATTTCCGCATAGCTGTAACCGGCGTCCCCATACACATCCGCACCGTACTGGCTCATTCCGACACCATGTCCGTACCCGCGCACGCAGAGGTGAATCGTGTCCTCATTCTGCTGTGTCACGGTGATCGCAGTCGAGCGCAGACGCAAGCCGGAACGCAGCGCTTCCCCGTCAAACACATCGCCTGCCGCTGTCACCGCCGTCAGAACGCGTCCCGCATCCGTATACGTCAGCGAAAGCGGCAGAGCATCATCGACACCGAGCAGACGACAAAGTGACGCTTCATCAAACGATGCCTCTGTCGTCATACCCGATAATGTTTCATCTTCCGGTGTTTCCACCGATGCAAGATACGGTGTATCGCCGCCCCAGACATATCGCGCATCTTCGGTACAGCCGTATGACATCGCATGATACGCGGCACAGATCACGCGCGCGTCATAGTACAGCACCTGCCCGTCCGTATCGTCAACCGCCGCTGTTACCGTTTCCAACACTGCCTCATAATGCTCGCCGAAAAAGGCCCGTCCTTCCTCCTCGGTAAAATGCGCCGTACTGGATGAGCCGTAATCGTAAACAAAAAATCCGCGCTCCTGTCGGTAGAGCAGATAGCTCCGTGCGGCAATCACCTGTGCCCGCAGAGCCTGTTCATGAAAATACGACGGCATTTCCGCCATCACAACACCGATCAGAAAGGAACGCAGGGATTGTGTGTAAGAGCGATTTTCCCCTGTGATCTGCAGTCGGATGCGGCTGTCATGCCAGGTGTCATCGACAACGGCTTTGGCAGTATCGGGCTCTGCTTGTACTCTCGCAGTGTCGTTTTCCATGATGGCATCCGACTCTGTTTCTTCTGCACATTGTTCCGTTTCCGTATCGGCAATCGCCGTTGTCTCGGGAAGCGGTTCGGACGTTTCTATCACATTTGCAGTTGTTTCCGTGGATTGGGTTTCCGCATCCGTCACAAACACGTCCACTGTCTGCGGTTCGCTGTCTGTCACATTCCCCGTCTGACGGTACAGGAACGGCGGAAGCGTCAGCAAAAGTGCGGACAGCAGCGTACAGGCGAAAAATAAAATCTTCATTTTTTGCAATACCTCTTGAAAACCTTTGCAAAATCGTGTACAATAAAGAAAACAGCAGGAATCTGTGACATTGTATTCCTGCACATGCAAAAACATGACAATCCGTCCAAGGAGGAACACCATGAGTAAACTGTACGCATCCTATCCCGATATGGTTCTGCAAAGCCGCATCTGTCCGTTTACAAGTCCCGAAAACGCACCGCTGTCCTACAAAATTGACGGCGTGGAATACCACGGCATCCCGAAGTTCTTCCGTCCGACCGTCACGCGGACACAAATCGATTCCAACATCACCCAGTTTGCCGTCCGCGGTGTTCACATGAGCGGCATTGCCGTCACGGCAACGGTGCAGATGTACCGTGATTTCCCCGTTGTTGACTGGGTTGCTTCGTTTGAAAACACAACCGATCATCCGTCCCCGATTGTCTCCGATATCCGCATCATCGATGCAGTCATCGAAGGCTCGGCACCGACTCTGATTCACAACAACGGCGACAACTGCAATGAAACAGGCTACACCATTACCCGCACCGCACTTTCTGATGGGGTTACCGTGCACAAAGCGCCCAAAGGCGGTACGCCCTGCTGTGATGATGGTCCCTATATGCGTCTGCAATATGAAGACTTCGGCGTCAATATCGGCATCGGCTGGACAGGCGGCTGGGTATCTGACTTTGCAGGTACCGAAAACGGCGCACATGTCAGCATCGGACAGGCACGCTGCCATATGACCATTCATCCGGGTGAGGTCA
>JAZTZC010000495.1:0-1504 GCA_045637265.1 Eubacteriales bacterium | reverse complement strand
CAGACGCTGGCAAGTCTGACAGAAACGGCGGCAGCGCTCGGTATACCGCTCAACGGACCGATTACACTGTCCGATGTCGTTAACCCCGATGCAATCGCCCTTGTGACCGAGGCACTCACAGCAGAACTCACCCCGCCGATTGCAGGCTGGCTTGCCCGCATTGCCGCGTATCTGCTGACGTTCTTTGCTGCCTATCTCATTCTGCGCTTTGTTCTGCGCATCGTCGACCTTGTGATGAAGCTGCCGCTTCTGCACAGTGCCAATACGCTCCTCGGCGGTATCTGCGGTGTCCTGCTCGGCGCGGGATATGCGTGGATTACAGCACAGATTCTGTCGCTGGTGCTCGGCATTCTCGTTACCAACGGAACACTCCCGTCGGAGGTGATGGGAGGATCGGTATTTGGATGGATAACGAATTTGATCGCTTGATGAAGATGGGTGACGCAGACGTGTCTCTGTCTGGTATGCCTGCGTGACGCAAAACCCCGTCACACACCTAACAAAATCATTAAATTATCATATAAACTGCAACAACCCCCTCTGAAAGGAACCCCCAATGAAATTATGCTCAAGATGTAAAAAGCGTGTCGCTGTTGTTTTCATGACACGCATGGACGGAAACGAAACACTCAATGAAGGACTTTGCCTGCGCTGTGCAAGAGAGATGGGCATCGGTCCCGTCAACGATATGCTCAAGAAGATGGGCATTTCCGATGACGATCTCGATCGCATGGACAACGACATGGAGCAGTTCGCCGCAATGATGAACAGTGCCGACCCGGATATGGAAGACGATGACGGTGCCCCGATGCTCCCGGATTTCATGCCGCACGGCGAAGAAGACGGCGACGACGATGCCGAGGAGGGCAGAGCACCTGCCGTTGACTTCGGCTCGATGCTCGGCGGTCTGTTCGGTCACCCGATGAAGCGCGACGACAACAATTCCGAGGGTGACGACGGAAAAGCGCCCAAAAAAGAGAAAAAAGAAAAGAAAAAGAAGGCGAAATTCCTCGATTCGTACTGCGTCAATCTGACCGCACGTGCAAGAGAGGGTCAGCTCGATAACGTCATCGGCCGTGACCGTGAGATCGCGCGTCTGATTCAGATCCTCTGCCGCCGCCAGAAGAATAACCCCTGCCTGATCGGTGAACCCGGTGTCGGCAAAACCGCGATCGCGGAAGCGCTGGCGCAGAAGATTGCCGCATCCGACGTTCCGTATAAGCTGCAAAACAAAGAAGTCCACCTGCTGGACCTGACGGCTCTTGTCGCAGGCACGCAGTTCCGCGGTCAGTTTGAATCGCGCATGAAGGGTCTGATCGAGGACATCAAGACGGCGGGGAACATCATCCTCGTCATCGACGAAGTCCATACGATTGCAGGCGCAGGCGACGCGGAAGGCTCGATGAACGCCGCCAATATTCTCAAACCTGCCCTCTCCCGCGGGGATATTCAGGTCATCGGCGCAACCACCCTGACCGAATACCGCAAATATATCGAAAAGGAT
>JAZTZC010000494.1:0-8813 GCA_045637265.1 Eubacteriales bacterium | reverse complement strand
ATATACCCACGCGCGCGGAAAGAAGGTTTATCTGACGCTCAATACGATGCCGCGCGAATACGAATACGATGCACTTCGCTCCTATCTTTCCCGTATCGGCTCCATCGGACTTGATGCATTCATTATCGCCGATATCGGTGTGCTCGGACTGGTACGCGAGATGCTTCCCGCAGCGGAAATCCATATCTCCACACAGACCAGCTGTGTCTCTGCAGCATCGGCAAAGATGTGGCATGCACTCGGAGCCAAGCGCGTTGTGCTTGCAAGAGAGCTTACCATGGAGGAGGTTATGCGCATCCGCGACAATCTGCCCTCCGAAGTGGAACTGGAATGTTTCATCCATGGCTCCATGTGCGTTTCCTACAGCGGACGCTGTCTGCTTTCCAATCACTTCACGGGACGCGACGGCAACCGCGGCATGTGCGCTCAGCCGTGTCGCTGGAACTATGTCATCACCGAGGAAAAACGCCCTGAAATGCCGCTTCCCATTGAACAGACCGAGCACGGAACATTCATCATGAGCTCGCGTGATATGTGCATGATTGAGCACATCCCCGAATTGATGAAGTCCGGTGTCGACAGCTTCAAGATTGAGGGACGCATGAAGAGCGCGTACTATACCGCCGTTGTCACCAATGCTTACCGCATGGCAATCGATGCCTATACAAAAGACCCCGAACACTATGCATATAATCCGTTGTGGCTGCGGGAACTGGAAAGTGTTTCCCACCGCGAATATGCAACCGGCTATTGGTTTGACCGTGCGATAGAAAACGCACAGACCGTGACCGATATGGGATATTTGCGCGAAAAGGCATATCTTGCCGTTGTTACCGATTATGATCCCGAAACCGGTATTGCGCAGTTCATCCAGCGCAACAAGGTGGTGTCGGGATGTGAGGCGGAAATGATCTCGCCCGGTTCTGTCGGTCGTGCACTGGTTGTCCATGATATGAAAAATGAGGATGGGGAGCCGATCGAATCCGCACCGCATCCGTTTATGAAATTCTCGATGCCCGTGCCGTTTGCGGTACATGAGGGCGACATTCTGCGTGCGTGATGCAGAGGCGGGGAGGAACTGTATGAACATCAAAAAGATCGGACGCATGGGAGACGGCGCACAGGATGGTGCCATTTGGGGCGATTTTCTGTTCCGTTTTGACCATATCGGCAACTGCCGTGTCTATGATGCGGCGGCGCTGGATGCGGATACTGCGGAACCTATCACTCTGCCGCAGATTGCCGCATTTACCCTCGATATGGATGATGCCGTTATCCCGCACTGCAATGCGGTGACCATCGGCGGTACATATTATGAAGCAGACGATGAATTTCCGCTGCTTTATGCCAATGTCTACAATAACTACGCAAAAGAAAAAGACCGCCGCGTCGGTATGTGCTGTGTTTACCGTCTGCGGAGAGAGGGGCTTTCCTTCCATGCGGAGCTTGTCCAGCTTCTGAAGATCGGCTTTGCCCACGAGCGCGGACTGTGGCTGTCGGACGGGGATGTCAATGATGTCCGCCCGTACGGCAACTTTGTCGTTGACCGTGAACGCGGACTTCTGCACGTGTTTGTCATGCGCGACGGCGACAAAACAACCCGGTATTTTACCTTCCGTCTGCCCGATGTCAAAGACGGTACGCTGTCCTCGGAATACGGGGTTCCTGTTGTTGTTCTGGAAACGTCCGATATTCTGTCGTATTTTGATGCGCCCTACCATTTATATATACAGGGCGCGTGCTGTCATAACGGGCTGATCTATTCCTCGGAGGGCTTCAATGCCGATATCCAGCCGAGTCTGCGTATTGTTGATCCGCGGGCAAAGCGGCAGATCGACCATGCCAATCTGGCAGAACTTGGGTATCCGACCGAGGCAGAATGGATTGATTTCCGCGGAGAGCGATGCTATTACAGCGATGGGTGCGGAGATCTCTTTGAGGTTCTGTTCTGATTTGAGCAAAAGATATTGACTTTGTTTGAAAATTATATTATAATATAAATTATCAGCAGCATCATTTCAAAATATTTGGAGGAAACCACTATGAATACCAAAGTACGCCTTTGTGCCGCGATTCTGGCGCTCGCATCGGTCGGTGCCATTCTCGCATCCTGCGGTTCATCGGAACCTGCAGATACCAAGACCACGACTGCGGATACTGCCGCAGATACCGCCACTGCAACCGAAGAAGTCACCACGGACTATATGCCCGAGCTTCCCGTCAAGGACTACGGCGGAGATGAATTTTTGATTCTGACCTCCAGCGATGCCGACGACAACGGTGTTGACTGGGTTACCAAGGACATTTACGCAGAAGCCGCAACGGGTGACGTCATCACGGACGCTGTTTACGAGCGCAATGTCTGGTTGGAAGAAACATTCAATATCAAGCTCAATCAGTTCCAGTGTGTTACGATGACCGAAACCAAGAAGGCAGTACAGGCAGGAACCACGGAATACGATGCGGTTATCACGGCGATTGCCAACGGCTGTGCCATGGGTGCCGATAACTATATTCTTGACCTGACACAGGTGCCGTACATCGATCTCGATCAGTCCTGGTGGGATCAGGGTATCCGCCGTGACGTTACCATCAACGACAGAACTTACATTGCAACGGGTGACATCTCCATCGTCGACAACGATGCGACATGGGTGCTGATGTTCAACAAGCAAATGGCACAGAATCAGGACTATGACCTGTATCAGCTCGTCCGCGACAACAAGTGGTATTATGAAACCATGTATGACATGGTCAAGAACTGCGCCAAGGACCTCAACGGTGACGGTAAGATGACATGGCAGGACGACCAGTTCGGCTTTGCTACAACCAACGACTCTGCACAGGGTCTGATGTATGCATCCGGTCTGACGCTTTCCTCCCGTGACAGCGAGGGTTATCCGATCATCGAAACCGACCTCGACCGTCTGACCGATGTCGTCATCGCAGCCGGCAAGTTCATGTCCGACAAGACGATCACGATCAATGCCGCCAACATGACCGGTGCTACCTCCGCTACGGATGAATGCCGCTTCCTGTTCGAGGGCGGACGCGCGCTGTTCTACGGTGAGGTTATGCAGTGTGTGACCCGTATGCGTGATTCCACAACCGACTTCGGTCTGATTCCGTGGCCGAAGTTTGACGAATCGCAGGAAAACTTCTACAGCTACGTCCATTCCACCGCAGGTAAGGGTGTCTGTATCCCGACGACACAGCCCGACCCCGAAATGGCAGGTATCATCATCGAAGCGATGGCAGCAAAGTCTGTTTCCACTGTCACCGAAGCATATTACGACAAGGCTCTGACCTACAAGTATATGCGTGATGAGGAATCTGCACAGATGCTCGACATCATCCTTTCCAACCGTCTGTTTGACCTGGCTTACAGCTACAACTGGGGCAGCCTGTATGCCCAGATGCAGAACCTGATCCTGACCGGTAAGGATACGGTTGCTTCCACTTGGGATAAGCGTCTCTCTGCTGCTGAAAAGGCTCTGCAGAAGACCATCGATGCCTATAAGGAAAACGAATGATCAAAATTGAAAAGACTGTCTGCAAAAGGCGGTCTTTTCTTTTGGCGAAAATGCAGGAAAAACGCAAAATGGCTTGACACACTATGGATATCATGATATAATACAAACAGAACCCTACGAATCAATCTTTATCAGGAGGATATTTGCAATGCTCAATATGAAGCTGCGGTTCTGTGCCGCAATTCTGGCGTTGGCTTCTGTCACTTCGATTCTTGCATCCTGCGGTTCGTCCGATGCAGGTGATGCGAAAACAACAGAAGCAAATACAGCTGCCGATACTGTTGTCGAAACAGAGGAGGTTACCACCGACTATATGCCCGCTTTCCCCGAAAAGGACTACGGCGGAGATGAATTTATGTTCTTAACCTCCAGCGATGCTGACGATAACGGTGTTGACTGGCAGACCTATGATATTTACACCGAAAATGCAACGGGTGATGTTATCATTGACGCGGTATACGAGCGCAATATGTGGATTGAGGAAACTTTCAACGTCAAGATTGCCGAATACCAGTGCGTTACCATGACCGAAACCAAGAAGGCAGTCAACGCCGGTGTTACCGATTATGATGCTGTTATAACCGCTATTGCCAATGGCTGCAACATGGGTGCGGATAACTACATCCTCGACCTGACACAGGTTCCGAACATGGATCTGAAGCAGTCCTGGTGGGATCAGGGTGTTCTGAAGGGTACCTCGATCAACAATCGTGTTTACATCGCAACCGGTGATATTACCATCGTTGACAACGAAGCAACCTGGGTTCTGATGTTCAACAAGCAGATGGCACAGGATTTTGACCTTGATCTCTACGGCATGGTTCATAACAACGAATGGGACATGGAAACCTTCTATAAGTCTGCACAGCTGGCAAACAAGGACCTCAACGGTGACGGCAAGATGTACGGTCCCGATGACCAGTTCGGCTTTGCGACCTCCGATATGTCCTCTGACGGTCTGATGTATGCATCCGGTGTCACGCTTTCCTCCAAGGACAGCGATGACTATCCGATCATTCAGACTGATATGGATAAGCTGACAAGCGTCATTGTCAAGGCCGGCGAGATTATGTCCGATGCCAATACCACAATTATCACCACCAAGAACGGTATTACCACTTCTGATGATCTGCGTCTGCTCTTTGAAGGCGGTCGTGCGCTGTTCTTCGGCGAAGTCATGGCGTGCGTGACCCGTATGCGTAACTCTACAACCGACTTCGGTCTGATCCCGTTCCCCAAGTATGATCTGGCACAGGAAAACTATTATCACTTCGTACATAAGACGGCAGGTAAGGGTGTCTGTATCCCGACCACCCAGTCCGATCCCGAAATGGCAGGTCTGATCCTCGAAGCAATGGCAGCAAAGTCTGTCGGTACGGTTACCGAGGCATACTACGATAAGGCTCTGACCTACAAGTACATGCGTGACGAAGAATCCGCAAAGATGCTCGATATGATTCTTGCAAGCCGTATCTACGACCTTACCTATATCTACGACTGGGGTTCCCTGTACGCCCAGCTGAAGAACCTGATTGTCACCGGTAAGGATACTGTCGCATCCACATGGGATAAGCGTATGTCCGCTGCGGAAAAGGCTCTGACCAAGACTGTCGACGCATACAAGGAAAACGAATAATCACTGATAGAAAGGGGCTGTTTTGGCAGTCCCTTTTTTCATTTGTTCTGAAAGATCAAAACCAAACTGACTCTTGCACTTTTCTTGATTTTATGGTACAATATCTGTACGGACAAGCAGGAGGTGCGTAATATGGAACATCGGATGCAGGAGGAATACAAAAAACTTCGGAATGTACCGCTGACCGACGAGCATATCAGAGAGGATCTGCTTTATGAAAATCGCAGGGTACAGCGGGAACAGATCGAGCTGTGGCTTTTTTTCTGCATCGGATTTCTCCTTCTTGCATGGGTTCCCAATCTCCTGCGGGATCTTGCGATTCCAGATGCGGTGATGATTGGCGGTGCTGTCGGATCGGCGATTGTCCTGATTTACCGACTGCATACGCTTCGACTGGAACGGGCGGCGATTGTGCGCGGTGAATATTTTATCACGGTGCAGACGCTTGTCAATGTCGGACGTGAAAAACGGACATGGCGTGACCCGGGAAATAGCCGTCCGATCAACCGTCGGAACGTCAGACGCTTTGCCGATGTTCTGTACTTCAAGTCACAGCACTGGGTGTATCCGCAGGATTGTTATCTGTGGTGTGATCAGTTCTGCGCTCTGTCGGGGACGGAATATCGCCGCGACCGCACGACGTTTGTGATCGGCGATGCGTTCTACGTTGTTCTTCTGCCGCACACAGGCAGAATTGTATATGCCTATAATACCAATTATTTTTCTTATAACGGAGTGATCACGGAATGAAACGAAACGGATGGCTCACAATAGTTTTGCTGATTTTATGTGCCCTGCTTGCCGGATGCGGCGGGGATAAAGGAGGTACATCAATGCTTTCACCAATCTTTTTTGACAATATCACTGTTTGCAGTGACATCGACACCTTTATCGCCGAGGTTGACAATGCCGACGGCTCTCACAACAACGAAGCAAAGGATGTCGGTATGATCCTCTCGCCGTATTTCTCGGTGCGGCTGGATACATATGAAACGGAAATTCCGTGCTATGCCGTGCGGACAAGCATCGGTGCACATTCGTTTGTGATGTTTGATTCTGTTTCTGCGGCGGATTTCCCGATGGCGCTGACGGTGCTGTGTGAAACGGAAGGCAAGGATGTCACCGTGCTGCCGACCACACACGGTATCACACCGACGGTCGTTGACGGCGGTGTCAGAGCAGAGCTGCCCGGCGAAGGTATTTATACCTTTGTGATTGGCGACAACAAGCGGCAGGCATTGACGGTGTTCGTGCGCGGTTATGAGCCGTATACCGCACCCGAAGGATATGACGTTGTCCGTATCGCTCCCGGTGTCCATGACGAAAAAATTTACTTTACGCAGGAAAAGCAGGTTCTCTATTTTGAGCGCGGCCTTCATGAACTGAAATATAATATTGATTTCTGGGACAATACCGAGGTCTATCTGGAAGCGGGTGCGTATGTCATGGCGACGATGCCCGATCAAACAGAAGACCCGTGGATGGATCCTGACTGGGCAGGTATGACACGCTGGAACGCGCTGTTCCAGGGCGATTATGTCAGCAATGTTCGCATTTTGGGACGCGGTGTCATCGATCTTTCGCGGCTTGACTGGCACGCGCGATCTGCTATCCGCTTTGATTCATCGAACAACATCGCGGTTACAGGTGTCACACTCAACAACAGCCCGGAATGGACGCTGTACTTCACACAGTGCGAGGACATTCAAGTCGAAGAAGTGCTGTTGTTCGGTTACCGTCAGAACAGTGACGGTATCTGCATGACCGACTGCCGCAATACCTTAACGAAAAACTGCTTTGCACGCTCGGGCGACGATTTGTTTGAGGTCAAGTCGATGTACGGCGACTGCACGATCCCGATTGAGAATATCCGTTTTGAAGGCTGTCAGGCATGGCCCGATAAGGCGCGCGGTCTTGGTATCATCGCGGAAAGTCAGCGTGATATGCGTGATATTCACTTTGTTGATTGCTCTGTTGGTTTTGCAAGTGCCGAGTGGATGGATGCGCTCGGTTCGGTTGTCGTTTATCTGACCGGTAAAGCGCATGTGGATGAGGTGCATTTTGAGAACATCGAGCTTTATCACAGTACCAAATATCCGATCAATGTCACGCTGGAACAAGGCTCGACGGCGGTCATTGAAAACGTATACTTCAAAAACATCGACATCCGCGGCGGGAAGGCGGTTCGCATTGCCGACAATTCTGAGACAGGTGAAATCCGCGCGCTCTGGTTTGATGACTGCACGCGCAACGGCAATGCGATTACCGATGACGGAAAGCTGTCTGTGAAGCTGACCGATGTTGACCGCAGTATTATCCATATCAACGAACAGTAACAAAGCGAGGAGAATCCAATGATTATTTTGCTTCAACCCGCAGATGGTGAACTGATGTCCTTGCAGACCGCCGCGCAGATTGCCTTTGCTGAAAACAGTCGTGATTATGCCGCGCCCGACTTTGATTGGCGCAATCTGACACAGACCGATGCGCCCGACTGCTCGTTTCCTGCCCCCGTTACATTTGCATGGCAGGCGGTGGGCGAGGCGGTATTGCAAATTTCCCGCACGCAACAGTTTGATTCCATTGTTCGTACCGTAACTGCCGCAGACGGAGCAGATGTGTATAACCTCGAGATCGGACGCACCTACTTCTGGCGCGTGATCTGCGGGGATGAGATCAGCGAGGTACGCAGCTTTCAGACGGAAGACCGTGCGCCGCGCTGGATTAACATCGACGGCATCACCAATGTCCGTGATATGGGCGGATGGAAGACGATGGACGGAGGACGCATCCGTCAGGGGCTTCTCTACCGCGGATCGGAGATGGATATTCACAAAGAGATTACGGAGGACGGCATTCGCGAACTGCGCGACTATCTCGGCGTGAAGACCGATCTTGATCTGCGCGGAGAAGTGGTTGGCAAACGCTTTGACAGTCCGCTCGGTCCCGATGTGGCGTTTCATCTGGTGCCCATCGGTGCGTACGACTCGTATTTCAAGGAAACTGCGCCGTATCCCGTGATCTTCGGATTGCTTGCTGACCGCGCGAATTACCCGATCTATTTCCATTGCTGGGGCGGTGCCGACAGAACAGGTTCGCTTGCCAGCATGATAGAGGCGCTGTGCGGTGTATCAGAGTCCGATCAGGATATGGATTACGAGCTGACATCACTTTCTGTCTGGGGAAAACGCTCAAGACAGGGCGAGGGATGGATGATGTTTACGGACGAGCTGAAAACGCTTGGTGAAACTCGCCGCGATCAGGCAAGAGCTTTTCTGCGCCGTGCGGGTGTGTCGGATGAAACGATGGACCGCATTGTGGAGATTCTGACGGAATAAAGAATGAATACGTTTATCATGCTCCGGGGACACAGAAGATGCTGTTCCCGGAGCATTTCGCAGTTTTTGGGAAAAAGTTAAAAAACTTGAAAAAACCTATTGACAAATGGGAGCGGATATGTTATAATATATGGCGTTGAAGGGAAAACACTTCACACCACCGATGCGGATTTAGCTCATTTGGTAGAGCGCGACCTTGCCAAGGTCGAGGTGGCGGGTTCGAGCCCCGTAATCCGCTCCAAACAGAACTGTTATAAGTCACATGATGACGTGCTTGTAACAGTTCCTTTGTTTTTTTAGTCGTAT
>JAZTZC010000493.1:0-9732 GCA_045637265.1 Eubacteriales bacterium | reverse complement strand
TTTAGCTCATTTGGTAGAGCGCGACCTTGCCAAGGTCGAGGTGGCGGGTTCGAGCCCCGTAATCCGCTCCACATTGGAATACATTCATATGTGTTCCGAGAACGGTTTAACTTATGTCAGACCGTGGCAGTTCCTCTGTGAAATGCCTCTGTAGCTCAGTTGGTAGAGCAGAGGACTGAAAATCCTCGTGTCGTTGGTTCAATTCCGACCGGAGGCACCACAATTTTCTATACCACCTGCGGATTTAGCTCATTTGGTAGAGCGCGACCTTGCCAAGGTCGAGGTGGCGGGTTCGAGCCCCGTAATCCGCTCCAATGAGGATCGACTGTGTCGGTCCTCAATCTGTTTTACGGAACTGCAATTTCTGTCGGATCACGGCAAAAAATGAATATGCGGATTTAGCTCATCCGGTAGAGCGCGACCTTCCCAAGGTTGAGGTGGCGGGTTCGAGCCCCGTAATCCGCTCCAAACAGAACTGTTATAAGTCACATGATGACGTGCTTGTAACAGTTCCTTTGTTTTTTTAGTCGTATTGAAAATATTGACATCCCCTGGAGATTGTGATATAATACGCATAAAAGAAACCAATCGGAGGATCGCACGATGAACAACCGCTATCCATACCAAACCTATACCGTGTCCTGTAAGGAAAAGCGCCTGTTGCTTGTTACAGACGTCCATAACTGTCATATCGACTGGTATCAAGCAACAGCGGAGGACAGGCTTGCGTTTCTGTGCAAATGTTTTCACGCGCACCACGATCGGCAGCCGTATGATGCGATCCTCTCACTTGGCGACTATTCGCTTGACTTTTGGAAATTTAACGAGGGCGGCTCGTACCTTTGGAATCCGCCTGTCAGCCGCACCGATGCGTTTGTGAAAACGTATGTCCCGCAGATGCCGACGGAATTATTCATGATCCCCGGCAATCATGAGCAGTACAGCCATGACGACTGGCAGAGAATCACGGGCAGACCGCGCGAATATGCGGTCGTTTACGGCGATTATGTTTTCGCAATGCTTGATACGTTTTCAGGACAGCTTGACCCAAAAGAAAATCATGACGGTTGTTATACCGGCATCAACACGGCTTTTTTGTCAGCCGTTCTGCACGATTACCCGGAGAAAACGGTTATCTTATGCGCGCATGATCTGATTCCGTCGTTGGAACGGGATGCAGCACGTACGCTGATCTGTGAAAATCCGCAGATTGTCTGCGCATTTACCGGACATACGCACAGGGATAATACATTGATTCTGCCCGCATCCTGGAGACATCTTCCGGTGTTCTACTGCGGCGATTTTTCCTACAACAGCGGTCGTGAGCAGAACAAGAACTGGGGTTATCGCCTGCTCGATCTCACAGGAGATGTCATCTCCACAGAATACATCCGGGTATGATTTGAGCAGACTGTACATTGTCAAGAAAGGGACTTGTATATATGGAATCACTGATCTTCGCAATCAATGCAATCGCACCCATCGTGTTGACGGTTGCACTCGGCTATCTTCTCAAGAAGAAAGGCTTCATGGACGAGAAGTTTACCAAAATGGCAAACAAGCTGGTCTTTCGCGTATTTCTTCCATGTATGCTGTTTCTCAATATTTATAAAATCGAAACGATCGGCGACATCGAGTTTGGTTTTGTCATTTATGCCATTGGCATGGGACTTGTCATTTTCTTGCTCGGTGTTCCGGCGGTCATGCTTGCGACAAAACAACCTGAGCAGCGCGGTGTACTCTGGCAGTCGATCTACCGTTCCAATTATGCGCTGATCGGCATCCCGCTGGCACAGTCGCTGTTTGGTGAGGCGGGCGCGATGACGGCATCCCTGCTGTCTGCGTTCGTGGTTCCCACATTCAATATCTGTGCTGTTATCAGTCTGTCGGTTTTTCAGCACAGCGGAAAAAGAGTCGATGTTCGCAAAATGCTGCTCGATATCGTGAAAAACCCGCTCATTCAGAGCATTTTCGCAGGACTTGCAGTGCTGTGTGTCCGTGCGTTGTTCGTCAAAATCGGAATTTCGTTCCGATTCTCGGATATCACACCCGTTTATACCGTCTTTGATTACATGTCGAAAATGGCAACACCGATGGCACTGTTGTGTCTCGGTTCCCAGTTTGAATTTTCCGCTGTGGCAGAATTGCGGCGGGAAATCGTGTTTGGCGTGCTCGCGAGAACCGTTGTGGTGCCGATTGTCGGTATCGGTGTGGCTTATCTCTTTTTCCGTGACTTCGGCGGTGCGGCGTTTGCCTCCTTCATTGCGCTGTTTGCGACACCCGTTGCCGTTTCCAGCGTTCCGATGACACAGGAAATGGACGGGGATGTTACGCTTGCCGGTCAGCTTGTTGTCTGGACGACGCTGATTTCCGCACTTTCTATTTTCGTGGTATCGTTCTTGCTCAAAGCCGCTGGCGTATTCTGACATGCAACTGCAAAGAAGACCGTTTTTTTGTGCGGTCTTCTTTTTTCTCTTGCAAATCCAAGATAAGTGTGATATAATGAACGCAACAGGGTGTCCGGACGGCAGTCAGCACCCACAACCGAAACCATGGAGGTATTACAAATGGAACACAAGATTTTAGCCCGTTATCCGCTTGGAAACCCGCGTCGTCTGTGGCAGCAGGACAACTTCGTTCTGTCTACATTCTCGGCAAAGGGCGACAATATGCGCGGGATTCTGGAGACCTGTGCGGATGCTGATTTCACGATGGTGGAAATCGGTTGGGCAACACACGAACAGGCAGAGGAAGCACTCCGTGTTTGCGAAGGACTGGGACTGGAGCTCGTCTATCAGGACTTCTCTCTGTACGGCGGTATGCAGCTGCATCAGATGGACAGAGAGCCGCTGAAGCCTGCCGATATCAAGGCCGTCTGCGATCATGTCAGACCGTATAAGCGCACCATCGGTTATTATATCTGGGATGAACCGTTCAAGGACGATCAGCTCGAGGAAGCACGCCGTCAGGTCGATATGTTCGAGCGTGAGGACCCGACACGCTGTCCGTTCACCGTTGCCATTCCCAGCTATAACAGCATCTATGAATGGGACAACGGCGAATTTGCAGGATACCTGGACAGATACTGCTCCATCATCGATCCGCCGATGCTGTCGCTGGACTATTATCCGATCGGTCTGCGCTGGTACACCGATGAAAAACAGCTCGATGACTCCTACATGTGGCTCGATGTCGGTCTGATGCGTATCCTTGGCAGAAAGTATCAGATGCCGGTCTGGTTCTACTACCACGGTATGAACTATCAGAAGTATAAGAGATTCACCTTCCCGATGGTTCGCATGAATATGTATTCCGCAGTTCTGTACGGTGCAAGGCACTGCAGCAGTTCACCTGTATCGGTTCTACCGTTACCACCGACGGCAAGCCCGACATCTTCTTTGATGAACAGAAGAAGATTCACCGCGAATTCAAGAAGCTCGGCAATACGCTGATGGCACTGGAAAACGTCAACGTCATTCACTCCGATGATCTGCTGCCCGGATGCGAACACATGAAGGGTCTTGCGGAAACGATGGCTGACAGCCGTCACCTTGTCGGTACACTTCCGACGCGTGTTTCTGTCGGTGAGTTTGAGGATGCGTACGGCAACCAGTATCTGATGGTGCTCAACCGTGACTATGAGACCGATGCTGCGATCACGCTTGATCTTAAGGACAACAGCCGTATTTATGAAGTCAGCCGTGTCACCGGTCTGCAGAATGTCATTTGGGACGAAACGAAGCAAATCAATGTCACGCTTGCAAAGGGCGACGCGATTCTGTATCGCATCCAGCCTGCGGCAGATGAAGCATTCACGATCGAATACCGTCTGGAAAAATAAGTTTGATTCTCTGAAAACCGTCATTTTTGGCGGTTTTCTTTTTTGCGTTCATGCATCTGACACAAATTTATGATATACTGAATTTATTAAAGATAGGGAGAGTCGAATATGGCGAAAAAATATCAAAGCGGCGTGTTCCTTGGGGAGACGCGCAGACAGCGGACGGCACGGATGCGGAATTTATGTGTGATTCTGGTACTGGTTTTACTGACTGTGCTGGGATCGGTATTCTTTGTGTCATGGCTGCTCGACCGTGCAGATTCTGTGCAGACAGGGAACAACTTGCCTCCCATCACGGAACAGACAGATACCGATACGGCGGCAGAAACAGAGCAGGATGTCCCGGTTACGGAAACCGATGCGCCGGAGGAGACTGCTCCCGAATCAACACCCGATGTGCCGGATGTTGTCGTTGCGGTGACGGGAACGCCGTATAAGCCGTTATCTTTTACCCGTACCTGGTCGGTGATGATTGACCCAGGTCACGGCTTTGACGATATCGGAACGTCATCGGAGCTGCTCGGAGATGTCAACGAAGCAACAATCAATCTGGATATCGCCCTGCGTGTCAGAGAGCTTCTGTCGGCACACAAGGAAATTGCAGTGCTGATGACGCATGATGACAACGCTGTTGACGGTCGGATCAGCGCGGCTGACGGCGGTGAGCCTCCGCTCAACAATCTCGTTCTGCTGACACCTGAGGATCGTGCGGTGCTTGCAAACGGACAGGATATCGACTTGTTCGTATCACTGCACTGTGACAGCATTCCCGATAAACCCGAAATCTCCGGCATGCGTGCGTATTATTACGACAGCGGCGATACCGTGGGTGCTCGGGATGCCGGTGCTGAGGCGCTGGCAACGAACATAGCCAATCAGTTCGGCTTGAAAATGGGCAATGACGCACCGATTCCAATGGTCAAAACGATGAGCGATGACAATGCGTTTTATGTCATCAAGAACATCGATGTTCCGTCGGTGCTCTGTGAGGTCGGTTTCGTGACAAATAAAACGGACGCAATGCAGATGCTGGATGAAAACTGGCGTCAGGCAGCGGCAGAGGCGATTGTAAACGGAATTATCGAATATATCCGTTGTGCTGTTCATTGAGAGGGGTGGCAAGTGATGCGCGTTCAGGCGGAAATTTTCATTAACACTGATTCCCCGTGCTGTGTCGGCATAGATATCGGAACGACAACGGTATGTGCATGCGTGCTGAGGCTGGGAGACGGAAGCCCGATGGCGGTATACCGCATGGAGAATGATTCCAATCTGCCGCCGTTGTTTGCTGGAGATCACAGACAGGATGCAGAGATCCTTTTTGCGCGGGTGCGTGAATTGACGGATACGATTCTTGCCCGTTATCCCGGTGTGACTGCCATCGGATGTACAGGGCAGATGCACGGGGTGCTCTGTACCGATAAAAACGGTCAGGCATTGACACCGCTGTACACCTGGCAGGACGAACGCGCGAGAGGATTCTGCGAGGAGATTTTCCTGAAAACTGGATATCGCGTTTCGGCAGGTTATGGACTGGCAACGGTGTATGCGTTGATGCAGAACGGAGCATTCCCTGCGGGGACTGCCTGTATCTGTACCGTCATGGATTTTGTTGCCGCAAAACTCTGCGGTGTTCCCGTCACACGGATGCATACGACCAACGCCGCAAGTCTTGGAATTTACGACACGGAAAAACAGACCTTCGATGCGGAAGCACTGTGTAAAATCGGCATCCGTCCCACGCTTCTCCCAAAGGTAAGTAATACTGTCGGGATCATTGGACGGTATTGCGGTATCCCTGTCACGCTTCCGATCGGTGATAACCAGGCAAGCTTTCTCGGTTCTGTCCGTGATCCCGAAACGACGGCACTTGCCAACTTCGGTACAGGCAGTCAGATTTCTCTGCTTGCACCTGTTGGCATGACTGAACATTGCGGTGGTGCGGTGGAAATGCGTCCTTTCCCCGACGAACGATCTCTTTTGAGCGGTTCGGCACTCTGCGGCGGACGTGCATATGCAATGCTGGAGCGGTTCTTCGGTATGTACCGTTCTGCCCTTGGCATCGACGGTGAGGAACGGTATGACATATTGAACGCTCTTGCCGCGCAAGGATATGAGGAATTCATGACCGACGGACAGCGGCTTTCTGTCCTGACCGCCTTCTGCGGCACAAGAGATGACCCTGGGGCACGCGGTGCGGTTACGGGTATCAGCGACGCGCTGTTTACACCGCAGGCACTCGCGGCGGGTGTCCTTTATGGCATGGCAGAGGAGCTGTATGCGATGTTCTGCGCGGTACCGCACGATCATATTACAGCACTTGCGGCATCGGGCAATGCGGTTCGTCGGAATCCTGTTTTCTGTCGGATTCTGTCCCGGGTGTTTGATATGCCGGTACAGATACCCGCAGCGGAGGAGGAGGCGGCATTCGGCGCCGCGATGACAGCCGCTGTCGGTGCGGGATATGCTGATTCTCTGAAATCGCTCGGTTCATGGGTCAACTATCAATTATAATAGGAGGAATCGTTCATGCTGTTTTCAACCTTTCCGTGTGCATACCGGTTTGCGGTTGCCGATCACGACTGTCAATACCGCATGGAACAGGACGGCGACACCGTTTTGGAGATTTCATACTGCGGCGGTGCTTTATCCGTTGATTTGTTTTATGACGCTGTGGATGAACCGCTTCGTCTGACGGCAGATGCCAAGGTTGGCGACGATATTACTTTGGCATTTTACCCGTATCGTGTGGAATTGTACAGCAGCGGGGAACTTTGTGATGAGGAATGGCCGTTTGGTTCTCCGTGCTTTGCGGGTGCACAGACGACGGTCTGCAATGTCACAGCGGAGGCGTGTGCTCGGCCAACACCGGCAATTTCACAGGGTTCTTTCGTCGGTGCGGAAGGATGGCGTCCGGGCGGCGGTGTGTTTGTCGGTGACTGTATGCCGTTTGTGTACGGGGACCGTTACCATGTGCTGTATCTCAAGGACAGACATCACCACAGAAGCAAGTGGGGACGCGGTGCGCATCAGTGGGAGCATATTTCTACCGCCGATCTTGTTCATTGGGATATCCATCCGATGGCAATTGCCATTGATGACCCGATGGAGGGTTCGATCTGTACAGGCTCGCATATTTATGATCGCGGACGGCACTATCTCTATTACACAGTGCGGAAATCCGACTGGTCACCCGCAACGATTGAACGCTCGGTATCCGAGGACGGTCTGCATTACGAAAAGGACCGCACCTTCCGCTTTACGCTGAGTGAAAACTACGATCAAAGCTCCGCACGTGATCCCAAGGTGATTCGCGGCGCGGACGGACTTGCGCATATGTTTGTCACAACGTCCGAAACCGCATCGGGCAACGGCGCGCTTGCACATCTTGTTTCCGAGGATGGCGATCATTGGCGTGAAATCGGTTCGATCTATGTATCGCCTGACCGCGATCAACCGGAGTGTTCCGATTATTTTTGCTATCACGGCAAATATTATCTGATTTTCAGTCATCACGGTCGTGCGCAGTATCGTTATTCCGACCGACCTTTTGACGGTTGGATCATACCCAAGCAGCCTGAGATTCCGTGCAGCTCCGTTCCCAAAGCGGGCATTTTCGGTGACCGTATCATCTTCGCAGGATTCCGCGGTATCGACGGTTATGCGGGTGTTATGACGTTTATGGAAGCCGATACCGATGAAAACGGTGTGATGCGGTTTTTCCCGGTCGCGGAAATGTCGGAAAACCGATGAAAATTTCCGAAAACCCCTTGCATTTCGGGCAAAAATATGATATACTAATACTATATTCAATATCGAAATGCAGTGAAAAAGGCAGCAAAAACGTACCTTTGTCTGTACAGAGAGTCATCGCCGTCGGCTGAAAGCGATGATCATGACAGCGTTTGCGCACTTCCCTTTGGAGCAGGGCGGCTCAACCGTGATTTCCATCACGCAGTAGGTCACCCCGGCTGACATCCGTTACCTTGTCTTATGAGTTGCCCGCAAATGCGGGAATTCAGGTGGTACCACGGGAATGATATATCCCCGTCCTGAAACCAATCGGGACGGGGATTTTTTTCGTTTTCCTGCGTTTTGAGAACAATATCAAATCAATGAAAGGACTACAATCACCATGATGGAAGAAATGATTGGCGGCATCCGCGCCGAGATTGAAGAAAAAATCGGCACAATCGACTCCTCCGCCGCATTATATGAATTCCGCAAGACCTTCCTTGACAACAAGGACGGCAAAATTTCCCAGCTGATGAAGGGCATGAAGGATCTTCCCAAGGAAGAAAAGCCCGCATTCGGTAAGGTTATCAACGAACTGAAGACCTGGGTCATCGAAACCTTTGATGCCTATGATGAAAAGATCAAGGCGCTGGAGCTTGCAAAGAAGAACCAGGACGAGGCAATTGACGTCACCATGCCCGGTGTCAAGGCTGAGGTCGGCGCGCTGCATCCCGATACGATGATTATCAATGAACTGATTGATATCTTCGCAGGTATGGGCTTTGAAATTTACGAAGGCAAGGAAATCGAAAACGATTACTACAACTTCACCGCACTGAACACCCCCAAGGATCATCCCGCACGTGATATGCAGGATACCTTCTATGTGTCCGAAGAATTCCTGCTCCGTACACAGACATCTGCCGGTCAGATTCATGTCATGGAGAACGCAAAGCCGCCGATCAAGATTCTTTCTCCCGGTAAGGTTTTCCGTTCCGACGATGACGCGACCCACTCCCCGATGTTCTCCCAGATGGAAGGCCTTGTTGTTGACAAGAACATCTCTCTGTGCGATCTGCAGGGTATGCTTGATATCTTCTCTGCGCGTATCTTCGGCGAAGGTGTCAAGACTCGTCTGCGCCCGTCTTATTTCCCGTTTACGGAACCGTCTGTCGAGGTTGACGTTTCCTGCTTTGCTTGCGGCGGCAAGGGCTGTAAGCTGTGCAAGGGTACCGGCTGGATCGAGGTTCTCGGTGCGGGCGTTGTCAACCGTCACGTTCTTGAAAACTGCGGCATTGATCCCGATGAATATTCCGGCTTTGCATTCGGTATGGGCGTGGAACGTATCGCCATGCTGAAGTACGGCATCAACAACATCAAGGCGCTGTTTGAATCCGATACGAGATTCGCAGACCAGTTTAAGAACTAAGAAAAGGAGGAAGCGTGAAAAATGAATTTTTCACGCGGGTTTTGCGGATTTCATTGATTTGCATCAATGATTTTGCTTCGCAAAACCACCCACAATTCCCCAAGAAAGGAAGGCTTTCGTACCGAAAGCCATGGTAATATAAAATCTTAGCACCACTCAGCTGGTTAAAGGAATACGTCGAGATTGACGTTTCGGCAAAGGAACTGGAAACACTTCTGTTCTCCGCCGGTTTTGAAGTAGAAGAACTCAAGGAAGTCGGCGCAGACATCTCCGGCGTTGTTGTCGGTCAGGTGCTCACCTGCGAGCTGATTCCTGATACCCATATTCACATCTGCACCGTTGACCTCGGTGAATACGGTGTTCAGCAGATCTGCTGCGGCGCGGATAACGTCTGTGTTGGCGGCAAGTTCCCCGTTGCCATGGTCGGCGCGACCGTTTACGCAACGGCAAAGGACCATGTCACCATTGAAGGTGTCATGACCATCAAGAAGGGTAAGCTCCGCGGCGCGGAATCCAACGGTATGCTTTGCTCCGGTACCGAGCTTGGCGTTTCCGAGGATATGTATCCGGGTGCAGGCTACAACGGTCTGCTCGTACTGCCCGAAGATGCACCGCTCGGCGCAGATGTCAAGCCGATTCTCGGTCTTGATGACTTTATTTTTGATATCAGCATCACCGCAAACCGTCCCGACTGCCAGTCCATCATCGGTATTGCAAGAGAAGTTGC
>JAZTZC010000492.1:0-5698 GCA_045637265.1 Eubacteriales bacterium | reverse complement strand
GGCGACCGTCTGACCGCCGATCGGACAAGCGGTGACCTTGGCATCGCCCCGGACAATGGCTTCCGCACATGCGGAACAGCCCGCAAAGCCGCATCCGCCGCAGTTGGCACCGGGCAGCACTTCGGTGATTTCCGGGATTTTCGGGTCGACCTTGACCTCAAACACGATGGAGGCAAGCGCGAGCATCGCACCGAGCACCAGTGCGATTCCGGCAAACCAGAGGAGGGCATATAGGATTGTCATAATCGTCATTCCTCCTTATCAGAAATTGATGCCGGAGAACCCGGAGAATGCCATCGCGATCAGACCTGCGGAAATCAATACCAGCGGCATACCCTGGAAGGACTTGGGGGCCTGCGCAAACTGGAGACGCGCACGGACACCGGCGAAGATCAGGATCGCCATGGTGAATCCGATAGCCGCGGCAAAACCGACAGCGACGGAATAGACGAAGTTGTAACCGTTCTGAATGTTGAGCAGGGCAGAACCGAGTACCGCACAGTTGGTGGTAATCAGCGGCAGGTAAATGCCGAGTGCCTGATACAGAGACGGAACGAATTTCTTTAAGAACATTTCAATGAGCTGAACCAGCGCGGCAATGATGAGAATGAACGCGATGGTTTTCAAGAACGTCAGATGGAACGGTTCCAAAATGTAGTAGTAGACCGCCCATGTCGCCGCGGAGGACAAAGTGATGACGAACGTGACCGCCATACCCATGCCGGCGGCAGTTGCGGGTTTGTCCGAAACGCCGAGGAACGGGCAGATACCGTAGAACTTTGCGAAAATGAAGTTCTGGACAAGGACGGAGGAGAGCATCAAAAGCAGGATATCAATCAGCTGTTCCATTTGTTGTTTCCTCACTTTCCTTGGTTATTGTTTCTTCCTTTACAGATTCATCTGCGGATTCTGTTTTGGGTGCAATCGGTTCTTCTGACACGGATGCATCTTCCGAAGCGTTATCAGACTCCGCGGCGGGAACTGATTCTGTGTCAGGCGTTTGCGCTTCTTCGGAAAGTGCTTCTGCATCTGTGACAGAATCGATTACCACTGCCGCAGGCGCTTCGGTGACGATTTCGTCGGGAAGCACCTCGACACCCTCGGGCTTTGGATGCGCTTCCGCATATGCCGCGGCAAAATCTTTTCCTTTATTAACAGCGGCGGAAATCAGACCGAGCGTCAGGAATGCACCGGCGGGCAGGATGAAAATCAGTGCGGGTTGGTATGCGGCAGGGGTGACATGGAAACCGAGCCATGTACCGGAACCGAGAATTTCTCTCACGGACGCAATGAGAATCAGAGCGGCGGTAAAACCAAGACCCATTGCAAGACCATCGATTGCCGATGGAAGGACGGGATTTTTGGACGCGTACGCTTCTGCACGGGCGAGAATGATACAGTTGACGACGATCAGCGGGATATAAAGACCCAGTGCGTCGTAAAGCGGCGTGAAGAACGCTTTCATCAGCAGTTCAACTGCTGTGACAAAGCCGGAGATGATGACGATATAAGATGCGATACGGATTTCCTTGGGGATAAACTTGCGGAGCAGAGAAATAAAGACATTGGAACAGATGAGAACTGCGGTTGCCGCAAGTCCCATGCCGATGGCGTTGGAGACGGAGGTCGTAGTTGCCAGCGTCGGGCACATGCCGAGGAACTGCACGAGAACGGGATTCTGATCGACAATGCTGTCTTTGATTTGTTTTACATACTTATTCATTGCCGTCCTCCTCTGTTCCTGTGGGATTGTACTGATTCTGCGTGTTCCGGGACAGATCGTTGAGCGTGCTCAGATAGTCAAACACACAATTGACACCGTTTCTGATCGCGCGGGACGAGTAGGTCGCACCGGAAATGGCATCTACATGGTAGGGACCGTCTTCAAAGGTGACGGGACCGAAAAGCCCTTCATAGCCGGACAGGTAATCCTGCTCGGCGACCGCCATACCGATACCGGGAGTTTCCGCGATGGTCAGAACACGGATGCCGACAATGCGGTAATCCGGCTTAATACCGATCATCATGCCGATGTAATCGCCAAAGCCCATTGCCTGCGCATCTGCACAGTATCCGAGAAACATATCTGCCTTGTAAACGGCGAAGACTTCGTTGATACCTTCGGGATAACTGCCGCCGACGGTTTCCGTCAGAGAAATAATTTCGGTTGCTTCCGGGAACAGTTCAATGACGGCGGCATTTTTCTTTGCTTCATCATTTGCACGGATGACAGGTTCCGTCAGCAGATTGATACAGGCAAGCAGAAGTGCGGTCAGCGTGGTAATCAGCATGAGCTTTCCTGTAATGGTGGCAATATGCATGAGAGCCGCTTTCTTTTCATTTTCCATTGCTTGGCACACCTCCGAATCTCTTGGGTTTGGTCAGATGATCGATATACCAGACAAGGGTGTTCATGATCAGGATTGCAAAGGTAACACCTTCGTTGTAGCCGCCGAAATAGCGAATAAACATCGTAATGGCACCGCATCCGACACCGAACAGCAGTCTGCCGTTTTCGGTGACAGGTGTTGTGGCATAGTCGGTTGCCATGAAAATCGCACCGAGCATCAGACCGCCGCAAATGATCTCACATGCGACGAACTCGACACGTTCTGCCGTGTTCTGCGGGAACAAATAGGAGATCAATGCCACGGTTGCGATATAGGAGACAGGGATATGCCAGGTAATGACACGGCGTACGAGCAGATAGATACCGCCGCCGATGAGCAGAAGGGTTGCAACCTCACCGATGGTGCCTGCTTTTGCGCCGAAGAGCATATTGGCAATGCCGTCATCGGGAATGGTGCCGGTTTTCAGCAGCTGCATCGGTGTTGCGGATGCAACGATGTCAACGCTGTCCACAGACATTGCGAATGCGGATGAGGTTGTGTAGGGCTTCGGAGACGCAGTCATCGCTGCCGGCCATGCGAGCATCAAAAACGCACGGGAGGCAAGTGCCGGATTCATGAAGTTTTTGCCGATGCCGCCGTAGAGCTGTTTGACAATGACGATGGCAAAGAAGGAACCGACGATCGGAATCCACAAGGGGGCGGTTGCCGGCAGGTTCATGCCGAGCAGAAGACCTGTGACAGCGGCGGAGCAATCGGTTACGGTGATCGGTTTCTTCAAAAGAAGCTGATACAATGCTTCAAAGCCGACAGAACAGATCACGGAGATCAGCAGAAGGGAAAGTGCACGTGGACCGAAGATGTAAATACCCCAGACGCACGGGAATGCCAATGCGATCAGGACATCAATCATGATTGAGCGTGTCGTAACGGGTGATTTGATATGAGGGGACGTTGAAACCGTCAGCATGGCATGCGGATCAATTTGTTTCTTTGATGGTCTGGATACCGTTGCCGTGTCATTTGCGGGTTCTGCGGCGGGAGCAGTATTTATGGTTTCTGTTGCTTTATCCGTCATTTGGATGCTTCCTCCTTGTTCGCAGATTTGGTGTCGGGAATATTCATTTCCTTTGCGGCGGAAACGGATGCGGTTGCGGGGACTGGGGGCGGTGCGGTTTCCTTCTTCGATGCCGCGAGAGCTGCCTGTTGTGCGCGTTTTGCGTTGTTGATATGCGTTTTTGTCTTACGGATATACTGAACGATCGGCACCTGACCCGGGCAGTTATAGGAGCAGGTGCCGCATTCGACGCAGCTCATAACACCGAAGGCTTCGGCATCGTCATAATGCTCTGCCTTGGAGAATGTCGCCAGATAGTTGGGCATCAGATGCATCGGACAGTTGCGGACGCAGAGCCCGCATCGGATACAAGCCTCGGGGAGGTTATAATGCAGATCGTTCTTTTCGGAAAAGACAAGAATAGCGGAAGTCCCCTTGGTTACGGGTGCTTCGATGTCCCATTGTGCCATACCCATCATCGGACCGCCGTTGACGATCTTTTTCGGCTGAGCACGGAGACCGCCGCAGTAATTGATTAGATCGATATACGGCGTACCGAGCGGGACGCGAAGATTCTTTGGTGTTTTGATGCAGTCGCCGTCGACCGTTACCGTACGTTCGATCAGCGGCATACCGTGTGCAACCGCATCGAATACGGCATAACAGGTCTCTGCATTGAAGATGACGCATCCGACATCGGCGGGCAGCTTTCCGGCAGGGAGCTCGACGCCTTTGAGCGCGTAGATCAGCTGTCGTTCGTCGCCCTGCGGATATTTGGTCTTCATAACTTTAACGGAAATGATATCGCTGCCGACGAGATGCTCTTCAAGTTTATTGATAGCATCGATCTTGTTATCCTCGACGGCGATCTCTGCCTTACGAAGTCCAAGTGCGCGCATAAGAATCTTGACGCCATTGATGACCGCTGCGGGATTCTCCGAAAGCAATCTGTGGTTGGCAGTAATATAAGGTTCACATTCGGCACAATTGACAATCAGGTGCTGTACCTTGCCGAGAGCAGACTGTATTTTTGCGTAGGTAGGGAAGGTCGCGCCGCCCATACCGGAAATACCGGCATTGCGAACGATATCAATGATTTCATCGGTCGTGATGTCCTGGATGCGTTTTGGATAGGGCTTGATGGAAGGATCAAGCGTGTTGCATCCGTCGTTCTCGATTACGACATTGACGATTTTCATGCCGTTTGCGGCGTTGATTTCTTTGATAGCTTTGACTTTGCCGGAGACACTGGCGTGAACAGGGCATCCAAGCCCGGATTCAATACGTCCGATCACTTGTCCCTTCAGAACAGTATCGCCAACTTTGACACACGGAACACAATGTGCACCAATATGTTGTGACATGGGTAGTGATACAAGTGCAGGCGGCGGAAGTGTTTCGATTTTACAGCGCCGCGTGTTCTTGTGGTCGTCGACATGCATGCCTCCACGAAATGTAAGAGCCAAAATTTTCACCTCGTTTTAGATGTAGGAATATAGGTTTCAATATAATATAATGATACCATAAAAATAAATAATTTGCAAGGGATTATCCGCAATTGTTTATGACAATGTTTTAACAGAAAAATATAGGAAGGATTTTCATTAGTACAGTCGTTATGAGTGAAATTTCGTGGAAAGATGTATGTGTCGAGAAGATAAGGATTCTGGAAGAACATAAGAAGGAAAGATATTTGCCCGAAACAAATCAAAAAATATCAAAAAAGGTATTGACAAAGAGAGGAAGAGGTGGTATAATATAGAGGTCGCAAACGAGAAGCGCGGAAATCGGTTCCTCGGAAACGAAAAAGCCAAGAAAAATTCAACAAAGTTTGAAAAACCTCTTGACAAGTCGTTTGAAATGTGATATAATAAATAAGCTGTCGCAAGAAAAGGCAGCCGATGATCCTTGAAAATTGAACAACAGACGAAAGATTGTACGAATTAGTGAAAGACGAGAGATTGTCTTTCAGGAATCTCGACAATTCCTTTTATCAGAATAGAACGAAACTATTCACTCTAAAAAAAGTAATAGAGCTAAATCATAGCTCGGATGATTGATCGGACAAACGAGTTTGTCCTTTTAATACCAACATTCGAGAGTTTGATCCTGGCTCAGGATGAACGCTGGCGGCGTGCATAACACATTCAAGTCGAACGGTGAAGTGACTTCGCTCACGGATCAGTGGCGGACGGGTGAGTAACGCGTGAATAACCTGCCTGTATGTGGGGGATAACAACCGGAAACAGTTGCTAATACCGCATAACGTATGGAGATCGCATGTTTTCCATAC
>JAZTZC010000491.1:0-35180 GCA_045637265.1 Eubacteriales bacterium | reverse complement strand
ATTCGTACAATCTTTCGTCTGTTGTTCAATTTTCAAGGATCATCGGCCGATCGTTTGAAGCACTCATTTGTACTTCTCGTCGACAGCTTATATATTATATCACATTCATTTCCGTTTGTCAATAGGTTTTTGAAAGTTTTTCAAAACTTTTTTGATTTTCTTTTCCAGAGAATCACATCGGTTCTTCATGCGACTTTTATATTATATCACATCAATCGTGTTTTGTCAAGCACTATTTCAAATTTTATTGAAATATTTTCCAAAATATTGAAAACAATAGAAAAACATGCTATACTGTACCCATAATTCACGTCAAAGGAGCAAAACTCATGCAAATCTATTCCTCCATCGAAGCACTGGTCGGCCGCACACCGCTCGTAAGGCTCTCCGGCGTCTGCGCCGAATACGGCATCACCGCCACGCTTGCCGCAAAACTCGAACGCTGTAATCCCGCCGGCAGCGCCAAGGACCGTATCGCGCTCGAAATGATCCGAACTGCCGAGGAAAACGGCACTCTGAAAAGCGGCGGAACCATCATTGAACCTACCTCCGGCAACACCGGCATCGGACTTGCCGCCATCGGTGCCGCACGTGGGTATCGCGTCATTCTCACCATGCCTGATACCATGAGCCGCGAACGGATCGATCTGCTACGCGCATATGGAGCACAGGTCATCCTCACACCCGGAAAGGACGGCATGACGGGTGCGATCGCCAAAGCGGAAGCACTGCACACCGAACTTCCCGGCAGCATCATCGCAGGACAGTTTGACAATCCCGCCAATCCTGCCGCTCATTACAAAACCACAGGACCCGAAATCTGGGACGATACCGACGGAACCGTGGATATCTTTGTCGCGGGAGTCGGCACCGGCGGCACGCTTTCCGGCACCGGCCGGTATCTCAAAGAAAAGAATCCCGCCATCAGAATCATCGCCGTTGAACCGTATGACAGCCCTCTGCTGTCAGGCGGCACAGCAGGACCGCATAAACTCCAAGGAATCGGCGCAAACTTCATTCCCGATAACCTCGACCGCTCCATCTATGACGAAGTCATCACCGTAAAAACCGAAGAAGCATTCGCTGCCGCAAAGAGCCTTGCGCATAAGGACGGCATCCTCGTCGGAATTTCCTCGGGCGCGGCACTTTATGCAGCAATCACTGTCGCACACCGCCCGGAAAATGCCGGCAAAACAATCGTGGTGCTTCTTCCCGACACCGGCGACCGCTACCTTTCGACAGGCATGTTCGACTGACACAACAAAATACCAACGACAAAGACGCACCCGTTGATGAGTGCGTCTTTTGTTATGCCATTTTATTCGCTTGTTTCCGCGTAAGTCTCAAAGAGCTTTTCCAGCTGCTTCTGGAATGTCTTCTCACGCTTTTCATAAATCGATGCGACATTGTTGTTCTTGCCTGCGATCTGACCAAAGAAGTACATGACAATGCTGCCTGTTGCGGCTTCGTTGACAAACGTGAAGTCAAAGCGGAGATTATCAATAATCATATCAAGCATTTCCTGCGTATCTTCATCGCGGCTGAACTTTTCTTTCAGGTTGATTTCAAAATATGTATCCTTGACGGTATGGTAGCTTTCCGCATTCATCGCTTCCAGAATGACAGCAGACATTTCCGGATTGGATGCAGACTTGGGAATCGCAAGATAGAATGTACCGAAATTATAGGAAACGTAATCTTCCTGATTTTCGTCTCTCAACGGATACGGAACAATACCGAAGTCAGATTCCATGTCGCGCAGATTGGCTGCAACGCCGATACCCTGCGCCAAGAACAACAGACGGTCATTCTTGAATGCGTTGTACGCATTTTCGCCCAGATAACTGACAGATTCCATATTCCAGATGATGTCATAAATCTCATTGTAAAGCTCAACAAAATCCTCGTTCCAGAACTCATATGCATACGAGCCGTCAGCCTGTTTGGTTGATGTCTCCCAGCCGGAAGAAGGAAGCAGTGCACGTCCTGCCTGCAGATCAAAGTACGCGCCATACTGGTCAGTGGACAGATCAAGCACACCGTCACCGTTAAGGTCAGAGGACGACTGTGCCGCCAGTTCCTTCATCTTTTCCAGCGTCCACTTACGGTTGCGGACGAGATCATAGGGAGACTCCATATCGAGCTGGCTGACAATGGACTTAGAGAAGAACATTGCAAGGGTATTGGAATAGATATCCGTGCACAGAGAACCAACCGCAGAGTACATCTGGTCGTAAATTTCCGCATTGTCGTTCCAGCCTTGCGTCCACCACGGCTTCTCAAAATCCATGATGTCGGCATAATCCAGCATGTTCAGGAAATAGCCGCCGGTTTCACAGCCCCACCAGTAGTCGGGCATGACAACATCATATGCACCGTCATTTGCCATGACAGATGCACCGAGCGCCTTGTTCCACGTTGCACCTTCCTCGGGCAGCGTCTGCATTGTAAAGTTGATATTGAAACGCTCCTCGACCTTTCTGTTGCGTTCGTAGACCGCATCGTTATATACTTCACCGACGGATTCTTCAACAAACAGGTCCTTGATCTTCCATTCACGGATCAGCATGTTGTAATCGCTGCCGCCGAAGTCATATTCACCAAGGCTGTCGATAAATTCGGGTTCTGCCGGCTCTGTCACCGCCGCAGTGGTTTCACCATCCACGACAGCATCCGTTGTTTTTGCACCGGCGTCACCGCCGCCGCAGGAAGCAAGAGACGCAAGCGTCAGCATCGCAAGCAGGGCAGATGTGATTCTTCTGAGTTTCATGACTTATTCTCCTTTTTCGTTTTATAATATTCAGTAAGGCTTGTCAGATACGCATACCGTCGTATGCAACTGTAACATTGGCATCGGCATGGATCTGTAAAAAGTTCTGATATTCCGCATGGGAAAAATGCTGTACCTGATTGATATGCGTGATAAATACACGACTATGACGGTCGAGCGCCGAAACACGGCGAAGATCCGCCATCTGCTGTGCAAGCTGATACGCATCCATATGACCGGAATTTTTCGGCAGCTTGTTGGAACCAAAGGTTCCTTCCACAATAAACGTATCCAATGCGCCGCGTTTGTCAGCCCACACACGGAGAAATTCCAGATTCTCTTCCCCGTACAGGCTCGTATCTGCGGCATACAGCCAGACACCGCGCTCCCAGTCAATCAGATAATTCTGCGCCGTCTCACCCTCGCCAAATCCGCGGTGGATCGTCTTCAGCGGCGTGATCTTCTTGCCGCCGATTTCATAGGTTTTATACGGATCCAATGCATGGAATGCAATTTTGCCCTGAGACAACAGCGACGACAGCATCTGTCCGAAGGTTCCCGATGTACCTTTTTCCAGCTCGATAATGCGCTCCACCCAGGCAAGACCGGCGGTTGAGAGATAGAAGTTCATCGGCTTCTTTTTCATGTTTGTCATCGTCAGAATCGAGAATGTCGCCATGTTGAAGTGATCCTCATGCGTGTGCGTGACAAGCACATGCTCCACGTCATACAGCGGAACGCCGTAATGCTGGGACGCGGCACACACATCGGGACCGAAGTCCACCATCATGGTTTCATCGAGCAGAAACGCCGCACGCAGACGGGTTTCACGGTTTGTGCGTGCACGCTCACACGTTTCACAGCCGCAGAAGGGATTGGGATACATCTCGGCAGCACCGGTACCGAGGAAGACAGGTTCCAATTTCATAACAGCTCTCCTTCTGTCAGGTCAGGATCAATTCTCTTGCATAACCCTTGTAGCTGCCCTGCGTACAGATCTGCATCACACCATTATCAAGCGGCTCCTCAAAGTTCCGATGAACATGTCCGGCAATGATCAGACGGATCATCGGCTCGGACTTGATGTAATCGATCATTTCCAGTGTTGCGCGGTCGGGATTTTGCTGTAGTCTGCGGTCGTTGGGATACTTTGTATACATCTCACGCGGCGCGCCGGTGACGTATGCACACGGATTCTGCTCCAGAATCAATTCTGCCAGCTTCGGTGTGTACAGCGGCACGTGCATGCAGAGCACGATCGGATAACCCTTCGCCGCTTCCGCACGGAGCATTTCTTCCTGACCCTTATTGAACAGGTAATAGCCATCATCGAGCGTGACAATATTGACACCGCCGATGATACGGGAATCAAAGTACAGATTCTGCTTGACATGCGGCTGGACGCGGCGCAGGTTTTCCCACTTATACCGGTAATCCTCAATGGCGCGTCCGACAAAATGACAGAAATCGTGATTGCCTGCCGCATAAATGGAATCAACCGACGCAAGTGCGTTTTCCATATATGCAAAATTCGCTTCCGTCATACAGTCATAAAGGTCGCCCGTATGCAGCATCGGAATACCTTCTCTGCGCGCATAATCCATCGCCTGCTCAAAATACGATTCAATCTGTGCTTCCCCTCCAAATGCATCGCCGCGCTGTTTTGCGTGATCGATCAGTTCGGGATCGTATGCCGCATCCGCTTCATTGGCAAGGCAGATATGCGAGTCGGTCACATGAAGCAGACGGATGGGGGCATCCAGTCCGATGTGATATTCCGTTTTGATAATCTGTAATTCTTTCATCGTCAAATCTCCATAATCATACCGTCATAGGAAACAAGGAAGCCTTCCTTACCCGCAACGGGAACAAAATCGTCATACACAACAGAAATACCGTTGTGCGAATAATGGTTGCAGACAAAGCGTGTGTTCTCGTCTGCATAACCCTCATCCAGCATCCGTTTGCGTACCTGTGCATTTTCGGCAAGCCCCATGTGACCGACATAGGTCAGCGGCAGACAGGCATTGGTGCAGTCCAGCGAAACCATATCAAAGTGAACGCCTTTTTCCTTAAAATACGCCCAGACATCGTCATGGAAATAATGGGTATCGTGTCCGTACAGCACGGTCTTTTGTCCGTCGGAGATCATGTAGAACAGAGGACCCGCATTGACATCGTGAATGGCTGGAAGCGCCGTCACGGTATACCGTCCGACCGTCACCGAATCAAATGCTATCAGCTCGTTAAATGATGCAAGACCGTTTTTCTCAAGTCCGCCCATCATCGGAGCAAGCTTTTCTCCGACCTTATCTGAGCCGTAAAGCGACAGATGGTATCCATCCTGTACATGCGAGAACCCGGGATTCAGACACGCAAGATCCGTTGCATACAGATGATCGGAGTGGCTGTGCGTGATAAAGCACCACTGCACGTTCGTCAGATCGAGACGGTTGTCCAGAAAATGCTTATAGGTATCGCAGGGAAAATCAATCAGAAGCGTATCGTCAATGATCGCCTGAGAACGGGTACGAATCGCGCGTCCGCCCATCTCACGGGAACGGCGGCATGCGTCACAGCGGCACCACAGCGCGGGAATGCCTTCCGCCGCCGCAGTTCCGAGAAATTGAAATTTCATAATCTTGGACTCCTTTTTATCAAGTATCTATCTGCATGAAATGCAGAACTTACACTTTATCATCTGTTTCATGCCATTTTTCCAAAACAGCTTCCACCTGTCGGATCAGCTGTTCCTTGTCTGGCATATACAGTACATATTTCGATGCGAATATCTGGTTGGACAAACCGCCGAGTGCATACTGCACATCAAAGTTGCCTTTGTCGGTACAAAGAATGATGCCAATCGGCGGATTATCGTTCTCGTCATTGACTTCATTTGCATAGTAGTTCAGATACATATTGAGTTGACCGACCGCTTCCGGCATCAGTCTCGTTGTTTTCAGTTCAATCAACACATAAGAACGCAGTATTTTGTTGTAGAATACCATATCCACATAATAGTGGTGATTTGCAAAAGTTACACGCTGCTGTGTGCCAACGAACATAAAACCACGACCAAGCTCAAGCAGGAATTTTTCGATCTGCTCAACGAGTGCTTTTTCAAGATCGCTTTCCATCATCGGCTTATCCTCGGGCAAACCAAGGAACTCAAATACATATGGATCGCGAATGATGTCAGCAGGATTGGAAATTTCGCTGCCCTTCAAAGCAAGCGATAACACTTTTTCTTTGTTCGCATCACCGTTCGAGAGCAAAAGTCGCTCAAACAGTGAGCTGTCGATCTGACGACGAAGCTCACGGACCGACCATCTGGATTGAACACACTCTTTTTCATAAAAGCTGCGTTTTTTCTCGTCTGAGATGACCTACAGCTCACAATAATGTGACCATGATAACTGTCCAGACACTGTCTGGACATCTTTGTGTGTCAGATATAGTTGGCGCATATTGGAGAGGTTGGATCGGGAAAAACCTTTGCCAAGCTCCGTTGTCAACGCTTTGGAAAGCTGACGCAGTGACTGTTTTTCGTATTCTGCATCGCCGATGTGCAAAGCTTCATCCTCAACGATGATTTTACCGATCTGCCAATACGTATGAAGAAGCGTGGTATTTACCTCAACAGCAATCTTCTGCCGGGAATCTTCAAGCAAGGCTTTAATCTGCTCCACAAGATCGATATTTATCAGTTCATTCACAAAATGCCCTCCACTGCGGTATTGCGATTTGAACGAATCCTCTCTGATCAAATCGTTGCTTTCATGTTTATTTTACCGCATATTTACGGAAATTGCAAGAGGTATTCCAAATTTATCCGCGATTTCAAACAAAAATACCGCTCTGTATGAAAAACCATACAAAGCGGTAATCGGATTATTTCTTTTTGATGCGCTTGTCACTCTTGACAGCCAGCGTCGTACCGACCGTCTGGAAGATCTGCACAATGACAATCAGAAGCACAACGGCAATCAGCATAACCAGATAGCGGTAACGGTAATAACCGTAGTTGATCGCAATCTGACCAAGACCTCCGCCGCCGATGATACCTGACATCGCGGAATAACCGAGAATGGTCGTAATCGCGATGGTCGCATTGGAAATCAGGGACGGAACGCTTTCGGGAAGCATGACCTTGCAAATGATCTGCATCGGCGATGCACCCATGCTCTGCGCGGCTTCGATGATATTGGGGTTGACCTCACGCAAACTGGATTCAACCAGTCGCGCGACAAACGGAAACGCGGCGATGACCAGCGGCACAATGGATGCCACCGTACCGACCGACGTACCGACAATCAGTCGCGTCAGCGGGAAAACAAGGATCATCAGAATCAGGAACGGAACCGAACGGAGCAGGTTGATGACCACATTCAGCACACTCATGACCGGTGCGGGAAGCGGCAGAACGCCGTTCTTCTCACCCGCGACCAGCAGAACACCGAGCGGAAGTCCGAGCACAATCGCAAACAGCGTTGCAAGGACAGTGACATACATCGTCTCCCAGATCGCCATCGGGAATTCGTTTTTCAGAATCCACAGCGCTTCTTCCAGCGCTTCGGAGGTAAACATACGGTCAAGCATGGTCATCCTCCTTCGTTACTTCTTCAATGATGATATCCGTGTCCTTTGCAAAATAGGCAAGCACGGTTTCAAGGCTGGTTTTGTCATCGGGAATACCGAGCAGCATATCGCCGAAGACACGGTCGCCAAGACACCGCGTCGATGCATACAGAATGTTCACGGCAATCCCGGTATCGATCGCCATCTGTGTGATAAACGGCTTATCCGTTGTGTGTGAGCCGTTGAATACAACACGAAGAACGCGCTCACCGGAGCGTGCAGCCGCCGCAATACCCGCGGACTTCTCCGCTTCGTCACCGGCTTCCTTGTTCGCATCGGGATAGACCAGACGCTTTGCGGCATCGGACTTGGGATTGGCAAAGACCTCTGCCACCTCGCCCATTTCCACAACGCGGCCTTCGTCGAGGATCGCTACATGGCTGCAGACTTCCTCAACGACCGACATCTGGTGTGTAATGATGATGACCGTAATGCCAAGCTCGCGGTTGATCTTGCGGATCAGCTCGAGAATCGCATGTGTGGTGTTGGGGTCAAGCGCACTTGTCGCCTCGTCGCAGAGCAGAACCTTCGGATTGGTCGCCAGCGCACGCGCAATGGCAATACGCTGTTGCTGACCGCCGGACAGCTGTGCGGGATATGCATTCGCCTTATCCGGCAGACCGACCGTTTCCAAAAGCTCCTTCGCCTTCTGCTTTGCTTCAGAGCGCTTCATGCCGGAGAGCTCCAGCGGGAACGTGATGTTGGCAAGGCATGTTCTCTGCATCAGCAGATTGAAGCCCTGGAAGATCATCGTCACATCGCGGCGTACTTCACGAAGCTCCTTGGCCCTCAGCGCACCGACATCAACACCGTCGATGAGCACCTGACCCTCGGTCGGGCGCTCGAGCATGTTGATACAGCGGACAAGCGTGGATTTTCCGGCACCGGACATACCGATGATGCCATAGATATCTCCATCGTTTACCGTCAGGGATACCTGCTTCAGCGCGTCAAACGTGGTAAGTGTCCCGTCGTCGGCACCGGTAGTAAATGTTTTTGTGATATTACGAAGTTCGATCATGGAACTGTCAGAGATTCTGATTACTTCAGAGCGTCGAGAGAAGACTGCTTGCCGCCGTACAGACCCATGGGTTCAACGTGGATGGCAGCCGCGGAAACGATGTGCGTGCCGTTCTGTGCGTTGAAGTCATCGAGGTACGGGGTATGCTGGAAGTAGTTTGCATCGATTTCGCCGCTTTCAACAACATTGTTGGGCTGGACATAGTCGGTGAATTCAATGACTTCGAGGGTCACGTTCTTTTCAGCGAGGATTTCCTTTGCAACTGCAAGGATTTCTGCATGAGGAGCGGGAGAAGCCGCAACGGTGATGGTCTGACCAGCGAGAGCGGCATAGTCAACAGAAGCGTCAAAGCCGTCTGTGGGAGCATCAACGGTGGAAACAACTGCACCCTTATACGTAGCGGTGATGAAGTCAGCGACCTTCTGAGAGGACAGAGCCGCAACGAGTGCCTTGATCTTGGGAGTGTTTTCGTTGCCTTCCTTAACCGCAACGATGTTTGCGTATGCGGAGTAGGAGCCTTCGATGGTCAGAGACTGGGACATGGGGTCCAGACCTGCTTCGATGGCGTAGTTGGAGTTGATGACCGCATAGTCAACGTCCTTGAGGATGTTGGGGATCTGTGCAGCTTCGACTTCCTTGAAGGTGATGTTCTTGGGGTTTTCAGCGATGTCCATGATGGTAGCGGTGATGCCGGCACCTTCCTTGAGCTTGATGATGCCGTTTGCTTCGAGCAGGAGCAGAGCACGCGCTTCATTGGTGGTGTCGTTGGGGACAGCGATCTCCAGACCGCCGGAGGAACATGCAGTGAAGGACAGAGCCATCAGTGCGCAAAGGATCAGAGCGAGAAACTTTTTCATGGTTTTTCTCCTTTATAATATAAAAATTTGGATACAGCGTCCCATACAGGATTTCGGTACATTGCATTGCAGTATACCGCAGAAAAACAAAAGAGAGGACTCCGGTATTCCGACCAAAGCCCCCTTGTTTCACTGAAAACGGACCGCAACTGACTTATGCGGCGGTATTCTTTTCCGGAGCGCCGGTCATAAAAATCTGCATAACACAAGTGCACATGGCACACATGCGCATTCCGGTCATCATCATTGCAGCAGAAACATTCATGACCCGTCTCCTTTCATCAGAATTTCCCATATGATTGTTTTGATTATAACACCATTCGGCGTATTTGTCAAGAGTCTTTCTCAATTTTTTCGGTTTTCAGCCGCAATATCAATCGTTCCGCACCCCAAAACAGCACACAGCCGACCGCGTAGCAAACAAGATCCCATACCGAAAACGAACTGCCGACGATAATCCGTACCGCCGTCCATCCTTCCGGGATCAGTTCGGCAATCCCAAGCGCCTGTGCAAACTCCACCGCCGCGGCAAACAGAAATACCACGAGCGGAAGATACGGAATCCCAAACAGAAAAACCGCACGCAGAAAACAACAGAGCAGAACCGTCACCAAAATGTCACCGCCATAAGGACGAACAAAGCTGTCTCTGACAAACAATGCGATCAGAATTTCCGCCGCAAGCAAAATACATGCTCCTGCTGCATAAACTACTCTTTTCTTCATGTCCCGGATTCTCCAAACGGCAGAAACACCATCGGCACACCGCATCCCTCAGCATAGCGCACCGTCATTCCCGTGCCGCTTCGCTCCTTCTTTTCATCATAATAGGCAACGCCGGTGATTGCACAGTCGACCAGCAAACGGTTTCTGCGGTGCATGCAGCTGCGGTCATAGTCCTGCTGCAAATAATAGGACTCGGCACGCTGTAAAACCGCCAGATGCAATGCAAGATCGCGCTCGTTCCATCCTCGGGTTTGTTCTCTGCACGGGAGCAGCAGAACCAGCCGCAGGGTGGGATGATAGACCTGCTTTGCATGCAGAACAGCCGCCGCGGCAAGCAGATCAAATCCGCGTGCACCGCCGCACAGAAATGTGGAAAATCCCTGATATACCATCGATTCAACCTGACGGTCGAGCCAGCCGCGCACGGTTTCCTGCAGACGCTCTGTGTCTTCGGCATTCACACCGACAATGTCGCGGTGCCCGGTAAAAAAACACGCCTGATGCTTTTCCCGTTTCAGCATATCTTCTGTTTCCTTGGTCAGAAGCGGAATTTCCGCCGTTTTTTTCCGAACCGCATCCATAATCACGCGATACGATTCAGAATACTTTGCACCAGCCATTGTGACACCTCCCATCCCAAAGAACGATAGTTCTACTGTCGTTCATTATAACAGAAAATACGCCGATTGTCAACACCATAACGCAAAGTACAGCGCAATACATTGCGTTGCAATTCTTTGGATATCTTCTTGCTTTTTGCACCGATGTGTGCTATAATGAAAAACAAGGAAAGGAGTGTGTCAGCATGATCTGTCAGCCATACCCGCTCGGAACATTGGGCACCTACAAATATGTCGTTGTCCTCTCACAGGCAGACGGTAAGCTGCTGTTCAGCCGTCACCGTGATCGGACCACATGGGAAACACAGGGCGGACACATCGAGCCGGGCGAAACACCGCTTGATGCCGCAAAACGCGAGCTGTACGAGGAATCGGGCGCGCTCGATTTTGACATCGACGCAGCATTTGATTATCGTGCGGGAGACGAGCACGGACATGCAGACGGCATGGTGTTCCTCGCGCACATCAGAAGACTCGGCGATATTCCCGAAAGCGAAATGGCAGAGGTACGCACCTTTGATGCACTTCCGCCCGATACCATGCTGACGTATCCGGGTATCACACCAACGCTGTATCAATACGCAAAAGAACATTTCAACATTTTCAATAAGGAGAATATGCTATGAATCCAATTGTCCAGGGCTGGTACGCCGACCCCGAAGCACGCTTTTATGAAGGCAAATACTATATCTACGTCACCCGTTCTTTCACCAAATATGAGGATCAGATGAACATCGATGCCTTTTCTTCCGCCGACCTGATTCACTGGGAAAAGCACGAGGGCATCATCGATATGTCCGGCTACCCTTACGTTCACCGCGCGGTCTGGGCACCGACCATCATCGAGAAAAACGGCAAATACTACCTGATGTTTGCGACCAACGACATCCATGAGGATGACGAGGGCGGCGGTCTGGAGATCGCAGTTTCCGATTCTCCCGCAGGTCCCTTCCGCAATCTGATCGGCACCTCGCTGATTGGGAAGATCATCCACGGCGCACAGCCGATTGACGCGCATCTGTTCAAAGACGATGACGGTACCATTTATCTTTACTACGGCGGCTGGGGACACTGCAATATGGCAGTCATGAACGAAACGATGGACGGATTTGTTCCGTTTGAGGACGGCGAGATCTTCAAATCCATCACACCCGACGGCTATGTCGAGGGTCCGTGCATGATGAAGCGGAACGGCGTCTATCACTTCATGTGGTCGGAAGGCGGCTGGACAAACGGTACGTATCATGTCGCATCGAGCCATTCCCTCTCCCCGACCGACATCTGCAAAACAGGCAAAACCGTTCTTTCCTCGTCCGAAATTGCCAACGGTCCCGGTCATCACGGCTATCTGCATGTGGAAGGTACCGAGGATGACTGGCTGATCGTCTATCACCGCCGCATCATCGGCGATCTGGAAGCCGGACACCGCATGCTGTGTATCGACCGCATGACCTTTGACGGAGACGAGATTGTTCCCGTTGTTATGACTTAATCAAGCCGGAGGAACTTATGGAAAACTATACATCCGAAGCCGTCAACCCTGAATCCGAAAACATAGCCGCAGAGTCAGAAGCCGCCGCCCCCGTATATACACCGATGCCGGAGCCAAATGACCCTGTCGTCGGAACCGGCGCGTTCTTCGGTCTGGAATTTTTATTCGCTTTGCCGCTGATCGGTTTCATCTGCTGTATCATTTTCTCCTTCGCGCCGAAAAACCGAAACCTCAAACACTATGCACGCGGCAAGTTGATCTGGGCTATCATCGGTCTGGTTCTTTCTGTCATTCTGGTGCTTGTCACAGTCATTCTCCTGCAGGCTCTGCCCGGCATGGTCAGCAAAGAGCTCGGTGTGCCGGTGGAGGATATACAGGATATCATCAGCATCGCGGAAGACATTCCCGGACTGGTGGAAGAATTCGGCGGCATTCAGGAAATGGCCGGACTGGTCGGCAGTATCGGCGAACTTGGCAACATTTCCGAAATTGTTGACAGCGTCGGCGATATCGCGAATGTCGTCGGTCAGATCGGTGAAATCGAAAACATTGAGGAATTTGTCTCGCAAATCGGTGAAATTGAGGATGTGGATGCGCTTGTCCGTGAGCTTGAAACGATGGAAAACATCGACGAAATCATCACCGAGATCGAAAACATCGAAAATATTGAAGAGCTTGCAGAACAGATCAACAACCCCGAGGTAGTTGATCAGCTGCTGGAAGCCTACAGAAACTACACAGAATAAGATACAAAAATCCCGTCGGAGAGCAAGCCGCTTCTCTGACGGGATTTGTTATTGACAGATAATTTTCAGATTCCAAGCATCATGGACGCAATACGGAAATAGGTCAGCAGTGCCAGCGCGTCAACGATCGTGGTGATAAAGGGACTCGCCATGACCGCGGGATCAAGACGAATACGCTTTGCGGCAATCGGCAGAAGACAGCCGACCACCTTGGCAAACAGCACAACCACAACCAGCGTAATGCAGACAACCAGTGCAACATCCATGGTCACACGGTCAATGAACAGCAGCTTGGCAAAGTTCGCCACCGCCAGCGTTGCACCGCAAAGAAGGGAGACACGCAATTCCTTCCACAGCACACGGAGCCAGTCACCGAAATCGATCTCATCCAGCGACAGACCGCGGATGACCGTAACGGAAACCTGTCCGCCGGCATTACCGCCCGTACCCATCAGCATCGGAATGAATGCCGTCAGCGCAACACATGCCGACAGCGCATCTTCCGCCGCCGTGATAATCTTCTGCGTAAAGGTCGAGGACAGCATCAGCAGAAGCAGCCACGGAATACGCTGCTTCCATGTTTCAAAAATGCCCGTGCGCAGATAGGTCTTCTCAATCGGCGTGATTGCCGCCATGATTTCCATGTCTTCCGTCGCTTCATCGGTCAGGACGTCAATCGCGTCGTCGATGGTGACGATACCGACAAGCCGTTCCTCGTTGTCGACAACGGGAAGTGCCAGGAAGTCATACTTGTTCAGGGTCTGTGCAACTTCGACCTTGTCGTCTCCCGTTTTGCAGGAGATGACATTGCGGTCCATGATCTCGCCGATCGTACTCGCGCGGTCACACAGCAGCATCTGCTGTACCGAAACCACGCCCTCCAGATGACGATCCGCATTGATGACATAACAGGTATAAATGGTTTCCTTGTCCCACCCGGTCGCGCGGATATGGTCAAACGCCTCATCCAGTGTCATTTCCGCCTTCAGGTCAACATATTCAATGGTCATGATGCTGCCCGCGGAATCCGCCGGGAAATTGAGGACTTCATTGATGCTCTGGCGCATTTCCGGCGTGGAATAGCGAATAATACGCCGCACGACATTCGCCGGCATCTCTTCAATGATGTCAACCGTATCGTCAAGATACAGCTCGTCAAGCACCGCCTTCAGTTCGGCGTCGGAAAACGCAGAAATCAGAAGCATCTGACGGTCTGCTTCGAGCTCGACAAAGGTATCCGCCGCTGTATCCTTGGGAAGCAGGCGGAAGGTCAGGATGACATCCTCCATTGGGATTTCTTCAAATAACAGCGCGATGTCCGCCGGCTGAAGCGTCTTGACGCGGGCATACAGCTGTGCATACTTGCGCTCGGCAAGCAGCGTTTTGATCTCTTCAAAGATCAGTTCCAGTTCTTCGTTCATAACCTGGGCTCCTTTACTCAAAAATAGGGAATGTAGCCGGAGGAGTCCCGTAAAACGAGAAATGGCAGGATATCACATGGCAAACCGAACAGACAGCGCCTGTCGTCGGTATTCATACAAATGCTGCCATCGCCCGCCGGGGGTACTTCGACTGCCGCTGTCCATGGTGTTCACCTCTGCTTTTCATTTTGATTTTGACACAGTTTTTCTATGCTTACCATAGTATTATACTCCAAAATCGGAGTTTTGTCAATTCGTTTTATCACAAAATTTTTGAAATGTTCACAGCCGCAAAACCGCAGACAGGCAAAAAAAGAACCGCCGCGGCAGAAGAAGCCGAGACGGTTTGATTGGGGTTATTCGTTTAAGTAAATCCACACGCGGGACTGAATCAGCTTTGATACTTCGTCAAGTGATTTTGCGCCGCTTTCATACGCTGAAAGTTCTTCTGAAACAATCGACTTTACAGTCGGGTCGGGGGTCAGTGCGGAAATCCGGTCAAAGAAACGCAAAAACGCTTCCTGTTCCGCGTCGGAAATTTCTATGACAGTCCGATTGCGGCTTTTTTCCTCGGAATACTGTGACGAATGATCGATGGCATGAACGGAGATACCGGATGCACCTCCAAATCCTGTCACAGAATGGAACAAACTGCTGTCATAATAAAGAAAACGGTATTCCGCAAGCGTTTTTTCAAGTGCCGAGCGCGTGACAGGCAACGCGTTTTCTGTCAGATAGGCAGAGGTTTGCACAGCATCAGACAGAAGAAAATCAAGCAGCTCCTGAACACCGCCGAGCACATCGGATTCTGCAATGACCGACAGCACGTTGGATGCAGTGATCGAGGCACCAATCCCCGTATCAGACGGAAGTCCGCAAAAAGTATAGCCGGTTTCATCAAAGAGCAGTTGCAGTGTGCCGAGCACAGAAACCGTTTCAATCGGCACGGTGAAACAACCGACTTCTCCGCACAGAACCGCATCAACGATATACTGATGTGACAGCGCATACATATCGTTTGACAGTATATTTTTTCGTAGAAAACCGTAATCCTCAACAGTGTAATCCTTGCGCAGACGTTCCAGGAACTGTATCCGTTCATTGAAAAGTGCAGTATCAAAGGTTGCTGCGGCATTTTCCGCGTCATAAAAATCACAGAGCGACAAATCGAAAATCCAATCGGCGGCAGAAGGATTGGATGTCAGGGCTTTCATGCCTCCATTCTGCAGCTTTGCTTCCAGTTGCTTTACTGCATCCCATGTGAGTACTTCATCAAAGACGGTGCTCGCGCTGACGAATGTTTCCAACTCTACCGCAAGCGGCATAAAAAACAGTTTGTCAGACAACGCATATGCGTTGAAAACCCCATCGGGTATCTGTTCGCGTAAAAACGGTGCCAAATCCAAAAGTACACCTTTATCCTGATAATCTTGCAGAATATATTGTGAGGAGGCAATGATGATATCGGTTTTGACATCAGTCAGAAAATCCTCCCGCAGCTGTTCCGCACCATTTTCCCGGTAGTCCCTAATCTCAACATAATACTGCTCGTTTTCCGCATTGAAGTGAGCAATAACCTCATACAGCCAATCCCGATTGATGTTTGTCATATTAACCAGTGAAATCACATAACGATCATTGATCGTGGAATCATCAAAGATTTTCAGCAGCACAAGGTTGGCATATCCCGAGATGGTATCATTGGTTTGCGCCTGATAATATACCGTATGATCATCAAGAATCCAGAATAACCCGTTTCCGGTACACGAACCGTTTTCCCATCTCATGATCTCGGTAACGGTTTTGTTTCCGTCACAGCGATACAGAACGCCGTCATAGACGCAGTATTGCTGCCCGGATTCAGTATAAAACACATCACTGAAATAAATCATTTCGGGTGGAATAGACAGGTCAAGATGATCAAATACCTTGATCGTTCCCTCATTCATATCCACGCGAACAACCGCCGGCATGGATTTTCCAAGAACATACACTCCGTCGGATATCCGATAAATATTTTCGTATTCTCCGTTGAAAGGGACTGCATTCAACTGCGTCAGTGTCCCGTCAAAATAGTATGCGCAGTTCCATGCATTGATAAAAATACGGACAGAACCGTCTTCATCCTCATATACATCCATTCCAGTGCAATTATTGAATATGGCATTGATGATGGAGACATCATGACGCGGAAGTTCTACACGATGCAGTGTATTCCCCGCCGCGTCCGTGACAGCAACAAACGTATCATTATGATTTCCGATTTCACTTTCTCCATAGAATACAAACCGACCGTCTGACAGTGTACGGACTTCAATGATCGACGTACCTGGTATATCTGGAACCGGGATTTCTGCCGTCAGCACACCGCTGTTATCATATTGCAAAATCGTCAAGCCGATGTTTCCGGTTGTCATAAAATTCCCGGTTGGGACACAGACCGTATTGCCGTCTGTATAGATATCATTGGCAATGGCACCGTTCAGAACATACGATGCCGGGTTTTCAAGCTGGACTTTTTCGTAAGACCGAACGGTTTGGATGACAACAGGCTCCGCTGACAGATCGTCTATCATCGCTGTGAGCTTTTCTTTTGCCCACTGCTTGACACCGTCTGTAGACGGTGTCTTCTCACATGAGGTTGTGCAGAGGGTAATAAACACAAGAAAATAAATTATATAACGCTTTAGTATCATGATATCAATTTAGGAGTAATAATCATAACCGCAATAAACACAATATCTACTACTAACAAAGCTGTGGCTAAACTGAAGTTGTTTGTAAGGCCATGCCATGGAGTACTGACATTTTTTGCATGTTTCGACTGCATTGTCATACACAAAATAACAGCATTGTGATGCGGTACCAATCGGTTCTACACCGGTTCTGGCATTAAGAACAACATAATAATAATCCAAAGAATGTCCGCACGGACCATTATCAGAAGCTGCAACCATCAGCATCGTCGGTACAAAACACAAAACAAGCGCAGTCACAAACGCAAGGATTCTTTTCGTCATCTTCATATGCATATTCTCCTTTCCCGGAATCGCTGTCAGAACACCTATATTCCTGTCTGCGATTCCGTTACAGTCAAGAACAGGTCTGCATATGTGCCATTGGCGTAATCCTCCGTGTTTCCTTATCGGTTACATTATATCACATAAGAATCAAAAAAAACAACACACTCTCATCAAAAAACTTCCAAGCAATACAATTTCGTCGGTATACACAAAAATCCTGTGTACCTTTTGTGGAAGATACACAGGATAAAAAGCGATATGACAGCGATTATCGCAGCATCAGCGCACATCAAAATCCGCGCCGCGCGCCACCATCGTATTGTGGACTCGGACACCGTCGACCTCATGCGCATTGATTCCTTCCTTTGCGCAGAGTGCTGCCGCGATACCCGCCGCCTCACCCGTAGCACGAACGGTGGGAATGATACGAATCGCCGCCTGCACAAAGAAGTCACAGCCGATACAGCGTCCCGCAACAAACAGGTTGTCAACATCTCGGACAACAAGTGAGCCGAACGGAATCTCGAAATACGGCTTTTCGTTTTCAATGCCCTCGACATGCTTGTTGGTAAATTCATCGCCGAAGCCATGGATGTCGACGGGATAGTTGGTCTGTGCGACCGCATCATCAAACTTGGCATAGCGCTTCGCTTCTGCAATGGTCAGAATCCGATCCGTAGCAATTTCACGGGATTCGCGGATGCCGACCATTGACGCAAAGCCGGAAATGTATGCGTTTTCAAATCCCTTGAAATACTTTTTATAGAACGCAAGCTGACGCATGGCGGACTGCTTACCCGAAATCTGCGCATTGGTCAGATCCGCAGCAGATGTGCCGTCGACGCGATCAAAAATCTCGGGGCAGTTGCATGCGAGCGTATCGGGACGGCTCGGCAAGGTGAACACCTGCCAGTATGCAAGGTCCTCGGGAATCAGATCACCCGCATCACGCGCTTCCGCCATAATGCGCTCGACCGAGGTACGCGGATTCTGTGTCGTACATGCCGCATAACAGCCGCCGTCCCAGTAGGAAATGGAATCGGGCGCCGTCTCGTGGAACGCCTGCATATCGACGCCGGAAACCATGTAGCGCAGGGAGATCGGCTGGTTTTTGCCGGTCTTCGGATTGCCCTTGGTGTATGCCGCGCCTGCCATGACAGACAGATCACCGTCACCCGTACAGTCGATAAACTGCTTGCCTTCAATGACATGCATACCGGACTTATCGGAAACAAAGACACCGACAATATTTCTGCCTTCCTTGACAACATCAATAAGATCGGTGTACAGATACAGGGAAACACCCGCACCGACCGCCATTTCTTCCAGAACGACAGGAAGCAGAATCGGGTCATAGTAACGGGATACACCGCGCCGGAGCATCGCACCGCGTGCTTGGGCAAGACGGTCAAGCTCCGTCACGATATAGGAGTTCATCGGAACGCCTTCCACATGCGTGCTCATGGTCGGGGTAACAAGTGCACCGGTCGAGGAGCCGCCGAGTGCGCCGAACTGCTCGATCAAAGCAACGGATGCACCTTCGTTTGCCGCCGCGATTGCCGCAATGACACCGGCAGTACCGCCGCCGACAACGACAACGTCATACTGCGCAAGCACGTCACAGGTTTTCTGTAAGGTATAGTTTTTCATTATGATTTTCCTCTCCATTTCATGTCAAGATAACGAATATACGCACACCAGTCCTCACGCGACAGCGCATGTCCGAATCCGCGCAGATGATAACCGATATTGCCCTCGGCAAAGTGATCTCCCGGCTGTGGCATCCGATCGGGACAGATCAGTCCCCGGACACCAATCAGTTCCCATGCAGAGGATGCATGCAGGGATGTCAGGAATTCGGATTTCGGGTCAGCGCCGCGGTCGGTTTCCGCAGAGCCGATACACAGCAGACGCGGTGCGATCATGGCAAGCAGAAAGCTCTGGTCATATGGCTTTTCGTCTTCCAGATCGTCTGTAAACTGCTTGAAGTTCTCGCAGTACCAGTCCCAGCTGCCGGCGCGCAGAAAGTCTCTTACGCGTTCTCCCTCACCGTGCTTGGACGATGCGGCACCGCCGTAGCCGGAGTTGTTGGAAATGACAGCGGCAAAGCGTTCATCGAGCGCACCGCACCAAAGTGCCGTTTTTCCAAGGCGGGAATGACCGATGACCGCAACGTGTTCGGTATCCAGATCCTCCCGTTCGGCGCAGAAATAGTCCATCACACGGGATGCGCCGTATGCCCACATGCCAATCTTACCCCATTCGGTCGGAGCACGGTCGATTGTCGTTCCGAAATGCGCCGCAATACCGTCGGAATAATCGCCGCGCAGATTGTCGTTGACCAGATCCTTGTAGACAACTACGGCAAGCGCATAGCCCGCATCCGTAATTTCTTCCGCGGGAATATAACGGTCGGGATACGCACGGAACGCAAGGTGCAGAAAGACCGGCGGTTTTTCCACTGTCTTTGGCACAAACAGCGTAATCGGGAATGTCATCGTTCCCCGCGCCGTCGTAAAGGAAATGTCCACGGTTTCAATACGGACCTTACCGCCGAAGTGGGTATTTTCCGTATGAACGACCGCCCCCGTCACCGACACCGGCACATCGGGTGTGACACCGTAAGAATACTCCTGCAAAAGACGGCGCATTTCTGCTCTGCGTTCCTGCCAGCGTTCCCGCGTCACGGGTGTACCGTCCATATGCGTTGTAATCGGCAGATAATCGCGCTCAGCAAGCACTTCTTTCAAATATTTGTGCTCCTTTGCCGCACGGCGTTCCGAAAATTCCTCACGCAGGATGGCGTAATTCAGCCGATCGTGCGTGACCCCTCCGAGATATACCGCACGCCGTTCTCTGCCCTCAAGGACAAAGCCGCACTTTTCCAGTGACTTCTGCGCACCGATATTGATATCCAGCGTATTTGCGGTGATGCGCTCCATGCCGAGATGGTCAAATCCATAGGCAAGTATCAGATTTACCGCTTCCTGCCCGTAGCCGCATCCGCGGTGTTCGAGCTTTGCCATCCCCATGCCAACCGAACAGCAGCGGTTGACACGATCGATGTCCTGCAGCGCCACATCACCGATGACCGTACCGTCATGCAGGAAAATACCGAGTCGGACGTTCTGCTCTCCCTGCAGGCGCTGAATTTCGTCATACCAGCCGTCTGCTTTTTCCGGCGCATGTCCGATACGAAATTCCTCCGCAGGACAGGAAAAATCGTATTCAAAATTCTCCCACAATGCTCTGCAGTCTTCTCTTGTCAGCATTGCGAGACAGATTCGTTCGCCTTGTAATTTCATCATTATGTTTTACTCCGATGGACAGTGCATTGAAGGCAGTACCGCACGGATCTGACATCGCAGAAGCGCAGGCGGTACTGCCCCGGAAATTATTCGTTTTCGAGGAATGCTTCGTTGATCGCTTCCAGCGTGGATTCGATGTTGGATTCCTTGGAGGCAATCATCGATGCAAAGCTGTTCTTGCCGGTGGTGACAAGCGAGGTCATACCGGTCAGGACTTCACCGACGTTGTACAGGTTACCGAGGTCACACCAGCGGTTTTCGTAGATGATGTCGAGCATCTGCTGAGATTCGTCGTCACGCGCATACTTGGTCTTGAGTGCAACATTGTAGTACGCGGGCGTGATCATTTCGCTTGCATAATAAGCAGCGGCTTCCATGAACAGCGCGGTTTCTTCAGGATACTGCGCCGTAATCGGAATCGTTGCGGCAGATGCGGACCAGGTATGGACATAGGAGTAATATCTCTCCTGATTTTCATCAAACTTGGGAAGCGGCAGAATACCGAAGTCACCGTCCATATCACGCATCAGCGGGACATTGTTCATCGTACCGAACAGGAACAGCGTCTTGTCGGTGGACAGGAACGTAGCACCGCGGTCGACATTGGTCAGCGTTGCATAATTGCCGGACATCAGAGAAGCGACGTCACAGTTGATGGTCGTCTGCTTTTCGTCATAGATCTGATAGATCTTTTCCATGACCGCAAGGCTTCTTGCAGAGTCGCCCGTCCAGGTCAGCTTGCCGTCTTCAACGGTAACGAGCTTGACACCGGTTGCCGCAAAGAATGCTTCGCCGGAGTTGTACAGCATTGCCATACCGATGTTGTCTTCAGAGTCCATATAACCGTTGCCGTTGATGTCCTCTGCAGCGGAACGTGCCATCCCCATCAGTGCATCGATGGTCCACTTGCCGTCGGTAACGAGGGAGTACGGGCTTTCGAGGTCGTACTTGGAAAGAACATTCTTGGAGAACAGAATCGCATAAGCGGCACGCATGAAGGTCAGGCTGATGTCGCCGTTTGCATAGTAGGACTTACCGCCGATGCTGGTTGCTTCATCAAAGACCTGGTTCCACCACGGCTGATCGAGGTTGATGGAATCGAACATCGTCAGATCCCACAGAATACCGTCTGCCGCCAGCTTTGCGCTGTCCTGAATCGGAGGCATCATAAAGTCATAGGTCGTATCACCTGCCTGTACCAGCTTGGAAATGGTACCGTACAGCGTATAGGAGAACAGATTGCCCATTGCTTCAAAGTGGTTGACGATATCGCAGTTGAACAGCTCCTCGAGCTTCTGGTTGCGGTTGAAAATCGCGTCATTGACAACATCACCGTCTGCTTCTTCAATCTTGAAGTCTTCCGCAGTCCAGCGTCCGGATTCGTCGCCTTCCATCTTGGAAAGAATGTGGAATTCACGGCCGCCCATATCGGCTACCGCAGGAACATATGCAGGTTCTTCGGTTTCAACTGCCGCGGTGTTATCGACGACAGCACCTGTCGTTTCGGCAGGCTGTGTGGTATCACTGCCGCCGCAGGCTGCCATAGACGCGGTCAGAAGAAGCGCCGCGAGACAAAGGCTGAGAGTACGTTTCATTGGAAAATCTCCTTTACAGAAAGTCGTTTACTTCATTAAATTTCAAGTGAAATTTTATGGATAACTTTATATTATTATAATATGTTTTCCCCGTAATGTCAAGGGGTTAGGCACAAAAGAACACATACATCGCCGTTTATTGCCGAAAAAACGGCATATCTCCGCCTGCAGAGATATGCCGCCCGATCGATTAGTGCTTCATCGGTTTATTTTTATCAAATGCCGGATTGAACGCAAAGAAGTTCTTTTCGTTGAGCCGATCCTGTGTGCGTACCAAAAGCTCACCAAAGCGCTGGTAATGCACAATTTCTCTTGCGCGCAGGAAACGGATGACATCATTGACATCGGGATCGTCCGAGATGCGCAGAATGTTGTCATAGGTTGTGCGGGCTTTCATTTCGGCAGCCATATTCTCATGCAGATCGGTGATCGGATCGCCCTTGACCTGCATGGATGCCGCTGTCCACGGGAAGCCTGCCGCCGCCTGCGGATAGACACCCGTCGTGTGATCGACAAGGTACGCATCGAATCCGCCCGCCACCGCCTGCTCGGGTGTCAGATTGCGCGTCAGCTGATGCACGATGGAACCAATCATCTCAAGGTGACCGAGTTCCTCGGTTCCGATATCCGTAAGCGCACCCTTTGCATCGTCAAACGGCATAGAATACCGCTGGGACAGATACCGCAGGGATGCACCGAGCTCCCCATCGGGACCGCCGTACTGACTGATGATCGCCGATGCCAGACGCGGGTTGGTGTTTTTGATGCGGACGGGATACTGAAGCTGCTTTTCATAACTCCACATGACTCATCTGCCTCCTTTCCCCAAACAGGATGCATCGACTTTACAGTTTGCATCGGGTTCCCACGGCCACGGTCCGTCAAGGGAATGCCAGACACCGTCTTCCCAGTCACACGGCTTGATCCCGCGGAAGGCATAACAGTCGCCACCCAGCTCGGCATACATCTGTGCAAACATCGCCAGCGCCTGACAGTCGTCAGGGTGCGTATCGAGATACAGCCGCAGATCCCACGCCGCAAACGGACGTCCGTACCGTTCACAGCAGCTCACAGCAGTACGTTCAGTCACGGTGACCGCCTCCTCTCTCGCAATCGCAGTCCCGTCTGTCACGGGGTGTGGGCATGGGAACAGCACAGTCGCAGGTACGTGCGGGCGGATTCGGATAGGCGGATGCCGAAATAGTCATTCCGCAGAACGGTTTGTCAAGACACGGGAACAGCGTACCGGCAATCAGCGCAGTACAGGGGTCATATACCTCGCCGAGTGTCTGTACGTTGACATATGCCATTGCAAGAACCGTTTGCTGTGCCGGAGTCGGATGACAGTGCTCCCGCTCAGCTGACTGCGTACAGCACACATTCTCTCGTGCTTCCGGTTTGCACGGGGATACGCTCTGCGGTGTGACAGGAACAGGGACAGAATTTCTGCATCCACAGCTGCGCATCGGTTGATATACAGTCCGATTCATCGTATGTCTCATCTGCTTTCTTTCAAAAATAAAAAGATGCGCACGCGGATTTGATACGCATGCGCATCTTCCATTCCAGAATATGCACAAAGGAAGTATTCGGTTCCTGTGTCTTTTAGCAATCGGACACCAATGCCTGTGCTGCCGACTTTGCCGCCGCAAGTGCCGCCGTATCCAGAGCTGCAGGAATGTGGTCGGTATTCATTGAGGTGACGACAACCATGTCATCTTTTACAATATTGGCAAGTCCGAGAATCGTTTTTGCGTTTGCAATCGGCCAAACTTCTGTTCCCGGCTGTCCGCCGACGAGCAGAATCACACCGCGCTTGGGCTTGAGCGGTGATGGCAGATGACGGAAGAACTTCCGCGCAAAATACGTCTGAAACCGGCTTCCGATGTCAAGTGTGGGACCCGATAATGACGAAAACCAGACGGGCGACGCCAACACGACCGCATCGCAGTCGACAAGGTAATCGTAAACCTCCTGCATACTGTCCCGCACGGCACAACCGTCACACTTCCAGCAATACCGACAGTCGATACACGGAGATATGCCATCCTTATTGGAAACGATACGGTATTCCCCGGAAAGTCCCGACACAAACGCATCAATAAGCGCCTGCGTATCGCCGTTCTTTTTCGGGGAGCCGTTGATAATGAGTGTTTTCACAAAGATCAGTCAAGCACACCGTGCGGCAGACCCTGTGCCATCGGTGCTTCGCGCTCGTACTTGGTGGAAAGCTCGAGATAACCGCCCTGTGCTGCGGCACGTTCAAAGCCGGTGAGGACTTCGAGAACATGGAGCGTCTGCTTCCAGCTTGCACGCGGACGGCGACCCTGTTCCAGAGAAGAAGCCATTTCGGCAAGACCGAGTGCACGGGAGTTTTCGGGATAGTCGAATGCCAGCGGGATTTCTTCGTCTTCCTTGCCCGGGATGTGCAGAACAACGGGACCGCCGAAGCAGTTGGGATCGGGAACACGGAGCGTACCCTTGGAGCCGTAAATTTCAATGATCGGCAGATGCGCACCGTAAATATCAAACGAGGTCAGGATGGAACCAACCGCACCGGATTCAAATTCCATAACGCCGTAGTAGGAGGTGGGAACATCGACTGTGATGATCTCGCCGTCATGCTCCTTGCAGGTGCAGGTACGGGTTGCAAACGGGGTGGAGATCATACCGCCGACACGCTTGACACCGCCCAGCAGGTTGATCAGAGCCGTAACGTAGTACGGACCCATGTCCATCATCGGACCGCCGCCGAACTTGTAGTAGAATTCAGGATCGGGATGCCAGGATTCGTGACCGTGACAGGTCATAAATGCAGTCGCACCGACGATATCACCGATGGCACCTTCGTCAATGAGCTTGCGGCAGGTCTGGATGCCGGCACCCATGTAGGTATCGGGCGCACCGCCGATCCAAAGACCCTTCTCTTCAGCAAGACGGACGAGTTCAAGACCCTCTTCCCATGTTGCACCGAGCGGCTTTTCAGAGTAAACGGGCTTGCCTGCCAAAAGGGCTGCCTTGGAAACTTCAAAATGCTCATAAGGACGGGTGATGTTGAGAACGAGATCAACATCGGGATCTGCGAACATATCATGCATCGTTTCGTACAGCTTGGGAATGTTGTACTTCTCAACTGCACGTTCTGCGCGTTCGCGGATCAGATCACAGACACCGATGATTTCGATGTTCTGAAACTTGTTTGTAATGTTTTCCAGATAGATGCCGGAAATGGAACCGACACCGACAATACCGATTCTTGTCATGATTGTGTCTCCTTAATACATCTTTGCAGAGTTGAGATAACGGTCAACCGTCAGACCGTTCTTTTCGCTGTATTCCTTGCCGCCTGCAGCCCAAACCAAACCGCGTTCCATCAGAACCTCGGCATTCGGGGAGTTGACAAAGACATCGTCGTGATGGCCGAGGGAGTTGTAGAAGACACGTCCCAGACCCCAGTACTTGGTCCAGATAACCGGCATATCAATCGGCTTGTTTGCGGAATGATAGTAATTGACGCCTGCATTCGGGAAACGGGTCGTTGCCAGAACCTCGATGGCTGGGTCAACGTGCAGGTAGTAGTGCTCACTCTTGACGGTAAAGTCTTCCAGACCTTCAACGAGGGGAGAGGTACCGCGGCGGATGTTGACGGTATATTCGACACCGTCGCCGCCCGGATGGGAGACCCACTGACCGCCGGTCATGAACTGCCAGTTCGTATCGTTGCGGAATGCATCACACATACCGCCGTGACAGCCAGCCAGACCGACACCGCGCGCAACCGCCTCGGAAACATTCTTGGAATAATCCCATTTCAGTTCGCCGCCGGTCCAGCACGCAACGATCAGATCGTATGTCAGCAGCTTTTCATAGTCCGCAAGACAGTCCGTCGTGTCGTAGATTTCGGCTGCAATGCCGTTCTTCTCCAGAAGACCCGCAAATCGCTTGGATGTCAGCTGCGGTTCGTGACCGTCCCAGCCGCCCTGAAAGATCAATGCTTTTTTCATGATGTTAGATTCCTTTCTTTTCACAGAATTTTTCTTTGATTATATCTTATCATAAGAATTGCAATTCGTCAAGGGCGATTTGGGTTCTTCCACGGACATTTTTTGTATTTTCTCCATCCGTTTCCAGTTAAAGAATCCGTAGAGGTCATTTGCCAAAAACATGACAAAGCACAATACCATCGACAGATACGAAAGATCCTCAACCGCGGCAATAATCCATAAAACGATCAACACCACATCGTTTGCAGCATACGCAAGCGCGTAGTACGGAGAACGCAGATATGTCAGCGCAGACGCAAGAAAGCTCGTCGTAACAGAAACGGTGGAAACAACCAGGCTCGCGTTTCCCATCGCGCCGAGAATGAAGTAAAACGCCGCTGTGACCATTGTTGTGGACAGGGTCAGCCATACCGCCGTTTTCTGTGTCATCGGACGCACGGATACCTCTTTGGTATCCCGGAACGGATTTTTCAGCCACGCAACGGCCGCCGTGATCGCCATCGGTGAGGACATACCGAGATATGTGATCATCTCGCCATAATACTGCTGACCAAAGGAGATCACCCCGTAAAACAGCGCAAACACAACAGTCAGAATCTGTCCGATGACATATCCCTTTGCGACAAAAATGAGTGCGGTCACACCGATCAGCGATGCGATCACAGAAAACAGGTCCGCACCGCCCATGATAACCGCGCTCAGCACAATCACCGCGGCAGATACACCCCAAAGCCCGCGCTCAAACGGCGTCAGATCGGCAAACGGATTACGAAATTTTTTCATATACCCTCCAAACAAAACGGCACCCGCTGTACATCTTCACAGCGCCGCAAAATGGACGCTGTATGACCTGACGATGTACCGACGAATGCCGTGCATTCACTACCCGGTGGCAGTATCTATAAAATTGGATCAATCCATGGCTGTGATCGTAACGGGGAATACCCACGTCTCACCCGCGCCGAGCACTTCAATGCGCTCTTTCTTTGTGATGTCGTGACCGGCATCGCACATGTCATCGATACCGTGCCACGGCTCAATGCATACATACGGTGCAGCGGGCTTTGCCCAGATACCGAGACACGGCGCATCAAACGCCACATGGACATTCTTGCCGTTTGCGCGGATGACCGACGCCCCCTTGGACTTGACGCCGTCAAAGATCAGCGCATCCTTTGCAAACAGATCGGGCGTGATGACAAGCTCGCGGGAGTTGTCAAAGACAGGCTGCTGCACCTTGCCGCGCAGGAAGTTTTCATCCAACTTGAACGCATCCAGCGTTTCCGCTTCATCAAGCACCACCTTGTCGCCGAGATCAATGGCAAATGCGGGATGTGCGCCGAGGGAGAAGTACATCGTTTCGTCGCCCGGGTTCTTTACGCTGAATTCCATGACAAAACCCTTTTCCACAAACGCATATCTGACACGCAGCTCATACGCAAACGGGAAAGACACACGGGTTTCCTCGGTGTCACGCAGCAAAAAGACCATTTCGTCCTCAGACTTTGCTTCCAGTTCAAATTCCATCTTCTTTGCAAAGCCGTGCTTGGCAAGCGTGTATTCTTTGCCGTTCAAATAGTAGATATCGTCGCGCAGACGGCCGACAATCGGGAACAGCAGCGGAGACGTGCCTGTCCAGAATGCGGGATTGCCTTCCCAGATGTATTCATGTCCTGCCGCCTTGTCGTAAAAGCTGCAAAGTTCTGCGCCGATAGGGTTGACCGAGACGCGATAGGTTTCATTTTCAATGCTGTAAATCATGTGCATTTCCTCCGTATACGAAAAATCCGTAATCGTTTTTGTTTCCTATATTGTATCACGGTAGGCGGAAAAAATCAAGATCATTCAAAAATCTGCTGTTCCTTTTTGAGAAGATTCCGTTTTTGGGTCAGCTTCCAGATGCCGATACCGATCAGTACCGCCAAAGGAAGCACAATACAGCCGCATACAATATTGACGGTACTGTCCCATGTTATTCCGTGCCAAATATTAGACAAACCCGCAATAAATTCTATAATCATCGCCGGCCAAAGCAGCGCAAGGATCCGTCCGAGATGGCGCACACGGGACGCATTGTCCGAAAACAGATCAAACGGACCAAACTCTGCCGAACGGCGCAGATAGACCCAGCGCAGAACCGAACCGACATGCTCCGCACCTGTTTCCTCAAGAAACTTGATGTACTGCACACTTTCCGGATGCGAGGGCGGATTGTCAAGCAGCTCCAGCCGCACATGATATGCACCGGGCGTACATTCCTCAAAGTCATAACGGCAGAAACCGACAGATACAAGTGCCAGTCCTTTTGCGGCACATTCGGTCAGCCACTTCTCTTCCTTGTCAAAATCCCATGCCCAAAACCATTTTTTGATTGTGTGTCTCATGTTATCCCTCCGTTTGTTCGGTAAGTCTGTGTCCGACCGCCGCAAGTGCAGACAGCCGCTCAATTTCGGCATTCAGCGCCGCACGTCCCGCATCGGTGATGACGTATTCTTTCTTGCCGCGGCTGTCACCCGTCTCGGGCAATGCGGAAATCCAACTTTTTTCAAGCAAGGTGTTCAGTGCACCATACAGCGTTCCCGCCGCAAGACGCACACGCCCCTCGGAAAGTGCTTCCGTGTTCTGCATGATGCCGTATCCGTGCATCGGCTGCAGAAGAGACAGCAAAATGTAATAGACCGCTTCTGTCAAAGCAGGCTGCATGTTCATTCCTCCATTCATTCCATTGGGTCTTGATCGTTTTTCTCATCCGCCCCGGTATCCTCATTTGTCTTTTTTCGGTTCGCCGCATCCATAGCCGCGCCAAGACACGTACCGATCCCCACACCAAGGCACATACCGACACCAATATTGTCAAGCGCCGTACCGATTGCCACGCCGACAGAGATGCCAAGACACATATAAATCGGCATATAGTGAGTTTGATTTTCGTTTTCGCCCTGATTCTGATTCTCGTTTGGTTTTTTGTTTTTCATATCTGATACTTCTTTCTGATTCTTTGAACGATTACGTAAACCGATATATCGCCATCCGTTATATCGTGACTATATTATATCGCATACCGATATATTTGTCAAGGGGTTTTCAAAAATAATTTCATTGACGAAAAGAAATTTTTCTGTTATAATGGATTTATCAAAAATGTTGGGGGAATCACAATCACCTATGCACGAATATTTTGCTTGCTTCGGTCTGCCCGGCACGTTTGTGCTGACATGGCTGATAACGCTGACCGCAATCATCCTTGCACTCATCCGCCGGAAAAAATATGCTTATATCTGCGCCGCGGCCATGTTCGTCTCATCCTGCGGTGATATGTTCATGACGCGTATCGGCAATATCGAAGAAATCTTCCCGAATTATTTCATCATCGGAGCTGCTCTGTTCATGGTCGCGCATGTGCTGTATACCGTGTCCTACCGTACTTTGGCAAAGTCAAAAGGCTATCGGTATTTCAATGGCGGCGCGGTTACGGCTGCCGTCATCGCACTTGCATGTCTTGGGTATTTCACGGTCGTCTGTGCACAGAGAAACGATTTTTCCATGTATTTTCTCTGTATGCTCTATCTGATTGTCATCACGGTCAACTGTGCAACGGTCTTCTCCTATGCATGGTCCGCAGTCAAGAAAAAGCCGTATCTTGTGCTGTGTGCCGTCGGTGCGCTGTCGTTCTTTGTCTCCGATCTGTTCATCGGTCTGGAAGCATTGGCGGGGATTTACGACTATTCGTTCCTTGTCTGGTGGTTCTATCCGATCGGACAGATTCTGCTCAATGTGTTTGCGTTCTGATAAAAAATTCAAGCCTGTGCAGGTGTTTTTGCACAGGCTTATGATAACCATTTATGAAAAAGCTTGTATGATTCCGGTAATTGTATTCAGAAGTCCGTGAAGGATCCAGCTCGGATAGATCGATCCTCCTGCCTTTTTTTCATTGAGCCAGGAAAGAACCACCGCGACCAGCATGGGATAAACGACGATCACGATACCGGCAATCAAATCGGTCTGTCCCCATACCATCAGAAGATGAACTGCACCAAACAGCACAGCCTGAAGCACAGCTGCGACGGTGAATCCAAATTTCCGTGCCAGACGTTTCAGCAAGAAACCGCGGAACAGAATCTCCTCTGACAGCGCTGTTTGCACAAACGCATACATCAGAATGCTTGGGATTGCCGCAGCACCCATCCCTGTATACGCAGAAGTAGCCGCATCAAGGTCGCCTCTCAAATACAGCGCACACTCACCAACCAGATAACAGAGCACACCAACACAGAGCATCAGTAAAAGAAAGTGGGTTCTGTTATCGGTTTTGATTGTTTTTAACCCCACCCATGAAAGAAACTTTTCCTTCTTCCGTGCGGTAAAAAACCACCAGATCAACGGCGGCACCGCAAACAGGAGCACCTGAATCACGGCATTCAATGTCTGATTGATAAATAAATCCATACCTTCTATCTCCCGATTACTTAAAGTCTCCCCAGCACCCGCATCAGCGGCACAGGGTCATTCGCCGTGATCAGATCCGCCCCGCGCTCAATACACAGGCGGACATCATCTTCATTGTCGGCGCAGTACATGTGCATCGGCATACCCTTTGCCGCATAGAACGCACAAAGCTCGGACTTGACGAACATCATCGAAAGTCCGATTTCCTCATACCAGTCATAGGAATCGGGCTTGAATTCACCCATCTGAATGTCAGGATAGCCCATCGTTCTGCCGTTGTACTTTTCTTTGATGTAACGGATGATCCGCGCGTTAAACGCATAGAACCAGCAGCGGTCAAATACGCCGTATTTTTTGAGCAGCTCGACCGTCAGGTCAACCGTCTCCTCGGTGTATTCCTTGATCTCAACACCGAACCAGATGTCGGGACGCTTCTCTGCCGCCAGCTGCAAGGTCTCCTCCAACGTCGGTACGGTAATGCCCTGTCCCTTGAAGGTATCGCCGAACTTTTCGGAATAGCAGGCATCCAGCTGCTTTGCTTCGGCCAAGGTCATATCGCGCAGATGACGGTCGACCCCGCAGGTGCGCCGCGCATTGCCGTCGTGCATCAGAACGGGAACTTTATCGGAGGTCAGCCACACGTCAAACTCAAACGCATCGACACCGAGGTCCATTGCCGCGGCAAAGGAAATGAGTGTGTTTTCGGGGTATTTCGCGCAGTAGCCGCGATGACCTTCCACAATGATATTTTTCATAACAGGATTCTCCCTTCCATAATTTACATATACGGTTTGCGCTCTGTCGTCGGTGTGTCAGAGCGAAGCCTCTCGCCGTTCCAGCGCTTATGCACTGCAAGCGTAAACAACAGATGTGCTGCGGCATACGCAAGAACAAATACAAGATAAAAAACGATATTCTCGACGGCAAAATAGGCGTTGATGGCATTGGTTTCCGCGCCGGTCAGATCGGGATTTGTCATATTCATAAACCACGTGCGGAACATGCGGTAGGCATATAACAAAATGTATACAACAGCAACCACCGCAGTATCGTTCCACAGCTCATCCGAGCGGAAAATCAGCTTGCGGTCGGCTTTTGCGTCATACGAGCCGTCGGAGACGGAATTCTGGAAATCGGCACGGAATGTCATATCGCGTGACAGCCGCAATGCTTCCCAGAGTGCGGGAAACGATGCCATCAGTACCGCCATGACAAAGAACAGAAGCCAGCGCGATGTGGGAATCCCCATCAGAATCGAACGCCAGATGACAGCGGTGATCTTGAAGATGACATACAATACGGCAGATTCCGCGCACAGCCACAGAAAATGTCTGACAATACGGCGCGGCATGATATGATCGGAAAAGCGAGCTTTTTTCATGAGAGACTCCTTGGGTACAGAAAATCGTGATTTCATTAACACCACTATAGCACAGAGGACGGCATTTGTCAATGCTTATAACCAAACTTTCTGCGAAATTCGGGCAATCTGTCGGTTTGGGTCTTGACAGCAGCGCATCCATGCTGTATAATGAAATCATCTTATTACGAAACAGGAGAAACACCACTATGACAAAGCACATCATTCTCTGGCAGCTTGCCGACACGCTCACCGCTGACGAAAAAATCGCCGTCAAGGCAGGCATCAAGGAAGGTCTGGAAGGTCTTGCAGGACAGATTCCCGGACTGCTTGAAATCAAGGTCTACACCGAAGGACTGCCCTCCTCCAACGCAGACGTCATGCTCGACTCGTCGTTTGAAAACGCGGAAGCGCTGAAGGGCTACGCCGTCCATCCGGCACATGTTGCGGTTGCTGACGGCAAGGTCAGACCGTACACCAAGACCAGACTGTGTCTTGACTTTGAGGTATAAAAATCGAACAGGAACAGGTGCGGCTCACATTGTGAGAACCGCACCTGTTTTATCATTTATTCGGCAGAGGATAACTGATCCTCGGGCACAGGAATGATCTGCAAGGTATCCGCCATGGTCATCAGCTGATCGATACGAAGCATCTCCTCCTCATCAGAGAGTGCAAAAACTTCAAACTCATACATGACCGATTCATAGCCGTAATACAGAAGCAGACTCACCGGAGAATCACCTCTTGCTGGTTTGATTTTGCTGATGACACAGGGAATTCCCGCAGCGGTTGTAAATTCCTTTACGATTTCTGCATTCTCTCCGTCTTTCATCCGCCGTGAAAAACCTCCAAGCTTTACTTCTTCGTCATCATTGACCAAAGCCATAACTTCCACATCACCGATCCATACCTTTTCCGAAACACCGTTCCGTTCACGGTGATATCCAACCTTCACCGACGAAAACATCATTCCGAGGCGAATCTCATCATCCTTTTCCAAAACGGATACAGCAGAACCAACTGTTCCGTAGGGAGAAAGATAACTGCTTAATACAAGCGGAATCCCATAAAAATGCTGCCATTCTTCAACCGATGCAAAGTCCAGAGCAACGCTCAGCTTTTCCGGTGTATAGGCTGCAAGAATCGTCTGTACCGATTCTTCAGGCAATGTAATATAACTATCACGCAAAACCAGTGAATGTTCAGTATCATCTACATGAACCTCCGGCTTCATCCATAACAGACCCGCTGCCGCAGCAGTAATACACAACAGCACCGCCACTGCCGCCGCAATCAATACGGTTTTCTTACTTCTCGGAACCCTGCGTTTTTGTCTGTTCATCATGTTTTCGGCCTCCTCAACCATGGAATAATCAATATCATTCATAGCATCCAGAAGATGTTTCGCGTTCATACAGAAAATCCCTCCTCCATCAAATATGTTTTCAATTTCTTTCGCGTGCGGAACAGCATGGATTTCACACGGCTTTCATTCATGGAACACGACACGGCAATTTCTTCGATTGACTGCATATGCCAATACCGACGGATAAACACACCGCGGATATCAGACGGCAGGGTACGCAGAAAACGGTTCATAACCTCCCGCAAGGCAATCTGATCGGGAATCTCATCGCCGCTGTCGCCGGAAAGACATTCCGCAAGCTCGTCGATGACCGATGTATACTGTCCCTCGCCGCGCTTCTTTGCGGTATTCTTTTCCAGCTTCTTGATCGCAAGCTGGCGCGTGACTCTGCCGAGAAACGCTTTGAGGCTGTCGGGATGCTCCGGCGGTATGGTGTTCCATGCATGCAGATAGGTATCGTTGACAACCTCCTCGGCATCGGAATCGTTCCATACAATGCCGTAGGCGATCGAATAGAAATAACGCCCATACAGCCTCTGTGTCTCTGCGATTGCCGTCTCGGATCGCGCCGTAAATAACCCGATGATGATCTCGTCTGTCATGCGATTCCTCCTTTTTTGATTTGAAAGGTCCTCTCACCCTATTGTAGCGGAAATACTACCGCCGCGTTGCACATCATGGAAAATTTATCAAATTTTTTGACAGGAAAAGGAATAAGGAACGAACCGTGAAATTCGTCCCTTATCAGAATCAAAAACAATACCATTACGGATTCGCAAGCGAACGACCTTCCCACTCGGGTGCGCACGGAACACCCATGATGTCCGCCGCCGTCGGTGCAAGATCAAGAATCGTCACACCGTCCAGAACCTTACCGGGCGTGAAGCGTTCGCCGATAAAGAACATCGGAATCGTCGTATCCTCGGGCAGGTCAGAGCCGTGAGAACGGTCGTGTCCGCCGTGGTCAGCTGTGACGATGATCGTGTATTCATCGCCGAATGCTTCGTATACACGCTTTACGTTGTCGATCGCCGCGGAAATATAGCCGAGATACGCATCCGACATCCAGCCGTTGTCGTGTCCGCCCTTTTCGTCCGTTTCGACCATATAAAGGAAGACGAAATCGGGATGGCTCTTTGCCATGCGTTCCAGTGCCAGATCGGTCAGCTTGCCATCGGTCGCATCTTCGGCATAGGCGTTGAGATAGCCGGCAAATTTGAGTGAACCGGGACGAGCGACATCGCGCAGCGGTTCCCAGCCGTAGTACATCGCGCTGACACCGCCTGCCGCACTGATCTGCTCAAACAGACCGTTCAGCGGACGCGCAAAGGGAATGTAGAGATTCGTCGTAATGCCGTGACGGGTCGGCGGCACAGAGTGGAACATCGACATGTGGCACGGCAATGTTACAGACGGCAGAACCGTCTGCGCCGTCACGGTGTACGAGCCGAGCCGCTTCATCTCGTCAACAAACAGATTTCCGCACGCTTCCACACCGTCTGCTCTCATACCGTCAATGGAAATCAGAATTACTTTCTTCATGATGAATACCAAAGTCCTCCCAAACAGAAGACATCCTTTCCGTTCAACTACAGCAATCGCGCTGTTTGTATGATATCATTATACCGCAAACACATCAAAAGTCAAGACTTATAAAAAATATCGTTTGTTTTTTTATGAAAATCAAAAAAGGACTTGACTTTTATACGATAGATATGGTATAATAAATAAGTAATTGAAAAGCAACAGCTTCAAGGCACGGAGAATTACTCAAGTGGTGAAGAG
>JAZTZC010000490.1:0-19779 GCA_045637265.1 Eubacteriales bacterium | reverse complement strand
AGAACTGAATGGATTTCCATTTGGTTCTCTCTTTGTTTATATTGCCAGTTTCACATTTGTTTGACAAATGCATCGGGCTATGCCCATACCCTTATTTTATTTCTCCGATAAGAACATCCCGCTTTGCTGTTTGGCGGCATTCTTTTTGCAAAAAATCGGAACAGTGTGTGGACTGTTCCGATCAAGAAGTGTTATTCAGTTTGCTGCGGTATCTACAGCATCCATCGGAGCGGGACCTGCGGTCTTTGCCTGCTCCTCGGTAATGACGCGGATGGTCTTGATATACTGCGGTGCGAGCGGCTTGTCGTTGCCGTCGGTAGCAACTGCGGCGATCTTATCGACCGTTTCGATGCCTTCAATGACAGCACCGAATGCGGCATAGTCACCGTCAAGGAATGTGGAATCTGCGTGACAGATGAAGAACTGGGACGATGCGGAGTCCATGCTGAGGGAGTTTCTTGCCATGGAGATGACGCCGCGCTTGTGGGAGAGGGAATTGATGACGCCGTTGTTGTTGAACTCACCCTTGATGGTCTTGTCAGAGCCGCCCATGCCGGTTCCCTCGGGGTCGCCGCCCTGAATCATGAAGCCGGAAATGACGCGGTGGAAAATCAGACCGTCGTAGAAGCCCTTGTTGCAAAGCTCCACGAAGTTCGATACGGTGATCGGAGCGATGGTGGTGTACAGTTCGAGCTTCATATAGTCGCCGGACTGCATGTCGATTTCGACATAAACGACGTTGTCAAGGTCACCTGCGGGATTGCCGCCGCATGCGGTGAAGGAGAGGGTCAGGGACGCCATGCACATAACGAGTACGACAAGGCGGAGAAGATGCTTGATTTTCATTGGTTTGTTTTCCTTTCGGTAAAATTACTTGGATGTTAATATTATACCACGGATTGCGGAATTTGTAAAGTATTTGTACGGTTTTCAGAAAACGCTCACATACCGCGTGGGACATCGGTGTGTTCTAAACGGAAGCACTTACCCATACAATACAGCAATGATGAGAAAGAAAGGGTGGCAGCCGATGGAAAGAAGCATCGAGCCGATGATGATATCCGATAGTAAAGAAACAGAATATACACCGCCGTTTCTGCCGGAGGGCATGAGCGGGACAGAGAACGGGGAATGGACACGGAGCCGCGGCGGGCTGGAGCGCGCCATGCAGACACGAAGTATTCTTGAGGGAACCGTTTTGCTTTGTGACAATCAATGTACGCTGTGGATCGATCTTGGCTGTATGCGCGGAATGATGACGCGGGATGAAGTTCAGCTGTGTCCCGATGGCGAAGCTGTACGTGACATTGCGGTTATCACGCGTGTCGGGAAGTGCATTTCGTTTGTTGTGATCGGTTTTGCGTATACAGAAGACGGCGAGGAGATTGCGGTGCTGTCGCGCAGGGAGGCTCAGCGCAGATGCCGCATGGAATTTTTGGACCGTTTGCAGGCCGGTGATGTGATCCGTGCCAAGGTGACACACCTGGAACCGTTCGGCGCATTTGTCGATGTCGGATGCGGGATTGTATCGATGCTGTCCATCGACAGTATTTCCGTGTCCCGCATTTCCCATCCGAATGAACGGTTTTCGCTCGGAATGCCGATCTGGGTTGTCATCAAAAGCGTTGTGCCGTTTGGTCGGATCAGCGTCACGCATAAGGAACTACTCGGGACATGGGAGGACAATGCCGCATCGTTTTGTCCCGGTCAGACGGTCACGGGCATCGTACGCAGTATCGAATCCTACGGGGTTTTTGTAGAGCTGACACCGAATCTGGCTGGACTTGCCGAATATAAGGAACATCTCTGTGTCGGACAGCGCGCGGCGGTCTATATCAAGAGTATGATTCCATGCCGCATGAAAGTGAAGCTCGTGTTTATCGATACGTATCGCGGGGAAGGTGTCAGCGGCGGACTGCATTATTATCTGCCCAAGACATGCGGCGCATCGGGAATTTTGCACCTGGATCGCTGGCAGTATTCGCCGATCGGTGCGGAAAAATGCGTGGAAACGGTGTTTGATTAACGTGTTTTCAGATAATCAAGAAGTGCCCTGCGCGTGTTTGTAACCTTTTCATCGATCACCGCGTCAAGGAGCATTTGCAAGGTTTCTCCGATGGCACGTCCGGAAATATGCTCTGCGGCAAGATCACGACCGTTGACAGCCAGCTGGGAAATCTGTGTCACATCTCCCGATGCGGCAATGGAAGCGCACAGCGCGGCGGCACGATCACAGTCATCGGCGTGGGATGGGAACAGTGCTGCGTGCAGGGAAAGCTGATCGGTGATATGCCCGACCGATTCTGCCGCCATTCTGCGGCGCATTTCCGCACGTGTTACAGGCGGCATGTTTGCGGCATCGACTGCAAGTGCGGTGACGTCATCGAGGAAACGGCGCTCAACGGGAAGACGGGAAACCGTGCTGCGTACTTCCGCGGTATCGGTACATCCGCACAGACAGAGAAGTGATGAAAGTCTGGTTTCTGCCGTGTGACAGCGGATAAAGCAAGTCTCGATTTTTGTTTTCAGTCCCGCACAGGCGGAAAGCGGCGGATAGAAAACGGCGATCACATCCGCAAATTCGTCAAGCAGAGTGGCTGCACGGATCCCGATGAGCATTTTACGGAATTCCGACAGAATCCGCTCGCCTGAAATAAAGGAGAGAAGCGGTGCGCAGGTGTGGAGTGCCGCGGCGGTATCCGTCTCAATGTCAAAATTGAGCACCGAGGAAAACCGCAGGGCGCGCAGAATCCGCAGAGCATCTTCGTCAAAGCGTTCTGTCGGTGAGCCGACACAGCGCAGAATTCCTGCCCGCAGATCATCAGCACCGCCGAAAAAGTCCCGCAGTCCCACAGTCGGATGATATGCCATCGCGTTCACCGTGAAGTCGCGGCGCAGACAGTCCTCCCGCAGAGACGGCGTAAAGGTGACAGCGGACGGCGTTCGATGACCGATATATGCTCCTTCACAGCGGTAGGTTGTGATTTCCACAGGATTTTTGTCCCACATCACGGTCACGGTTCCGTGCTTGATGCCAACGGTCAGACAGGGTTTATCGGCGAACAGGGCAAGTGTTTGCTCGGGCAGGGCAGAGGTACAAAGATCCCAGTCGTGCGGCGTGACACCGCGCATGGCATCCCTGACGCATCCGCCAACACAGAAGACCTCATAACCTGCCGCATCAAAACGGGCAATGATGTCTGAAATATAAGACGGTAAGGCAAATGCCGACTGCACGGACGCGTCGGCATTTGTTGTATTTTTGAGATGTATCATGCTTTTGTGATGATCTTGCCGTCTTCGACGATGAGAATGCCGTAGCCTTCACCCGTCATACCGCCGGTTTCGATCAGATGCTTTTTATAAGCACGCTGCATACCGGTCATCTCGGGCAGGGAAGCGAAATCACGGTGATCGCATTTGAAGCCGTACATGCGCCACAGATTGCCGAGATCGCCGCGCGTCTCCTCACCGGACAGCATGACAAAGTCGTCCATGAACGCAACGATACGAGAGCCGGGCTGTAAGAACTGACGGTGCGCAGGATAGAGCAGCCAGGAATGACAGACAATGATGTGAGAGCCGAAGAACTGTTCCGCGCGGCGGTAGGAGTCCATACGAGCTTCATCGGTCAGCGGTTCGCCCTCGGGGATATGAATGGTGAGAACGGGATCACCGCGATGGACAACGTAATCACCGAACGCATATCTGCCGTGGCGGAATGTTGTCGGTTCATACTGGAAGCGCCCGATGCGGTACAGCTTTTCCTTCAGTGTCATCGACAGCCAACCCATCTGCAGAAGACCCGGACCGTCGGTCTGACGCATACAGGCAAGATTCCAGACCGCAAAATCGGTCATGGAGTCCTCATAAATATCCTGCGCGACACCGTGCACAAGGTAGTTGTAATAGGTCTGACGTGCGAACATCATGTAAACGGTCATGTCGCACAGAGGAACCGTAATACCAAGCTCCTCTGCCAGTTCTTCAATCTGCGGCTGAACATCCTCATCTGCAAAATAGGATGCCGAGAGGACGTTGGCTTTTTCTGCGGGAATTCTTTGTGCGGCGGTAAGAACAGCGGATGCGGCATCCTCGGGCAGCTTGATTGCCTCGGATAACTGCTTGATATGCGCGATATATTCATAGGCTGGCGTGGGGATCTTGAAGACGAGCTTTAAGATTTCCCCATTGGTCTCCTCGTTTTTCAGACCCGGCATGTGGACATCCTGCGGGAAGAACAGCGCAAAGTCACCGTCGCGGAACGTCATTGTGACAGCGCGGTCAGCACCGCCGAAGAATTGCAGGTCTTTTTCCGCATTGTACTCGTCTGCATCCAGTGCGTCATCGAGGGATGCGTATACCATCGTTTCCGCACCGCGGACAACATACTGCAGGTCGATGTAATTTTTGTGTGCTTCCCATTTGCTTTCGGCTTTGGGTTCATAGCGGTTGACATTGCAGACAACACCGCCGCCAAGCTGGATTTTTCCGGCTTCGAGTGTCAGAATGTCGGTGTCGCGCAGAAAGGCTTCAACCGCCGCGATACCGGGCAGAATCTGACGGTAGGAGGACAGGTTTTTGATCTGATCGTAAATCATGAGAGGACATCTCCTTTACTGTTGTTTGTTGTGATTATATCATGAACGGATGCGTTTGTCAAGGACATCATGACAAAAACCGTCGGATGCAATTTGCGGGATGCATCCGACGGCGGTTTCTGTTTATTCTGTTATGGCAGGTGCATCGGTGCAGGGCAGCTCAAACCAGAAGGTGGAGCCGTGGTTTTCCTCTGCCTCCGAGGTTTCCACGCCGAATCTTGCATTGTGCATCTGCAGAATTCCCTTGACGATGGAAAGTCCGAGACCTGTTCCGACGACCGCACGCTTGTGTGCCTTGTTTTCCTTGAAGTAGCGATCCCAGATGTATTCAAGGTTTTCGGGAGAGATGCCCATGCCGGTATCGGTCACGGAAATACGGACAACGCGGTTCCCGTTTTCCATTTTGACTGTCTGGCGGATGACAACCTTTTTATCGGTTCCCGTATAGGAAATGGCGTTGTTGACGAGGTTGTAGATGACCTGTCCGAGCTTGGGATAGTCGGCGGTGACGTAAATGTCTTCATCATACAGGAAATCAATGTCGTAACCGTCGTTTTCTTTGAGCTTCTGATAACGGCGGTTGATGGTTTTGACGCAGTCGGTCAGAGAGAATGTCGTCAGTGTCATCGGTGCAGTACCCGACTGGAGCTTGGACAGATCGAGCAGATCATTGACCAGCGTTGTCAGACGGCTTCCCTCATCGATGATGACCTGTACATTTTCCGGTGTGTTTTCGCCCGGAAGATCGCGGATGACCTCGGCGTATCCTGTAATCATTGTCAGCGGCGTACGCAGATCGTGCGAGACGTTGGCGATCAGATCGCGGCGGAAGCCTTCTACCTTGGAAAGCTCTTTTGCGGCATAGTTCAGCGTATCGCGCAGCTCTGCAATTTCCTTGTATCCGCCGCCCTCAAAGACGGTGTTGTAGTCGCCCGTTGCCAGCTGATGTGCGCGTTCGTTGATCTTGATGATCGGTGCGGAAATGCGGTAGGAGAGCACCAGCGCCATAATCACGGCGGCAACGATGAACAGAATCGAGATGATAACAAGCTCATACTGCAGTGTCTGCACGGTTGCCGAGACCGGGGTTACCTTGGAGTTCAGAATGATATAATAACCTCTGTCGTGGGATTCCACATATTCCACATACAGCATTGCGGTTTCACGGTCGGGATTACTCATTTGCGATGCGGCGGGAAGCGGCGTTCCGTCTGACGTGTATGTCTGTGTGGAGGCGGTTGTCGGAGTCATGTCCCTGAAGTAAATCTCGCCGGACTGTCGAACGGTCGCAAGAAACTGGATGCGGATCATATCCGATAGAAAGGAGCCGGATGCCTGATGCACAAAGCAGCTGTTTGCCGCACCGACGGAGTAGCAGGTGTTGTGCGTACTGCCGCCGACGGCATGAAAGGCATCATCGAGTACCAGGACACAGATCTGGTTGTCGGATGCGATGGAGTCGGTCAGCTGCGCCATGGCGCTGCCGTTCGGGTTGGCAGTTGAGATGCGGGAGCGGATATTGTCTGCGGCAGTAAAGATCTCATTGACCTTGATGTTGCGGTAGACATCACCGAGAAATACGATCTGAAACAGCCACAAAACGAGCAGCAAAACCGATACAAATACAGCAAGATATGCCGCCAGCTTCCATCGGATACCGATCTGCGGAATATTACGTTTCGTCATGAGCCAATGTCAGCGAACCTGTGTCATGCTTCAAAGCGGTAACCGACACCGCGCAGGGTGACGATGAATTTCGCATATGCACCGAGGGACTTGCGCAGAAGCTTGATATGGGTATCCAGCGTTCTGTCGTCTCCGTAAAAGTCATAGCCCCATACATCGCAGATCAGCTTTTCACGGGTCAGCGCGATGCCGCGGTTTTTCACCAGATAGAAGAACAGTTCATATTCCTTCGGCGTCATATCGATCTTCTGACCGTCGATATAGACAAGACGGCCGGTAAAGTCCACAGTCAGTCCGTCAAAGGTCAGAACCTCGCGTTCCTGCTTTTCTTCATGACGTGCGGTGCGTTTGATGACGGCGGAAACACGCATCATCAGCTCCTTTGCGGAGAAGGGCTTGTCGACATAGTCATCAACACCGACCTCAAAGCCGTGGATATGGTCATATTCCTCACCGCGCGCGGAAAGCATAATGACAGGAATGTTTTTGGTCTTGCGGATTTCCTTGCATGCGGAAAAACCGTCCAAAAACGGCATCATGATATCCATGATGATGATATCGTAGTTGTTTTTCCGGCACTTTTCGACTGCGTCCATGCCGTCACCGGATTCCTCAACCTCATAGCCTTCAAACAGCGCGTATTTTTTGATCAGCTCGCGGATTTTTTCTTCATCGTCAACGATGAGCATACGGTATGCTTTATCCATAAGTTGTATCCTTTCTGTTGGTTTCAATCAACATTATATATGATTTGTGTGAACATCATTTGACTATCGTATGACCGTCATTTAAGTGTTTCCATTCTCGTCTTTGGCTGTTTTTTTGTCAATGCGCAGCCCGGACAGCGGATTGGCATCCATGGCACTCTGCATTGCCGCATCGGAGACATGGGTATAGATCTGCGTCGTGTTGAGCTGTTCATGTCCGAGGATGTCCTTGAGCACGCGGACATCGACATTGCCGCTTTGATACATCAGTGTTGCGGCGGTGTGACGGAGCTTGTGCGTGGACAGTTTTTTGTGACCAAGCCCTGCCATATCAAGATATTTGTATACGATGTACTGCACTGTTTTCTGGCTGATGCGCTGATTGCGGCGGGTGCTTAAAAACAGCGCCGTTTTGTCCTCGGGCAGGATACGGTCTGCCATTGCGGCACGAACGGGTAAATACGCAAGCAGGGCGGATTTACAGGCGTCATTGAGATAGATCATACGCTCTTTACTGCCTTTGCCTGTGACACGTACGGCGGTCATATTGCGGTCGATATCGGTCGTGTTGATGCCGACCAGCTCCGACAGACGCATGCCGCAGTTGAGAAATAGCGTGACCATTGCAAAGTCACGGTCGCGTGTTGCGCTTTCTGTGTCGGATGCAACAGTTTCGAGCAGCAGAACACATTCGTCCAGCGTCAGATATTTCGGCAGCTTCTGCGACTGCTTTGGCGTTTCGATATCACGGACGGGGTTGTTTTCAAACAGCTTTTCTGTGACGGTCAGATATTTATAAAACGACTTGAGTGCCGACAGCTTTCTTGCCCGTGCGCAGACCTTGTTGCCGCGTTCGTTGACAAGGTAATTAAAAACGGCATAGACCTCGCTTCGTGTCACGCTGGAAAGAAACGCGACATCAACATCATCCAATGAGATATCCTCCAGCGGAACAGACCGCGCCGCACGCAGATGCTTGTACACGCGGAAGAACAGACTCAGATCGGACAGATAGTCTTCCACTGTCGACGGCGAACGTCCTTGAATGACGGTTTTATAGGTCGCAAACTGCTGAAAGATCGGCGGGTACACCGTAATATCGATGGGGCGGTAATCTGCCATATCGGACTCCTTTCCGTGAAACGATTTTCTGATACTATTATATCACGGTATTATATAAAATTTCCATGCTTTTCATGGATAAAATGTAAATTTTTCGTAATCTTTGAAAAAAGAATGAAAAATACTTGATTTGTTCATTGAATTTCGGTACAATGTATCCGTACAGCAATGATATACCATCAGAAAGGAATCCAATACAACCGTTATGAAAGAATTCTGGAAATCCAATTCATACAATATTGTCAAATGTTTTCTCAATCAGATTGCCATTACCATGTTCGGTCTGATGATCGCGTTCGCCACCATGCAGAATGAGACATTTCTCCTGGTCGGTTCGCTGTTCTCGATCGGATTTTATCTGTTTCTGACATACTATATGTTCTGGGAGATCGGCGGTAAGGATCGTATTCAGGAAGACAGCGGACGCCGTCAGAAGACGCCCCTGCGCGGTCTGATCGTTTCGCTGATTGCGTACATTCCGATGATCCTCATGGCAATTCTTCTGCTCGTCACGTATCCGTACGGAGAAGCTGTGGAATCGGCAGGAAATCTGTATTTCGTTGTCAACATGCTCACGCGTTTCCTGCACGCGATGTACCTCGGTCTTGCGACACTCTACAGCCCCGAAAATCCGATTGTCTGGCTGCTGGTCTGTCTGCCTATGCCCGTTGTCGCACAGTTTGGTTACATGCTCGGCAACCGCAACTTCCGTATTCTCGGTCTGTTCGGCATCAAGCCCAATCTCAAGGACGAAACACGCTGAAAAAACATCGGACGCCACCCACGGCGTCCTGTTTTTCCGTCATACCGCGGATGCTTCCCGCATACGATAGCATATATTACGAATTGCGGGAGAGGGAGCCGATGGGAAAACGTGCAAAGGTCTGTATGATTTTTCTGCTGCTGACGGGATTGTTCAGCGGCGCGATGCTTCGACTGAGCGGCGGGGGACTTGTGAATCGGAAAAACGAGACTGTTACGGCACAGGCAGAGCTCATGACGGATGAGGAGCTCCCCGTGAGAACAACGGTGATTCTCGATGCGGGTCATGGCGGGGAGGACGGCGGCGCGGTTTCGTCGGCAGGCACTGTTGAAAAATCGCTGAATCTGTCCATTGCGCTGATGCTCGGCGATATGCTCTCCTCCTGCGGTGTCGATGTTGTCTATACAAGGACGGATGATAACGGACTTTACGACGGGGCTGTCGCAGGTCACAGGAAAATGGCGGATCTTAAAAACCGTCTCGCCGTACGCCGCGCGTATCCCGATGCCTTGTTTTTATCCATCCATATGAATACCTTTTCCGACCCGCGCTGTCACGGAATGCAGATTTTCTATTCGGATAACGATCCCACCTCCAAAGAATTGGCGGAATGTCTGCGGCAGGCAAACCGCACGTATCTGCAAACAGACAACAGCCGTGCGATCAAAGCGGCGGATGCATCGATTTATCTGCTGGACCGCGCCGAGGGAACAACAGTCCTTGCAGAATGTGGATTTCTGTCCAATCCCACGGAGTCGGCACATCTTATGACAGCGGAATATCGCGAGCAGACTGCGGCTGTGCTGTGCGTCGGAATCTTAAATTACATCAAGGAGTATTGCGCACCATGAAAGGACCCAAGAGTATCTTTATCTGTACCGAATGTGAATACAAAACGACAAAATGGATGGGCAAGTGTCCGTCCTGCGGCGCGTGGAACTCCATGGAAGAGCAGGAGGAATATCTGACAGAAACGGCGGCGCAGGGAAAGGCGGCTGCCCGTCATGCGCTGTTCTCCACGGCGGTCGATACAGGTGCCGACGCGATTCCGTTTGACGAACTGGAAATCCCGACCTATATGCGCTCGAATACGGGACTTGGCGAGCTTGACCGTGTGCTCGGCGGCGGACTTGTCCTCGGTTCCGTTGTACTGCTGTCGGGCGAACCGGGTATCGGCAAATCGACGATGCTGATGCAGGTATCGGCGACACTCGGACAGAATCGCCGTGTGCTCTATGTCTCGGGTGAGGAATCGCAGGGGCAATTAAAGCTCCGTGCCAAGCGTTTGGAGGTATCGGGACCGAATCTGTACCTCTGCATTGAAACAAACATCCGCAACATTCTCAGACAGGTCGATAAGCTCAAGCCGGATGTGCTGATTGTCGACTCGATTCAGACGATCTACAACGATGAGATCAATTCCGCACCCGGTTCCGTCACACAGGTCAAGGAAGCGGCAATGGCGTTGATTCACAAGGCGAAAAACGAGGGCATTTCAATCATCCTCGTCGGTCATGTCAACAAAGAAGGCAGTATCGCAGGACCAAAGGTGCTGGAGCACATGGTCGACGCGGTCGTCTATTTTGAGGGCGAACGCCAGCAGTCCTACCGCATCATTCGCGCCATCAAGAACCGCTACGGATCAACCAATGAGATCGGTGTCTTTGAAATGACGGACAAGGGTCTGAATGAGATCGAAAACCCATCGGAAATGCTGCTGTCGGGACGTCCTCAGGGAGTTTCCGGCAACTGCGCTGTCTGCGTCATTGAAGGTTCCAGACCGATCATCGCCGAAATCCAGGCGCTTGTCACACAGACCTTCTTCCCGTCACCCAGACGTTCGTCAACGGGTATTGACTATAACCGTCTGCAGATGATTCTTGCCGTGCTGGAAAAGCGCCTCGGTCTGCGGTTTTCGGCAAACGATGCGTATCTCAACGTCATCGGCGGTCTGCGGCTGGAGGAACCTGCGGCGGACCTGTCTGTCGCGTTGGCGCTGATTTCCTCCTTGAAGGATAAGGTTCTGCCGGATGATCTTGTGGCAATCGGAGAACTCGGTCTTGCCGGGGAAGTGCGTGCCGTCGCTGGAATTGAGCAGCGTGTCAAGGAATGTGCGCGGCTCGGCTTTAACCGCATTGTCGTTCCGAAGAAAAATGCGGAGGCAAAGAATCTGAATATTGACGGTGTGGACATTTTCCCGGTCAACAGTATCTTTGAAACTTTGAGTTTTTTTGCATAAATTACAGAAATTACGATAAAATTGTGAGCAAATTTCGGCAAATTCCGATTTGTTCACAATTTTGTCATATATATGCGGTATACTGTTTTTATGAAAGATCAGTGCTGATCGGAAAGGACGTGAGAAGGTTGTCAACGCCGCGATACCGGCACGAAATCAAATATGTGATTGACCGCTTTCAAATGGCACAGCTTGATCGGCGGTTATCCGCTGTGATGAAGTCTGATCGTCATGCAGGAGAAGATGGGACATACTTCATTCGCTCTCTGTATTTTGACAATGCACAGGACAAGGCGCTGAAGGAAAAATCCCTCGGACTTCCGCGACGCGAAAAATTCCGATTGCGTTATTACAATCTCGATTCCTCATATATCCGATTGGAAAAAAAGAGTAAGATCAACCGGCTGACGGACAAACAGTCGTGTCTGATTACCAAAGAGGACTGTGCACGGATTTTAGCAGGGGACATCGCATTTCTCGCATCTTCCGAGCAGGAATTGATGCGTGAGTTTTACGCAAAGATTCGTCTCAATGGTCTGACACCGAAATCGGTTGTAGACTATACCCGTAAAACCTTTGTCTGTCCGATTGCTGACACACGCATTACGCTCGATTACAACATCCGTTCAGGCATCCGTGCGACAGATTTTCTGAATACCGATCTTGCGACCGTACCGTGTGATCCGACGGAGTCGGAACCGATCTGTATCCTTGAGGTCAAGTACAACGAATTTCTTCCCGGACACATTGCAGCACTGCTGCAGACACCCGATTGCCGCACCTCTCCTTTCTCCAAATACGAAATCAGCAGAAGATTTGATTGATTCAATTTTACATATGCAACGGAGGATTATCTCATGCCGTCTACTTTTATTGCTAAATTCGCTGAAGTCAATTATCTTGACGTTTTTCTGGCATTTGCCGTCTCCCTTTTGATGGGTCTGTTCATTTACGCAATCTACCGTATGACATTTGCAGGTGTCATGTATTCCCGCAGCTTCGGTGTTTCGCTGGTTGCGATGACCATGATTACCAATGTCGCGATTCTCGCGGTCACGCAGTCGGTCATACTGTCGCTCGGTATGGTCGGTGCGCTTTCTATCGTTCGTTTCCGTACGGCGGTTAAGGAGCCGATGGAAATTGCATTCCTGTTCTGGGCAATTTCGGAAGGTATCGTCATCGGTGCCGGTATGATTCCTGTTGCACTGATCGGTGCGCTGTTTGTCGGTGCATCGCTCGTCGTCTTCCACATTCTCGCCGGTCGTACCCCTGCATCAAAGCCCTATATTCTCGTGCTTCATGCGGCGGATGATGCGGCAGAAGAAAATGTCCAGAAGGCAATTGCCGCATCGGTCAAGCGTCAGGCGGTCAAGTCCAAGACTGTGACTGCGGCAGGTGTTGAACTGACGGTTGAGGTTCGTCTGGCAGGTGCGGAAACCGCATTTGTCAATGATCTGAAGAAGATCCCCGGTGTTGCCGATGTTACGCTGGTCAGCTACAACGGCGACTATATGGCATAATTCTAAAATCATTTTACAGCTGGGGCATTTTGATGATGCCCCTGTCTTATTGTTATCATGGAGGAATCACATTATGGAATTTGTATTAAACGGTTATCAGCCTGCGGATGTTCTGCGCTATTTTGAACAGCTGTGTGCCATTCCGCACGGCTCGTACAATGAAGCAGGTGCGGCAGATTTTCTCTGCGCATTTGCAGAAGCGCACAACCTTGCGTATCGCCGTGACGAGATGCACAATGTCCTGATCCGCAAGGCGGCAACTCCGGGTTATGAAAATGAGCCTGTTGTTATGCTGCAGGGTCATACCGATATGGTCTGTGTCAAGCGCGCCGACAAGGAACACGACTTTCTGCGTGATCCGCTGACGCTGATTGTCGAGAATGGCTGGCTTCGCGCCGACGGAACCACCCTTGGCGGCGATGACGGCATTGCCGTTGCGATGATGATGGCAATTCTTGCCGACGACAATCTGCCGCATCCGGAGCTGGAATGTCTGTTTACCGTACAGGAAGAGGTCGGACTTGGCGGTGCGGGCGGATTTGACTATTCCGATATCAAGGCGAAGCTGCTTTATAATCTCGACTCCGAGGAAGACGGAGTCTGTACTGTCAGCTGTGCCGGCGGTGTCCGTGCTGATATGCATCGCCCTGTCACCTATGAGACAATCGACGCGATGACGGCAGAACTGCGTGTCAGCGGTCTGAAGGGCGGTCATTCGGGTGCGGAAATTCACATGCCGCGCGGCAATGCACACCGTATTGTCGGTCATATGCTCGCCGCGGTACAGGCGATCACACCCATTCGCATCGTCTCGCTTGCGGGCGGCAATATGGACAATGCCATCCCGCGTGACTGTACAGCGGTCATTGCTTATCACGCGGACTGTGCCGACGCGGTCAAAACGACACTCGATACACTGTGCGCAGAGCAGATGTCTGTTCTGTCCCGCGATGATCGGGCAGATGGCAAGATTACCGCATCCTATGACTGCGGAACGGTTCGTGCGATGACCGTGGAGGATACCCGTGCGATCCTCGGTATTCTGAACCTGACACCGAACGGCATTGTCACGATGTGCGAGGATATGCCAGAACTTGTCGAATCGTCCTGCAATATGGGCATTCTGTGCACAGAAGAAGATGCGGTTAAAATCGGATTCCTGGCACGTGCATCGGTGGAGATCCGCAAAGAGGAGATCAGAACGAAGCTGGCGCTGTGTGCAGGTATGTTTGGTGCGGAAATCACCTATTCCGGTGAGTATCCCGGCTGGGCGTATGACCGTGATTCCGTGGCAACGAAGCGCTATGTTGCGGTTTATGAACGCCTGTGGGGTAAATCCCCGCGTGTGGAAGCCATTCATGCGGGACTGGAATGCGGTCTGATGAAGCACGCCGTACCCGATCTCGATCCGATTTCGATCGGTCCCGATATGCGCGATATCCATACACCCGAGGAACGCATTGAACTCGATTCGATCCGCCGTGTGTATGAAACGGTCTGTGCGATGCTGGCAGAGAAATAAAAATTTGGGGAGAAACCGGTTTTTTGCGGTTTCTCCCCGTTTGTGTTTTATAAGAGAATACAGACCAGTCCTCCGGCGCCCTCGTTGATGATGCGCTCCACTGTTTCGCCGAGCTTCTGTCTGGCATCGTCGGGCATGTGGGCGAGCTTTGCATGCAGACCTTCTCCGACCAGCTCATGCAGGGATTTACCGAACATGTTGGTCTGCCACAGGCGCGTCGGATCTTCTTCAAACTCATGCATGAGGAATTTTACCATTTCCTCGGATTGCTGTTCCGTACCGACGACCGGCGCAAGCTGTGCTTCGATGTTGGCACGGATCATATGAATGGAGGGTGCTGTGGCTTTCAGACGGACACCGTAACTGCCGTTCTGACGGACAATCTCGGGCTCATCGAGAACAAATTCGGAGATGTCGGGCATCACCGTTCCCCAGCCTTGTGTCCGCACCTGTTCCAGCGCGCCCGATACGCGGTCATACGCCTTTTTGGTTTGCGCAAGTGAGGACAGAAGCGAGAGAAGGGACGCATCGGAGTCGACGGAAAATCCCGTTTCCTCACCGATGATCCGATAAAAGAGATGTTCTTCGGGCAGAAGCGCGACGGTCAGACTGCCGCTGCCTGTCTGACTGCCGACGGCGGTGATTTCGGACAGATATTCCCCTGTCTCTGCCGCAGATAATACGGGAACAGCGTCGCCCATTTTTCGCATCCGGGCGGCAAGTGTACAGGCGGTTTCAAAAACGGAGCGAACGACATGGTGCTCTGCCGGAAGTGCGCAGATCCAGTCGGGCAGGGAGATCCGCATTTCTCGGACCGGGAACTGCTCCAGCGCGAGTGCGAGAATGTGGCGGATGTCCTCGTTGTCCATATCCATGCAGGAAAGCAAGGCGACCGGTGCGTGGTATTCTTCCTCCAGACGCAAACCGAGTGCGACGGTATCGGGATGATCGGGATGCGCGGAATTGAGGACGATGACGAATGGTTTATTCTGCTCGGAAAGCTCACGTACCACGCGTTCTTCTGCGTTGATGTAAGCGTCCCGCGGCAGTTCTCCGATGGAGCCGTCTGTCGTGACAAGGATGCCAATGGTCGCGTGCTCGGAAATGACCTTGTGCGTACCGATCTCTGCCGCTTCTTCAAAAGGAAGGGGACTTTGCGACCACGGGGTGTGTACCATACGCGGCGCATCGTTTTCCATGCCGCCGACAGCCCCGGGGACGAGATAACCGACACAATCGATCATGCGGATGCGAAGAGCAGTCGGATTGGCAGGTGATGCAGGATCGGCAATGCGGACGGTAATGGCTTCGTCGGGGATGAATTTCGGCTCGGTTGTCATGACCGTTTTTCCGCCGGCACTCTGCGGCAGCTCATCCTGCGCACGGGTACGGTCAGCCTCATTTGGAATGGCAGGGAGCACCAGCGTTTCCATAAATCGCTTGATGAATGTGGATTTCCCCGTACGGACAGGGCCGACCACGCCGATGTAAATATTGCCCATTGTCCGTGCGGCAATGTCTTTGTAAATCGCATATTCTTGCATATTGTATTCCTCCCGGATCGGATTCCTCCGATTGTGTGCTGTGATCTGTTTCGGGTTATGTATATGGGATTCCGAGCGGAATTAGAACCGTGCAGGGGATTTGCATCAAAAGGTGTGGTGAAATCTTGACAGCAAGCCCGATATATGGTATAATGTATAAGGGAAAGATTGTGAATGAAAATTTATAGTCCGCATCAGACATTTCCCGGAAAGGATCGATTGAATGACAATGAACCGTACTGTAACGCCGTCTCCGTATATGGAACGGATGTCCCGTAAAACAAAAATTATCTGTACCATCGGTCCTGCATCGGAAACCGAAGAAACGCTCTCTGCAATGATGGATGCCGGTATGGATGTCGCGCGTATCAACTTCTCGCACGGTGCGTATGCCGATCATCTGGAAAAGATCAACCGCATCAAAACGCTGCGCGCGGAGAAGAGTCTTGCGATCTCGCTTCTTCTCGATACGAAAGGTCCCGAAGTCCGTCTCGGCACTTTTTCTGACGGTCGTGTAACGCTGGAGGCGGGTGCGTCCTTTGTACTCTGCATGTATGATACCGAAGGCGATGCGTCCCATGTATCCATTACTTATCGTGATCTTTGGAAGGATATTACCATCGGCACCAGAATTCTGATTGACGACGGCAATCTTGAGCTTGTTGCCGAGCATGTCGATCAGCGCGAGATCGCTTGCCGCGTTCTGCACGGCGGCGAGGTCTCCAACCGCAAGGGCGTGAATCTGCCCGGTGTGCAGCTGTCGATGCCGTTTTTGTCCGATAAGGATCGCGCCGATATCAAGTTCGGTGTGGAAAACGATTTTGATTTCATTGCCGCATCGTTTACGCAGTGTGCCGATGATATTCTGCAGATCCGCCGTGCTCTGGAAGAAAACGGCTGTACCAAGGATATCCGCATCATCGCCAAAATCGAAAATGCCGCAGGCGTTGCCAACATGGATGAGATTCTCTCTGTTGCGGACGGCGTTATGGTTGCACGCGGCGACATGGGTGTGGAAATTCCGATGGAGGATATTCCCGTCATTCAGAAAACGCTCATTACAAAATGTTATAATTCAGGTAAGCAGGTCATTACCGCAACACAGATGCTGGAATCCATGACGCACAGTCCGCGTCCGACCCGTGCGGAGATAACCGACGTTGCCAATGCCATTTATGACGGTACCAGCGCGATTATGCTGTCCGGCGAAACCGCCGCAGGTCAATATCCTGTCGAAGCGGTTGCAATGATGGCAAAGATTGCAATGAGAACCGAAAGTGATATCGATTACCGCCGCCGTTTTGCGGAACGCGGTCCCGAAATTTTCTCCGGCGTTACAGGTGCAATCTCTCATGCAACCTGTACTACGGCACATGACCTCAACGCCGCAGCGATCATTACGGTTACCAAGTCCGGCTCCACTGCGCGAATGATTTCCAAATACCGCCCGGAAACCCCGATCATCGGCTGCGCGACTACCGAAAAGGTCTCCCGCCACATGAATCTGTCGTGGGGTATTACACCGCTTCTGATCGATGAAATGGACAATACGGACGATCTGTTCCGTCACGCGGTAGAAAAAGCATTTTCATGCGGTCTTGTCAAGGACGGCGATCTGGTTGTCATTACAGCCGGTATTCCGATCGGTATCTCCGGCACAACGAATATGCTGAAGGTACAGATCGTCGGTGATGTTCTGACCTCCGGTACAGGTTTGGTTGACAGAACGATCTGCGGCAATCTCTGTGTCTGCAAAAATGAGCAGGAAGCGCTTGCATCGTTCCGTGACGGTGAAATTCTTGTCATCCCGGAAACGACCAACCGTCTGCTTCCGCTGCTGCGTCACGCTGCAGGCATCATTTGTGAAGCACCCGGTACCGATTCCCATGCTGCCATTGCCGGTATGACGCTCGATATTCCTGTCATTGTCGGCGCACTCGGCGCAACCAAAATTCTCAAGAGCGGTACTGCTGTTACGGTGGACGGAAAGCGCGGTCTGGTCTTCACGGGAAATACCGATCCGGACGGTGACAGCAATCTCACACGTACATGACGGAAAATATGAAAATTGTTAAAAAAACAGTCACAATTTATTTGTTTATTATTCAGCGATTCATGATATAATACTCTTATATCAATTTCAGTCGCACAATTTTATGATAAGGGGACATAACAGAGTTGATTATTCAGTTAGAAGAAGCGATTCATCATTTGGAGGATATCCGCGAAGAGGTTGCGGAGCTTGGCTCAACCTTGCACATTGAAGAACTGGAACGTGAGCTTGAAAATCTGGAAGCACAGACCTCTGAAGGCGATTTCTGGAACGACGCAAAGCGTTCCGCAAAGATTTTGAAGGAAATCAAGGCGCGCAAGAGCACCGTTGAAGATTTCCGTAAGCTCGAAGCCGATGTTGAGGATACCATTACCCTCGCAGAAATGGGCATCGAGGAAAAAGACGAAAGCATCTGCGAGGAGGTTCTCGCAGAAGTAGAACGCATTGAAAAGGAAGAAGATCGTATCCGCATCGAGGTTCTCCTCTGCGGCGAATATGACCACAACAATGCCATCATTTCTTTCCATCCCGGTGCGGGCGGTACCGAGGCACAGGACTGGGCATCCATGCTGTACCGTATGTATAACCGCTGGGCAGAAAATGCCGGCTATACGGTTAAGCTGCTCGACTGGCTGGACGGCGATGAAGCAGGCCTCAAGAGTGCGACGATCCTTGTTGAAGGTAACGACGCATACGGTTATCTCAAGAGCGAAAACGGGGTTCACAGACTTGTCCGTGTCTCTCCGTTTGACGCATCCGGCAGACGCCAGACGTCTTTTGCATCCGTTGAAGTTATGCCTGAACTGGATGACAGCGTAGAAATCGAAATCAATGAAGCCGATCTTGAAATCACCGCACACCGTTCTTCCGGTGCCGGCGGTCAGCATATCAACAAGACCGACTCTGCGATCCGTATTCTGCATAAGCCGACCGGTATTGTTGTCGGCTGTCAGACAGAGCGCAGCCAGCTGCAGAACAAAGAAACCGCGATGCGTATGCTGAAGGCAAAGCTCGTTGAGATCAAGGAACGCGAACACCTTGACCGTATTGAAGATATCCAGGGTGAGAAGGCAAAGATTGAATGGGGCGCACAGATCCGTTCCTACGTCTTCATGCCGTATACGCTCGTCAAGGATACCAGAACCGGCTGCGAAACGGCGGACGTCGACGGTGTTATGGACGGCGATCTGGATGCGTTCATCAATTCTTATCTGAAAATGAATGCCAACAAATAAGGCATAATCATAAAGAAAAGGAGATTATCATTATGTTCAAAAAGTACAGATTCCATGTCGGTTTGACCCTGCTTGTCCAGTCTGCATCGTTTATCGTTCTGTTCTTCATGCTGTACCGCAAGAAGAAGAGCCTCGCCAATACGTTTTTAGCACTGTCTGCCATCGGTGGTATTGCCGGTGCCTATCTGGTTCTCAAGGAAGCAAAAAACGAGGTTGAAGCGTGTGAGCAGGCGGCAAAGGATGTCTGCGAATGCGGCATGTACGGCGAAGCTTATGACTTTGACGCATGTGAAGAATGCATGGGCGACTGCGATGATTGCATGAGCGGTGAGCCGGAATGTGAAATCACCATCGAAGAGTATATCGAAGAAGAGCCTGTGGTCATCGAAATCGCAGAAGCTGTCGAAGAAGCTGTCGAAGATGCTGTTGAAGAGATTGCGGAAGTCGTCTCTGATGTGGTTGCAGAAGAACCTGCCGAGGATATTTTCACCGAAACTGTCCAGGCATAATTACCCCAAAGAAAAAGCAGCGGGACTGTCGTTTGTGCGGCAGTCCCGTTTTGGCGTTTATGCGTTTGTCATTTGCTCGAATGTTTCAAAATACCGAAGACCGAAGTGATACAGCGCATCGGAATTGAAGTGCAGATTGTCATCGTTGGCACCGAGCCCGACAGCGGAAACAAATCCGATATTGGCGTTTTCGGCGGCGATTTTTTCAAAGACGCGGTTGAGAAGGTAATAGGTTCTGTCTTCTTCCTGATTGCCGAGTGTACAGTCTGCAAGGAAGT
>JAZTZC010000489.1:0-16306 GCA_045637265.1 Eubacteriales bacterium | reverse complement strand
TATAAGGCAGAAGGAAACAACGGCGGTCTCCCCGTTTTCACGGCAGACACCATGTCAACCGATGATTTCCACACCGTTGCAAGCGCCTTCGGTGATGCCGCAAAGCGCGCAAAGGACGTCGGTTTTGCCGGTGTTGAACTGCACGGCGCGCATCTGTATCTGCTCTCCCAGTGCTTCTATCCCGAAATCAACCACCGTACCGACAGCTTCGGCGGCAATGCCGAGAACCGTTTCCGCATCATGCGTGACTGCTTTGAAGCGGTCAAGATGACCTGCGGCGACGATTTCCCCGTGTTCTTAAAAATCAACGGCGACGACCGAGAAAACACGGAAGACTATCACCGCGATATCGTGGAAGTACTCAATCTCTGCGACACACTCGGTCTTGATGCCGCGGAGATCTCCGGCTATGACAGTGCACGCCGCGGTGTTCCGACATCCCCGTATTTTCTTGACAACATCCGCCGTCTGAAAACAGAAACCGATCTTCCCTTGATTGCCGTCGGCGGTATCCGCTCAGGTGACGACATGGACGCGCTGTTTGATGCAGGTGCGGTCGCGGTTTCGATGTCACGTCCGTTTTTGCATAACCCCGACGTTGTCCGTGTCATTGAAAACGGCGGTAAATCGGGATGTACGGGCTGCTGCTCGTGCTTCCATCCGCTCGACACAACCAAAGACCCGATCATCCGCTGCCCGTTCCGCGCAAAGAAAGGAGAATGAACGCAATGGCATTTGTATTTACCCGTGCGCCGCTTGATGAAGCACTGCTGCCGCAGATGGCACATGCACTGAAAACGCGCATCGATTCCCTCTCGCGGCTCAAATATCCAGCAATGTGGGAGCAGGCAGACCGCGCCGCCGCAAAAGACACGCCCGAAAAGAAGGCTTCCCGCGAAAAAGCCGCCGCCATCCGCCACCGTCTGTGGGGAATCGTATTTCTGGCACTCGGTATTTTCCTGGTTGTTCCCGGTATCATGGAACCGGGCAAGCTGACAGTCCCGCTGATCGTCGGTGCGATTGCCGTGCTGATGGGACTGAAACGGCTTTTCGGCAAGTATGTCTCCGCGGAGGAAAAGATGATGCGGCGATATGAAGCTTCTGCCCGTCAGCTTCTGAACCAGCTCAATCGTGCGCAGGAATCGGGCGCACCAACGCTGTCGTTTGACGAGGAAGCCATGACAATGACCACGCCGAACGGCTCGGAAGAGGTCGTTGCATACACCGCGATGGAATACATCATCGAAGAAGAAGATCTGATTTTGATTACCTTTGGCACAAAAGTTACCGTCCTCCGTCAGACAGAGATCATTGACGGCGATATCGCAGATTTCCTTCCGTTCATGGAGGACAAGACCACCGTTTTATATCTGCATCCCGAGGCGCATGCCGCAGCCAACGATGGGGGTGACAGCGAATGAAGACGATTCGCATCATTCTGATGATTCTGACCACCGTGTTCGCCGTCCTCTGCTTTGTTGGCGCGGGATATGTGCTTGCAAATGACGGTGCGGTCAATGCAGGATATGCTGTCGTTCCGATGTGTTTGTGTCTTTGCTGCTCGGTGTTATTACAGAGTATCTGTCGAAAAAAATAAAACATTCAGCACCGCCCATGAGGAAAATCTCCTCACAGGCGGTGCTGTTTTCTTTAGAAATCGTAACCCTCAAAGCAGTAGAGATTGCCGTAGCTCCAGTTGTAGTCGCTTCCTTTATGTCTGTCAAAGGTCAGCCAGTAATAGCGCGTTCTGGTTCCCTGCTTGACCGGGATGACTGTACCCCAGCCGCGGAAACCGCCATCGGGGAAATTGAAGTGTGCTTCCGTCATACCGCTTTCATCGTAAATGCGGTAATTGGAGGTCAGATTGAAGTCGTTGCCGCAGATAAAATACTGTTTTCTATCCACTCGGACAAACGAGCCGCCTGTTTCCGCGCCCGGATATCCGCGTCCGATCAGCGTGTAACCGTCAAAGGGCTTATCGGAGGAGAAAAACGCATAGCGATACTTGCCGCCGTTCTCTGGGTCAGAGCGGCAGATCGCCATCATCCAGCGGTCACTTTCTGCATCATAGAAGAAATCGGGGTCTTCATCCGCGCCGAATCCGAGGAAGTCCCAGTGGTTGTCATTCTCTGTTCCCTTTGGCATCAAGGTAATATCGACCACATTGACACCATGGCGCACATCACCTTCAAAGGATGCATGTCCGAGGATATGTCCGTGGGAGAACGCACAGACCCAGAGCAGCCACCGCTTCTGCTCACGGTGATAAAGCAGCGATGCCGCAACATCCCCGCACCATTTTCCGTCGCCGCTGTCGTAGAACAGAGCACCTGTTAAAGCAAATTCCGCGGTTCCCGGCACCCACGAGAAAATACCCTGAAACATTTCCGCCTGCATACGGATGGACGCGGTCAGATAAATCTTTCCGTCCTCGACCATAACCGCGCCGTTCTCATAGCTGATCGGGCGTATATCGGCAATCGAAACGCCGTTGTCGATATACGAGGAAACCGCGTACACCGTGCAGTCGGCTGAAATCAGCGAGACATAGCCATCACAGAACAGCCGCTGGTCGTTGGAATCGGCAAAAGCGGGATCGGAGAATGTCGTCACAAACACAGCACTGTTATCTACGCGGGTATAGATATCAAATGCACCGGGACGGAGAGAAACGATCAGATCGGCACTCCTCGGATCCGGCATGGGATATGTTTTGCAGCCGTCCGAGCCACAGAACACCACCTGCCCGTCGGACAGATACACCGATGCCTCGGCGTTCGGCAGACGGAACACAAATCCGGATTTTTTGCCCACCGCCACCACCTCATACGTCGCATACGGGAAAAGCTGACAGAGATACCGCTGTACCTCGCCGCCCGACACAGTATAACGGTGGTTGGCGACGACCTCCCGGCAGTCCTCGTCTTTGTGCAGAAGCGGGTACAGATCCCCGCGTGTGTCATTGACAAAATCCTTTGCAAAGGACATTTCCGCCATGGCAAGACGCAGGTTCTTGTACATGGACATGGAAAATTTGCGTTTGAATTCGGTGGTTTTCAGGTTCATGGTGGTTCCCTCGATTCGTGGTTTTCTTCATTATAGCACGAATGAGGAGAAAAATCAAGGGGAAAGACTTACTTCCCTCTGACCTTTTGCTGATGGTACAGCATCTCCTCCGCCGGAACAATGATTTTCCGTCCGTCCCAAACAACAGTATCGAGTGCCGCATATTCTCCATCCGTTGCAAGGACACGGACTTCCTGCATCAGTACCGTATACTGTCCTGCTTCCCCGCGACCCGTCAGAGGTTCCGCATAATAAATCAGATATTTTCCGTCCTCCTCGGTCGGTGAGAGTGCTCGCATCGGAACAATGACATCATATGCTTCGCTGTATGTCATCTCGAGCGGTACATCGGCGGGGATATACTTATAGAGAACAGCTTCCGCTGTCAGAGCATCGTCGGGACTTGGCGGGACATGAACGACAAATCCGTCAGCTGCGGCTGTGATCCGATACCCGTTTTCCCGAATTTCGGCGTACCAGCTTCGCTCGTCAGTCGTCAGATCATCGGACTCCAATGCTCGGTCAAGAGCCGCCGGATAAACGCTTGCAATCGGATCACCGACCTTCACATTTTCACCGTTTCCGACATAAATGTCCTCCAGCACAATATCTCCGACACAGCGGACACGAACGATTTCGGGAATATACGATTCATCCTTGAACGTCAAGGTTCCCGTGTGATGGGAAATGAGCTCCACTTCGGTCAGCGTCAGATTCTCAAGCGTTCTTGAAAAATACGCGGCGGCGACAATCAACAAAACCAAAACAAGACAAACAATTTTTATGATACGTTTCATGGTTCAATCCTCACTTTTGGATATTGTATGGAATCGCGTGCTGTGTTCGGTCACCAAACATACCGTACAGCAGAAGCGGCGGCAGCAGGAAAACCATGCTGAATCCAAACGCAGACGCGGCGTCTGCTTCACAAAGGGACGACAGCATGACCGACAGCGGCTGATGCGTGGTGTCATCGAGAAACAATACCGGCTGTTCTGTCATATTCCATATCTGAATGAATTTCAGTAAAAACATCAGCACAATCCCGTGCATTGCCTGCGGAAAGACGATTCTGACCATCGTGCGGAGGATTCCCGCACCGTCCACCGCCGCCGCTTCCAGAGTTTCGCGGGGAACGGCAGAAAAGAAGATCGTCAATAAGAGAACGTCAAACGGCTCAATCACACCAGTCAGAATGATCGATGCATCACTTCCAAGCAATCCCCATTTCCGCATCATCAGCCACTGCGGAATCTCGACTGCCTGAATTGGCAGAACCATAATTGCAAACAGCAGCACCAGAATGATTTTCCGTGACCGCAGACGACAGAACACCAGTGCATATGCGGCGGGAAGTGCTGTGACGGCGGCAAGCAGTACCGTCAGCGTGGTATACAAAACCGAGTTGGTAAACGCGCGTGTATAGTCGGTGTTGTAAAGCAGTGCCTGTGCATACTGTGCGAGGGTGAAATTGTCGGGGATCAGTTTCAAGCTGTCAATGGTATTTCCGTGAAAATAATAGAATCCAAGGTCGGTCGGTGAAAAAACAGATAATGCGGCAGTACAGATCAACGGGAACAGCAGAACAAGCAGAATCAGAAGTCCCACTGTCCCTTTTACGACAGAAGACACGTTATGTTTCATTGGCACCCTCCCCCGCGCGATACAGAATACCGCAGATGATTGCCGCACCGATACCGACACACAACAACAGCACGGAAATACAGCAAAGTCTTGTATAGTTCATGTTGAGAAAATTGTTGTGGATGTAATGCTGTATCAGATAAATACTGTCATGCGGATAATACCCGCCGATCTGAAAGGCTTCGCGGTATACCTTGTAGGAGTTGAGAACCGACAGCAGAAGCACAGTCGGAAAGGCCGGGCGAAGTGCAGGCAGCGTGATATAACGGAAGCACGCGAGCTTTCCCGCACCGTCCATTTTCGCACTTTCATACCGTTCCTCGGGAATCTGTCGGATCGCCGCATAATATACCAGCGCATTGTAGCCGCCGTACTTAAATAAAAACAGGAATATCAGCAGCGGACGCGCAAGGGGTGTATCATACAGCGATCCTGCCGGCAGGTCAAACAGCGCACACAGGCTTTCTGTGAACATACCAACCTCTGAAAACAGCAGATCAGCAAACTGCATCAGCGCGGCTGTCGGAAGCAGAATCGAGAGGAACACCGTGTGGTGAAACAGTCCGTCCAGCCGTCTGTTCTGTGTATACAGCACCGCACCGATCAGCGGCAGTATCACCATCAGCGGCAGGGAGATCAGATAGAAAATCGCTGAATTGCTGACGGCGGACTGAAACGCACGGCTGTCTTTCATGGAAAGGAAATTTTGGATACCGACAAACTGCTCTCCATCAATCGTATCCGTGAACGAATGGATCACGGTTTGTGACAGCGGATACAGAATCAGAATCGCAACACCGATCAGATATGGTGCAAGCAGCAGCATACCGATCATGCGGCTCTTATTCCGATAAATAAAACGATACATTGTTTTTTGCATGGTCATAAGCAACATCAAACTCCGTACCTGTCAGATATTCACGGAAGACACCGAAAAGATGTCCCATGGTCTGCACATCGGCATAAACACCGGGCTGCATGGAATCAATCTGGTCAAAGTAATACTTGCATACATCCTCCGGGATGTTATGCTCCGGGAATACATAGTTTGCATCCTTGACACCGTCGCAGTAGTATGCTCTCATACATTCAATCAGATCGTTGTTGATGGTAATCGCAGCTTTGCCGGAAACCTCATACTGGGAATCCATACCAATCGCACTTTGGATAAAGCAAGCCGCTTCTCTTGTATGTTCTGTTTTGCTGTTGACCAACAAAAACCAGTTCGGAACAGGAGAGGGGGCGTCGCCGTCGACGGTAGGAAGTCTTGTCAGATACGGCGTTTGTCCCTGCTTCTGAAGCTCCTCACATACAGGCCTCATCAGTCTGATATCATCATACGAGCCAACAAGTCCGGGAGAGCAATAAAGCGTCAAATCCTTGGAAAAGAAGGCATTGGGGAGAGAACCGTCATATTCATGAAGTCGTCTTATAAACAACTGGTACTCCGCCAAAGCATTGTTATCCGTAAAAATACGCGGGAAAAGCTTATCGTAAGCTTCGGCTGCTTGTTTCAACTGTTCCAGTTCTTCCTCGGATGCATTCAGTGTCTGATTCTCATAATCCATCAGCGACATACCATTCTGAAAATACAAAAACTCAATCGTGAAAATATCGGAAAACACCAGATTCCCCGCATTGTAAACCGAGGAAAGAGAATCGGCAAAGGAAGCAAGATCACCGTCACACACAAGACCATAATCGTCGATGCGTTCTTGGGATGACAAAAGGAACCCAAGACTATAATTCAGCGGAACCATATACTGTCCGCCTTCATACACGCCCGATGCAAGCACCGCCTGATTGCAGTCCGAAAAATCCACACCAAGGGTATTGACATCAAGAAAAATGCCGTTCTGCAGAAGCTTCGTCAGATTCTGTACAATGTTATTGTTATCATACTTGGAAAGGACAATATCCGGTCCTCCGCCTGCCATCAGTTCTCCTGCGAGTTTGGTGCGGTAATCGGGAATGATCATATCGGAATAATCCTCGGTGATTACTTCAATTTCCGGATATTCCTTTTGAAATTCTGTAATCAGACCCATCATATAGTCTTTGCTGCAGGTATCGTACCAAATCAGAAGCTCACCGCTTTCCAGGGGTGGTTCTGTCCCAGCAGAAGTTCCAACGGAATCCGACACATCGGAAGTCGTGTTACCCACACAACCTACAAACGAGGTTGTCAGTAATAGTGCTAAAAGAGTCGTAAAATATCGTTTCATTATAAATCTCCTTTCAATTTCCGCAGCATCGTTCCGAAACTCACAATATCATGCAGCCACACACCGTCCTTCTGTTCTCCGCCAAGCAGTTCTACTTCCGTTGTTCCCTCTCGGTAAAACGCACGCATCGGCGCAGGATTGAAGATCAGAACTTCGTGGACTTCCTTATCCCGTGGATCATGGCGGCGTTCCAAGGTTGGCAATGTAACTGCATCGATCGGAATCTCTTCTGATATTTCAACCAACCTTGTTTTCATAGGCATAAAGCGCATCCATGCCGCAGAGTGAAATCCGACACCAAAAGGTGTAGGCATCGCTAACATACCGCTTTGTGTGGCAGTTGTATAGACATTCCGCCCAAGAAAATGCAGAACGCGATTTTTGTGCAGGGTCGCGAGAAAACGAACCTTGATATATTGTGTGTCATTTTCCAAAATCACAGACGGCTTGTCTGCGGCATACAGAATGGACGTGTAAACCGTGCGGTTTGCCTGTATCTGATAGCCATTCTCTTTTGCGTACCGGCGGACAGTTTTCATCGCGCGACGGCGTTTGTGATATGCCGAGGACAGGATGATGAGGTTGATTGCAAGGATGATGCCGACGATCAGTAGTGTCATCTGCAGAACAAAGATGTCCCACGCCCACAGAAGTAAACCGTACAGCGTGATACTGACAACGCCGATGATGCTCCAGCGCAGAATGTTCTCCCGGCGTACATCAGCTGGGATTTTGTCCTGATTGTGGACATCCCCGAGCGTTGCGGCGATTTCGTCAATATCGCCGAGATCGTCGCAAGCCGCACGAAATGCCGCTTCCTCCCGCATCCCGCCGAGCATATAGTTCTGCATCGCATCATAAATGTGGTCTTCATATTCCCGCGCGACAGCAGATTTTTCGGATTTGGAGCGGATATCTTTTGTTAATTGCGCAGTCAGTTTTTTAATTTCACGGTCAAGGTCAAAGCAATTTAACATATAATAATTCTCCTCTCACAATTGACTCATGCGTTCCAGCATTGAGCCGAAGCTGACAATATCATGCAGCCACACACCGTCCTTTTGTTCTCCACCGACAAGCTCCACTTCGGTTGTTCCTTCGCGATAGAACACACGCATCGGTACTGGATTGAAGATCAGCACTTCATGAATTTCCTTATCCCGCGGATCATGACGGCGTTCCAAGGTCGGGAGTCCATACAAATCACCCTGCACGGTAAACGAGATCTCTGCCAAACCTGTTTTGCTGAACTTTTTGATATTTTTCGGTCTGAACAACTGCCAACCGGCGGAAAACTGCTCGGCGGCAATCGGAGATGCGCCGTGCACCTGCGTTGTTGTATACAGATTCCGTCCTACAAAATGCAGAACAGTCTTCGGCTGAACACACGGCAGAAAGCGGATTTTATAATACTGCTGCTGATTTTCCAACGTAATATCCGCGTGATCGGCATACAGCCAGAGCGATGTAACCGCACTGCAGGAGATATGACATATCATTCCGTGCTTTTTTGCGTAACCGCGGATGCGTCCGATTGCAATGCTCCGTTTGACCATCGCACGAAGATAAACCAGAAGTGCCGTCAGCGGAATCAACAGCAAAACCAACAGCAATCCCGTATTTTGTGACAGAATCGCAACGTCCAAAAGCACCGCCGCAATCACGATACCGATGATCTTCCGCCGATCAAGTTTCCATCCGACATCCTCGGGAACCTCATCCCGGTTGTGCACATCCCCAAGCAAAACGGCAATTTCGTCAATGTCGCCAAGGTCTTCCATCGCCGCGGCGAAGGCTTCTTCCTCCCGCATCCCGCCGAGCATGTAATTCTGCATCGCGTCACGGATGTGGTCTTCATATTCACGGGCGACAGCGGATTTTTCAGATTTGGAGCGGATGTCCTTTGTCAGACGAGTGGTCAGACGGCGAAGCTCGCGGTCAAGATCAAAGCAGACCTCTGCTGCCATATCACATCTCCTCGCGGATGACCCGGTTGACAGCACCGGTGAAAACCTGCCATTCCTCGCGGCGGGCTTTCAGCTGCAAGCTCCCTGCGGCTGTAATGCGATAATACTTGCGGTCGCGTCCCGTCTCACTCTTGGCATCGTACGATTCGAGCAGTCCGTCTGCGACCATCGCGTGCAGGATCGGATAGAGTGTACCCTCCTTCATGCGGAACACATTGTCCGAGCGGCGGTTGATTTCCCCGATCATCTGATAGCCGTACATTTCCTGCTCCGAAAGTACGCTTAACACCAGAAGCGCGGTACTGCCTTTGGTTAATTCCTTGTTGATTGTCATGATGATTTCTCCTTTTTCATGATGTAATTTTGTGATGTATCCAATTTGATTTTCAAAAACAGATTACATATATGCTTTCTTTTCCGCCGCCGGAGTCTCTGTTGTGCGCATACGGTCTTCGCTCCATCGGCGATGTACCATCACAGTGAACATAATATGCGTGACGGCATAGAAGACGATAAACAACAGCAAGCAAATAAAATTGACGATACCAATCTCCAATATATGGGTGTTGACCTGCGCAAGCGTCAGATCAGGATTGATCATATCCATATACCAAAATCGAAACAGTCGGTAAATATACAAAAGCAAGTAAAGCACGGACACAATGGCGGTGTCATTCCACGGCTCATCAGAGTGCAGAATCAGGTGCATATCTTTTTTCGTGTCGTAGGAGCCGTCGGAAATCGATGCCATAAAATCCATGCGTACCGTAGAATCTCTTGCCAGCCGCACCGCCTCCCAAAACGTAAGAAACGATGCCGTCAGCACGACAAGAGAGAACACGATGACCCATTGCAGATGGAAATTAATCTGCTTGAGTGCGATCATGACGGATCGCCACACAACGGCTGTGATCTTGAACACCACATACCATATGATCGACTGTGCAGCCAGCCACGGAAAATAGCGCACGATGCGCCGCGGCATGATATGATCAGATAGCCGGAATTTTTTCATACAGATATTCCTCCTCACTTTTGTTACCTCGGTTATCTATGCATAGTATATCATAGTATCTTTGCTTTGTCAAGAGGATAAGACAAAAAAAGAAACCGCTTTCTCTGACAGAAAACGGTTTCCACATCATATTATTCAATTGTTACCCCGTCGCCACTCCAATGAACGACAGCACCAAAGCCGCTGTCGTCGGTTGACACCGTCAGACCTTGCCCGACAACGGTCACGCGATACCAATTGTCCCATGCATCGGTGATATCGTCGTCGCGGGTGATATAGATTGTTCCGGCGCAGTAGCGTGTATTGTCATCACTCAATGCCGTGAAGGTGATGCTTGCCTGCGAGACGCCGCCCGGAATAAACCCGTCTAATCGTTCATTCGGACTCCAGCAGACCTGCATCTCGCCGTCGTCATTGCTCCAGCTTTGATTCCATTCCGTCGCCCAACCTTCTGCCGGCACACTTGCAAGCGCGGTTTCACGACAGTACGCAGAAATGTTCATATCACCGGGCAGGTCAAAGAAGATGTTCAGATACGGCGGCAGTGCGGACACTGCTGGCATATAGCGGTAATAGGCAAACCCCTTCTGCGATTCGGGAACCAGCTCGTGGATACTCCATACATATTCCGATCCGTCGGGATGCTTGCTGACTTTCATCAGCCACAGCTCGTCGTTCATCGAAAGAAGATACTGGTCAGCGCTAAGCGACAATGCTTTACGCGCGGAATAGATCTCGCTGATCGACATATCTTTCATCGCTCCGATCGTGAACAGTTCTGCCCATTCCTCATCCGTCCACGGGAAGTCCTTCCAGCCGCCGAGCAGAGAACCGACCATCTGAATGCTGCCAGTATCGCGGTGGATCTGACAGAAGGAATTCTGCTCGGGGTCGGTCAGATACCGATATCCCGTATCGCCGCCGATGGAAATCGAGGAGGACAGCGGTGTCATATAGATGCACCGCTCGGGAACATAAACCTCCGCGTGTTTGTAAAGGTCAAACAACACACCCTCGGGATTCGGTTCGCCCATCGACAGCGCGTAATCATCGCCCGTCGGAATCAGCATCAGCACATCGCGGTACAGCTCCCCTCTGGTGTTGTAGTCCGTCATTACGGCATACAGCGTGTTGTTTTCCATTTCGAGACGATAGTCAAACGTCCCGCGCTCCCAAAGGGTGTATTCTTTCTTGTTTACATAGTCGTAAACGACAATATGACTGTCGATCATACCCGAACACCCCAGTAGACTGTTGCGCAGAATTCGGGTTTGCCGTCGCCTGTCAGGTCGGATAAGTAAATATTCCGCACGGGCATGCCGGAGAGAATCCAATGTTTTTTGTCGTCCTCAACCATATAGATATTCATCGCATCAGCGTAGAGAGATGCATCAGGGAAGGCTTCCAGAGCGAGGGTAAGATCGATCGGTTGGTTGTCATAGTTGTTGACGTACATTTCGACGCAGTCGGGACCGACAACACCGCCTTTGGTGACAATCATGTCGGATTCATCAACAGCATCACCGCGGCGATACCACAGATCGACAAACCCTCTGACGGTAAACGAGAGACATCCTTTGGCGTTTTCCAGTGCCGCACGGTCAACATAAAAGCCAACCGTATTCCCCACTTCAAACGCACCAATTTCTGCTGTACCAAGATGTGTCCCATCAATGTCATATACGTCCATCCGATCTCCCGGAAATGACGTAGACATACCATCATACCTCGTACCGTCATAAATCGGCTTGTTGATCGTTGTGAGTACCCCTTCCCGTCCAAGATCGTTATAGTCAAACGAGAAGAACACCCACATGAGATCATCTTCTCCGTTGACCGGCGCGATTTTTGACAGATACATCGTCGTCGGTGCATATCGGTACAGAATGAACTCATACGGTGTATATTCCCGACCGCCCTCGGAATAGATATCGTCGGTCAAAGCCGCTGTGGGAATGAAAACGGTATACGACTGCTGTTTTTCCATTTTCACGATACCGTAATTGTGCTGTTCAAAGAGATCACGGATATCGTTCGGCGCATCGGTCAAAAACACTCCAACCAAGATCGGCAGAAGCAGCAGCGGCACACAGCTGCGAAGTACGCCCGATTCCTTATAAGTCAGCACCGACGAAATCCGCTCCTTGACTTTGATTTCCCCGAATGCCAGCGGATGAGAAAGGGCAAGCGATCGTTTCGCACCGATACTGCACGACAGGAGTGCTTCGGCATAGGAACGGCGTTCGTCCATGCCGAGATTCTTCACCGCACGCTCATCACAGGCAAATTCGAGGTCAGAGCAGAAGCAATGATAGCACACCCAAACCAGTGGATGAAACCAGTGCGCGGTCAGAATCCACCATCCAATCGCTTTGAAGAGGTGATCGCCGCGTGCAATGTGCGCTCTTTCATGCATGATGACAGGAACGAAATCCCCCTCTGCAAGCGACGACGGCAAATAGATTTTCGGTTGGAAGAATCCGAGCACAAACGGCGTGTCGATGGCATCACACAGATACGCGCCGTCCACAAACGGAACAGATACGGCAACGCGGTGCTTGATCTGCGCATACCGCACCAATGCGTAAATTGCCATGACTATCACGCCCGTACTCCACAGTACAAAGAAGATAAACTGCCACTCAACACGTGAGGCGGTATGCGGCTGTGTTTCAAGCGGATATTCCACGGCGGGAATATCGCGGTAAATGTTTTCCTGCGCCGGTTCTTGCCAAGGGATATCATGGATGTAATCCGTCGAACCATCCGTCGGTATTTCGAGCGGTTCTCCTGTTCCGACAGGCGCGGATAAAAAAGAGTATTCGTCAACGGTAAATGTTTCCTCGGAATGCAAGAGATCAATTTCCTGTTCGGTTGACTGAACATCGGATGACACATAAGCGGTATGGAAAAGCAAATCTGATGTGTTCCAAATACTCAAAGGTGATACCGGACGCAGCGGCCAAACGAGTGCCAATGCCGCAGCAATCCACAGCCAAAGCAGTCCGCGGCGCGGAACATGGTTCATCAGCAGTGCGCGCAGAAGCAGAATTACCGCAAGTACGACTGTTGCCGTCAAACTCATGTTAAGCAGTTTCATCAAAAAAGCAGACATCGTTTATTCCCTCCCCTTCCCGTCAATCATCGCGCGGATTTCGGCAATTTCCTCCTCCGTCAGCGTCTTTTTCTTTGTGAATGCCGCAATGAATGCAGGAAGAGAACCCGAAAACGACTCCGCAATGTACTTTTCGCTTCGGTCGGCGTCGTACTCCTCTTTCGTTGTCACAACGGTCACCTCACCGTCCTCCAATCGGAAAAATCCGTGCTCACACAGCTTTTTGAGTACGGTATACGTCGTTGTGCGTTTCCATGTCAGCAAATCGGAGCACCGTTTTACCAGCTCTGCCGTTGTCATCGGCGCATGCTCCCAGACGATGTCCGCAAAACGGCTTTCCACAGCACCTAAAATATAATCGGTCATAGATACCCTCCTTCTGTCTATTGATAGTAGACATCTCGTTTTCTATAGTCTATCACGAATAGACAGATTTGTCAAGTATGTTTTCCGAAAAATTTGCATTTTCTCTTGTAATTTTTGCAAACTGTGATATAATGAATACATCAAATACCAGAAGGAGAATTTCGTTATGCTCGAAAAAGGAATGAAAGCCCCCGATTTTACCCTCTCCGACAAGGACGGCAATGCCGTTTCCCTCTCCGATTTCCGCGGAAAGAAGGTCGTACTCTATTTTTATCCCAAGGACAACACACCCGGATGTACCCGTCAGGCATGTGCGTTTGCGGCATCGTATGATGCATTCCGTGCGAGTAACATCGCCGTCATCGGTATCAGCCGCGACAGCGTTGCCTCTCATGTCAAGTTTGCTGAGAAGTACAATCTGCCGTTTGTCCTGTTATCTGACCCCGACCGCATCGCCATTGAAGCCTACGGTGGCTGGCAGGAAAAGAAGATGGCTGGCAAGGTCGGCATGGGTGTTGTCCGCTCGACGTATCTGATCGACGAGAACGGCGTGATCGAGGCGGTCATGCCCAAGGTCAAGCCCGATACCAATGCCGCCGAAATCCTCGCTATGCTGAATCTCGCGGAATCGTAATTCCGATGGAAGCGCTGACACATCCCCATGGCTGCTGCGGTCACGACTGTTCCCGCTGTAAGATTTATCTTGCGACCGTCCGTGACGATGAACATCTGCGGCAGGAATCAAAACAGTTCTACCGCGACACATTTTCCACCGATCTGCCACTTGATACCTTTCATTGTCTCGGCTGTCGGTCGGGAGACGTTTTTACGCTCTGCCGCGACTGTCCGTTTACTGCATGTGCCGACCGGCATGGTGCAACCCATTGTGCCGACTGCGCGGATTATCCGTGTACCATGCTTGCTGAGTATCAGAAAATATACGTCAATCGGTGCAATCAGATATCGACCGATGAAACAACCGCATAAATACAAAGAAACCGCTCCATAGACAGGAACGGTTTCTTATTTTGTTATGCGTTTTTATCCTCCAGCCAAAGCTGTCTGACATAGTCATAGACAGAATCCGGAATCGGTTCGTCGAGCGGATAGGACGATGCCGGCAGCAGCTGATCTCCTGCGACCTCGGGGTTGGTACAGGCGTTGTCATTTCGCCATGCATCGCGCTCTTCTTTGTTGCGCAGGTTCGGAACTTCCATCGGGATATTGCCGTTCAAAAGAGAGCGATGAGCAAGCAGTCCGCAGATGCCCATATCGACAGCGGTATAGACATCGATCGACCAATCGCCGTTCGGTCTGCCGAGAATCTTTTCAATGAAGAAGTGCGTGGAATAGAAGTCGGAGCCGCCGTGACCGTCGTACATCTTTGCTTCTTCTGCCGCAATCTTCGGCTCGGGCGTGTAGTGCTCCCAGTCTCCGATACAGCGCTGATCGCTTTCCTTGTACACGTTGAGCGGTTCGAGCGGATCGAGTCTGCCCGTTTCCATCATACCCTTGGTGCAGTACAGCTCATAGTTGACAGAACCGGGTTCGCGCTTCATATATCCATGAACACTCTTCATGATCGCGCCGTTTTCCAGCGTGACAATTTCCAGACCCGCAGATCCGCCGATCAGACCAAGCGATCGCATTTCCTCGGGATGATTCATTTCAAAACCGACAACGCGGATAGGACGCAGACCCGTGATCGTGATCAGCGGACCGAGCGAATGCGTGCAGTAGAAGGTCGGGGTCAGAAGATTGCGCCAATGGTTGCGTTCACCGTATGTGATCGACGGCCAGATGGCGGAACAGTCGTGGATGTATTCGCCCTCGCCGTACATGACATCGCCGATTTCCCCTGTCTTATATCTGCGCCACATCTCGAACGTGTGCGTCATATAGCAGTAGTTTTCGGCATACGCGTAAACAAGACCCGTGTCCTCAACGGTTTCGATCAGTTCGACCGCCTGTGCCATCGTTTCACACGGAAGTACCTCGGAGAGGACATGCTTGCCGGCACGCATACACTTGATGGCATAAGTCGCGTGTTCGGTTGCGTAGTTTGCTAAAACGACCGCATCCATATCGTGCTTGATGAATGCATCAAATGTTTCATAAACGGCAATGTCCATGCCGTTTTCCCGTGCGGCTTCCTTTGCACTGTCCAGAAGCGGCGTGAATTTGTCACAAACCGCAACCAATTCCGCATCGGGATGATTCAGCAGAACATCGATCATCGTTCTTCCGCGTGCACCGCCAAAGACACCGATGCGAAGTTTTCTGTTCAGCGTTTCCATGTGTTCTTTCTCCCAAATTCCATGCGGATATTATTCCAGACCTTCGATTTCCTCGACCCACTTATCCAGTGCTTTGGTAAACGCAGATGCCTTCTTTTCGTATTCGGATGCCATACCCTTGGACTTGTTCTGGCAGACGGTGTTGATCGAATCAAAGATCGAACCGAAGTTGAAGTATTCACCGAGGTCATAGACACGGTTGGCAAAGATGGTATCGAGCATTTCCGCAGATGCGTCGTCACGGGAGCCCTTGGTCTTCAGCGCGACTTCATAGTATGCAGGTGTCAGCGTGTAGTAGGATTCCGCAGCAAGTGCTTCCAGAATCGTACCGGTACGTTCCAGATTGGATGCGGCTGCGGGAACAGACATCAGACCCATAATGTGCTGGGAAACGAAGCTGATGTAGTTCTCCTGTGCTTCATCGTACTTGGGCGTGGGCAGAATACCGAAGTCGGTTTCCATGCCGCGCAGCGTCGTGACTTCGTCCATTCTCGTCCAGAAGAACAGACCGTGTCCGTCGGAGAACAGGGCGCGGTACTGGTTGTCGTGGGGCTTTTCCAGTGCCTGTGTGCCAAGATGGTGGTTATAGAAGTTGTCTTCGTCGGTCATGA